>CAMAWQ010000006.1 GCA_945862005.1 Hylemonella gracilis | reverse complement strand
CATCATTGTGGGCATCGTCATTGGTGCCGGCATTTTCAAAACCCCCTCCATGGTGGCAGGCGCCATGGGGGATGTGGGCTGGATCTACGCCGCTTGGCTGGCAGGTGCCCTGATTTCCATTGCCGGCGCGTTGTGTTATGCCGAGCTGTCGTCGCGCCATGCTCATGCGGGTGGCGATTACCATTTTCTAGAGCTGGCCTACGGCAAGCACTTGGCTTTTTTGTACGCGTGGGCCAAGGCTATGGTCATCAACACCGGCTCGATTGCACTTTTGGCCTTTGTGTTTGGCGACTATATGAGCCAAGCCATTCCTCTGGGGGCTTACTCCACCGCCATCTGGGCCTTGGGCGTTGTGTTGCTGCTCACGGTCGTCAACTGGGTGGGTCTAGAGGCTTCTGGCCGCGTGCAATCTGCCTTGACCATTTTTGAAGTGCTGGGTCTGCTGGCCGTGGTGGTGGCGGGCTTTAGCATCAGCCCCGTAGCAGAGGCGACACCTTCATGGTTCAGCAGCACACCCCCCTTGGGCTTGGCGGGTTTGGCCTTGGTGTTTGTGTTGCTCACCTTTGGCGGCTGGAACGAATCGGCCTACATTTCAGCTGAGGTCAAAGGCGGCACGCGCAGCATGGTAAAGGTGATTTTGCTCAGCCTGGCCATCATCAGCGTGGTGTATGTGCTGGTCAATGCCGCCTTGCTGCATGGTTTGGGCTTAAAGGGCTTGGCCGACTCCAAGGCCGCCGCTGCAGATGTGATGGGTGCAGCTTTTGGCCCTTGGGGCAAACAGGCCCTGAGCCTGTTTGTGGCCTTTGCTGCGCTGACCAGCATCAACGCCACCATGATTGTGGGCGCTCGCAGCAACTTTGCGCTGGCCCAGAGCTGGAAGCCCCTAGGGTTTATGGCGAAGTGGAGCTTCAGTGCAGGTACCCCCATTGCCGCCCTGCTGGTGCAGTCTGTGATTGCGCTGGCCTTGGTGGTGTTGGGACTGCTCCAGCACGACGGTTTTGAGGCCATGGTGGAATTCACCGCGCCGGTGTTTTGGAGTTTTTTACTGCTTGTGGGCTTGTCGGTATTTAAATTAAGGTCAAGCACCACAACCCCGAATCAAGCGGTATTCAAAATGCCGCTTTACCCCCTTACGCCAATATTGTTTTGCCTAGCCTGCGCTTACTTGGCTTATTCCAGCCTGGTGTACGCAGCCAGCAAGCAAGCGGTACATGTGTCGCTGGGGGTCATGGCGGTAGGGGCGCTGGCACTGTTGGTGCTGCACTTTAAAGAGCGCAAGCCCGACTAAAGAGCGCTAGCCCGACACCATTTTTTGCAGCCCCACCAAGTCCATCACCCACAACTGGCGGCCGCTGCCGCTGATCAGCCCCTGCAAGCGCAGGTGCTGCAGCACACGCGAAAAGGTTTCGGGGGCAATGCCCCGTTGGGCGGCAATCATGCGTTTAGGTTGCTGCAAGGTCACAGACAGCTGACCTTGTGCTTCAGGCTGGGCATGCTGCAATAGCCATTCAGCACAGCGGGCATCTGCGTCTAAAGCCAAACGGCTGACAGACAGCTCCACTTGCTGCCGATGCGCTGTGGCCATATCGCGGATGACCCAGCGTGCGGCTTGGGGCAGCTCGGTCAGCGACTGCCTGAATTTGGCCGCCGGAATGCGGCGCACCCGCACCTCGGTTTGCGCCACCATATCCACTACCGCGCCCAAATTCAGGGCCACCTCGCTGGCGTTCAGCCATACGGGCCCTACAGCATTGCCGAGTTGGTGCACCATCTCATTCAGGTGCTGGACGCCCAACACCACCCGCCCAGCGTCTAAGTGCACCGCCCATGCCGAGGCCACACCACGGCTTGATAGCACCGTGGCAAGCGGCAGCACAATTTGCTCGGCCGAGGTAGGGTCCAGAAATTCCACATTCACCATGCCAATCATTGTGCACAGTCTGCCCCAGGAGCACCTTGAGACAGGTCAATGAAACAAAGATCAGAGCAGCAGCAGGGCGCGAAAGTCGTTCACATTGGTAAAAGTGGGGCCTGTCACCACCAAATCGTCCAAGGCTTTAAAAAAGCCATAGGAGTCGTAGCGGCTCAGGTGGGCGTCTATATGCACCCCCAGCGCCTCGGAACGGGCTAGGGTATCGGGCGCCACCAAAACGCCCGCGTTGTCTTGCGAACCGTCTATGCCATCGGTATCGGCCGCTATAGCCCACGTACTGGCTTGGCCCGCTAAAGCCTTCGCTAACCCCAAACCGTATTCACCCGCGCGGCCACCTTGGGGTTTGGGCATACCGTCTAAATGTGCGCTTAAGTCTTGAGCGCGCAGGGTCACCGTGGTTTCGCCGCCGCTCAAAATCACGCAGGGTCGCTGAAAAGCCGAGTCTTGTGCCCACGCCGAATGGGCTTGGCCCACCTCGCGCGACTCGCCTTCTATGGCGTCACCCATCACATAGGCCCGCAAACCAGCACTTTGCGCCCACTGCGCCGCAGCTTGCAGAGCTTGGGCAGGAGTAGCCACCACATGCACTTGGGCGTGTTCAAAACAAGCATCTCCGGGCTTGGGGGTTTCCAGCGTCTGGTCGCGCAGCTGCGTCAGAGCTTGGGGCGGCACGGGCAAGTGCAAGCGCTCTATCAGCTCCAAAGCCTCCGCGCAGGTGGTGGTGTCGGGCACGGTGGGGCCGCTGGCGATGGTGGCGGGGTCGTCGCCGGGGACGTCGCTGATGGCCAGCGTCAAAAGCTGTGCAGGTACACATGCTTGCGCAAGCCGACCCCCTTTGATGCGCGATAGGTGCTTGCGCACGCAGTTCATCTGGCCAATGTGGGCGCCACTGGCCAACAAAGCTTGGTTAAGAGCCTGCTTGTCCGCCAGCGTCAGCCCCTCAGCAGGTAGGGTCAACAAGGCAGACCCCCCGCCAGAGATGAGGGCAATGACCAAGTCATCCGCACTCAGGCCCTGCACCAGATCCAGCATGCGCGCCGATGCCGCCAAACCTGCGGCATCAGGCACAGGGTGCGCAGCCTCAAGCACGTCGATTCGGGGCTTTTGCGCCACATGGCCAGGAGGCGAAGCTGGAGTGGGCGGGGTGTGGTGATAACGCGTGACCACCGCGCCGCTTAAGGGTGCGTCTGCGGGCCACAAGGCCTCCAAAGCCTGCGCCATAGCGCCCGCCGCTTTGCCGGCCCCAATAACCACAGTGCGCCCCTTGGGTGGGGTGGGCAAAAAGGGCTTGAGGCAATGTATCGGCATGGCCCGCTGCACCGCCACCGCAAACAATTGCTTCAAAAAAGCCCGCGGGTTTTCTTGCCACAGCGCTGTGGGCACAGGTGTTGGTGGGGTGGTTGAAAAAGGTAAGGTCATAGCTGTCAAAACCCACTAGACTGTACCCCTTATAAATATTCAAGGAGACATTTGTGACACTTACCAATATCAACGGTTTGCGGCGCCTTGTTTGGTCTTTGGCCACCATGGCCTGCGCCACTTTCGGCCCTGCGGCTCTAGCCCAAACTGCAGCGGGCTTTCCTTCCAAAAGCGTGAACCTTGTCGTGCCCAACCCGCCCGGCGGTTTTGTGGACGCCTCGGCACGTTTGCTCAGCGACCCATTAAGCCGCGTTTTAGGCCAAACTGTGGTGATAGACAACAAGAGCGGTGGCAGCGGTAATGTGGCCTACGGCCATGTGGCGCGAGCCACCCCTGATGGTTACACCCTGCTCACCTCTTACTCGGCCTACCACGTGGGTAACCCGTCGCTCACGCCCAAACTGCCTTGGGCGCAAAAGGACTTGGTGTCCGTGGCGCTCATTACTGTGGCCACCAACGTCATTGCGGTTCACCCCTCGGTACCGGTGAACACCTTGGGCGAATTTATTGGCTATTTAAAAAGCAACCCTGGGCGTTTGAGCTATGCCTCTCAGGGCAATGGTTCGCTCTCGCATATTGGTACCGAAATATTCAAGACCCAAACCCAAACCAGCATGGTGCACATTCCCTACCGCGGTTCTGGCCCTGCGGTGCAAGACGTCCTGTCTGGCCAGGTGCAGGTGTTCATCACCACCCCGCCTTCAGTGATGGGGCACATACAGGCGGGCAAGCTCAAAGGTTTGGCCGTTGCGGGTAGCTCGCGCCACCCCGGCATACCGAATGTGCCCACTACCTCTGAGGCGGGTTTAAAAGGTTTTGAGCTGGAAGCCTGGGTGGGTATTTTTGCGCCAGCTGGTACACCAGCAGACGTGATCAATAAGCTGAGTGCCAGCATCAAACAAGCCATGGAAATGCCCGACACCAAAACCCGCTCCACCGCTGCGGGCATAGAAATTCGCTACCAACCCCCTGAGGCGCTGGACGCTTTGGTCAAGCGCGAAACCGAGTTTTGGGCCAAAACCATCAAAAATGCTGGCATTACGGCGGATTGAATTTATCTAAGGTAGGTCCTGCCCTATGAAGCACGCACCCAACCGAAGAATCTGTCTGAACTGGGCGCTGACTTCGGGCGCCTCATTGGCTTTGGCCTCTTTGACAGGTGGTTTTTTGGGGGGGTGCTCCACTCCAATACCTGCGCCCCCGGCGCCTCCTCCGCCTGAACCTGTAACTCCGCCACCTCCGCCACCTCCGCCCCCCCCGCCTCCCCCTGTTTCGGCAGCCCCATCAGTACCCCAACATGTGTCGGTTGCAGCGTCTGCCAGGGCTTACCGGCGCGATGCGGCGAGTCATCTGTACAGCAAAAACCACCAACGTATTTTTAAAGGCAAGCTACCCCCCTTGCTTTATGCCGTGGGCGTGCTGCAAGTAGAGGTGGACGCCAAAGGCCATGTGCTGGCCACCAGTTGGATGCGGGCGCCCAAACACGCGCCCGAGGTCATGGCTGAAATTGAACGCACGGTGCGCAACGCCGCGCCATTTCCCGCCCCCATCAAACTTGGCAAGGTGACTTACACCGACACATGGCTATGGCACAAAACAGGCCAGTTTCAACTCGACACCCTCACTGAAGGACAAGCATGAGCACCCTAACCCCTACAACGTTGAATATTGGGTTTATTGGCCTAGGCATCATGGGCGCGCCCATGGCACTCAACCTTTTAAAAGCTGGCCACAAGCTTTACGCCAACACGCGTCGCAGCGTGCCGCAAGAGCTTTTGGATGCCGGGGCCGTGGCCTGCCCCAATGCCGCAAGCGTGGCCCAGCAAGCAGACCTCATCATCACCATGGTGCCCGATACACCGGATGTAGAACGTGTGCTGTTTGGCGAATACGGCGTGGCCGAAGGGCTCAAGGTCGCACCGGCTGCATCGGGCCTATCTGCTGCCCGCAAAGTGGTCATAGATATGAGCTCCATCGACCCCATGGCCACCAAAACCTTTGCCCGCCGCATCAATGAACTGGGCACGGACTACCTGGATGCACCGGTTTCAGGTGGCGAGGTGGGTGCCAAAGCCGCGTCGCTCACCATCATGGTGGGGGGAGACGAGTCGGTGTTTGAGCGGGTGCGCCCTGTGTTTGAGCTGATGGGCAAAAACATTACCCTCATTGGCGGTAACGGCGACGGCCAAACCTGCAAAGTGGCCAACCAAATTATTGTGGCGCTCAATTTAGCGGCTGTCAGCGAAGCCTTGGTGTTTGCCTCTAAGGCCGGCGCCGACCCAGCCAAAGTCCGTCAAGCGCTCATGGGCGGGTTTGCCGCATCGCGCATTCTGGAAGTGCACGCCGAGCGCATGATCAAACGCACCTTCGCCCCCGGGTTTAGGGTGGCGCTGCACCAAAAAGACCTGAACCTAGCCCTTCAAAGCGCCAAAGCACTCAATATGGCGCTGCCCCAAACCGCAGGCGCAGCGCAGCTGATGCAAGCCTGCACCGCCCTAGGCCTGGGCCAAGCCGACCATTCGTCTTTAGTGAAAGCCATTGAACTGATGGCTCAGCATCCTTTGGCGCCTGACGCATAAAGCTCAATTTGGCAGAGCTAAGCCAGTAGAATGCCTACTGCGTAGACCGCACACACAATAGGAAGCGTGGCAGAGTGGTCGATTGCACCGGTCTTGAAAACCGGCAACGGGCAACCGTTCGTGAGTTCGAATCTCACCGCTTCCGCCAATTAGGCCCCTTCAAGGGGCTTTTTTTGTATCAAAACTGTCTATCCCCCCAATATATTCACTCTTAGTTCTAGTCTTGCTGTATTATTTCATCTTACCCAATCGCAGAATCCAATGGGGGGATAGATGGGGGGGTTTTAGGGGGCTAGTAGTTTTCTTCAAAACACCCCTATGTGTAGGTCGCTGAAATGGTCTGTCTGATCACATAACGGAAGCACGAATGGCACGCATCGCAAAAACACTTGGGGCGCTGGAAGTAAAGAATCTGTCCGAGCCCGGCCTGCACGCTGTAGGCACCGTGTCGGGGCTACGCTTGAACATTACTAAGACAGGCGCAAAGTCATGGATTCTGCGCACCACCGTCGGCACCAAACGCAAGGACATCGGACTAGGGGGTTACCCGGGCGTCACCTTGGCCAAGGCGACTGAGCGGGCGCGAGAGGCCAAAGAAGCGATACGAGAGGGCGTTGATCCTGTCGCCGAACGCAAAGCAAAGCAGACGGCCATCGAATGGACGTTCAAGACCTGCGCACTGGCCTACATCCAAACCCACAAACCAAGCTGGAAGAACGCCAAGCATGGGCAACAGTGGGAGAACACCCTTGAAACCTACGTTTATCCGCACTTCGGGCACAAACACATTAAGGACGTGGACACCGAAGATGTGGTGAGCGCCATTCGAGCCGATTGGAGTACCAAGAACGAAACGATGGTGCGCATACGAAACCGCATTGAACTGGTACTTTCTTGGGCTGCTGCCCAGGGCTACCGCCCTAAAGGATTCAACCCGGCACAGTGGCGAGGACACCTTGACCAAGTGCTGCCCAAACCCTCAAAGGTCAACAACCGCCAGCACCATACCGCCATAGCCGTAGATGACGCCCATGCGTTTGTAAAGAAATTGCGCACGTTGGAGGGAACGTCCCTTCGGTGCTTAGAGTTCGTAATTCTCACGGCCTGCCGGTCAGGTGAAGCACGGTTAGCTACATGGTCAGAGTTCGACCTTGCCAATCAGGTCTGGAACATTCCCGGCGAGCGCATGAAGTCAGGCAGACCGCACCGAGTGCCGCTCACCGATGCTGTGTTGATGATGGTAATGACCCTCCCCCGCTTCAAAGACGTACAAGGCAACGATGTTGATTTGGTTTTCCCCGGGCGCGATGTCGCGAAACCGCTATCCGACATGAGCCTGACGGCCATCATGCGCCGCATGAAGCTGGACGCGGTACCGCACGGGTTCCGGTCCACATTCCGGGACTGGGCCGCAGAGAAAACAAACTACCCGAACGAGGTAGTGGAAATGGCACTGGCGCACGCCATTGGAAGTGGCACCGAGGCAGCATACAGGCGAGGCGACCTATTTGATAAGCGCAGAAACCTCATGACAGATTGGGAAAAGTTTTTGACTACAGCACCAGTAAAGGGTAACAACGTGGTCGATTTAAAAGCCGCATAAGTATGGCACTAGGAAGACCCAAAAAGGCCGCACAGTCCCTTGCTGAAGCCTTGGAGCTGCATTACGCCGGGCTATCGCCCAAACGACCAAGAAATGAATTCGAACGTGATGTGATGCGCAAACAAAGGGGGCGCTCAGTTAATCCGAAATCGCTCACGCAAGTTGCCGCTACATACGCCGCATATTTGGTTAAAGCCGATGGCCTTCCATTGCGTGAAGCTTCCCGAATTGCGGCACTTGCGTACAAGGTAAAAGCAGATAGCGTGCGCAAACCAGCGCGGCAAATACTACGTGGTCCTCAATCAACTATCGTCGGAAAAATTAATACATGGGCGGGGCAAAGCACCACCCTAGTCAAGCGTCCATTGGTCTATCAGGTCCGCGACTTTTCTGCGGATTTCACCCCCCACCTCCCATCAAAATAAAGTCACTCCATACCGCACCACGCGGGATTAAACGGAGTTGAGTGATGTCATTACGAGTGCTCAGGTTGCGACAACTTGCGACCGTCAAAGATCGCCCCGGTCTATTGCCAGTAGGTCCTGCCACGATATGGCGTTGGGTGAAGGAGGGAAAGTTCCCTGCCCCTTTCAAACTAGGAGCAGGCACCACGGTATGGGATGCGGACTCGGTTGAAGCGTTCATTGTTTCGGCAAATACTGGCAAGGGGCCAGCAGCATGAACGACTGTGAAAAACTCAAGAAAGCGTTTCCACTGGCTGATGCATACGACCACGAACCGGAACAGTGGGCAGCATTGGCCGGGGTTGATATTTCTGCGCTAGATGGGCTTGCTGAACAAACCGGATTCATTGAAGAGCTCAACGCTGAAAAACTACGCGCAGAAAGTGATGGACGGTTACTGGCTCCCAAAGCGCGGCGCATTGCACTCAAGGCGTTGAACCTGATAGAGAAGCAGCTGGAGGGAATGGACGCATTCGAAGCCGCCGAAATGCTAAAACAAGCGCATCGAATCATCGAGGCGGAAGACCGACGCCAAGCTGCAAAACGCGAAACAAAAGAAAATTTGCCTTTGGTTAGTTGGGTGATTCATACGCACGGCGTGACATACGACGTGCAGCCCCCAAGGCCCGAACTAATTGAAGTGGAACCCCAGCGGGATGTGCCAGACGAGTCAACCACTAAGACAGACGATAGCGCAGTTTTTCGGTTTGATTGCACCCCTCTCGTTATCGAAGAAGGCTCGCCGCGATGACAGGCTTATTAGAGAAATGGCAAGCCAAAAAGGCGAGGCCCTTGACCAATTTGACATTGGTTAACAAAGCAGTGCTCGACCTGCTGCCGGACTCGATACCGTATGCAGATGTCGAGTGGCTAGAAAGTTTCTATCGGGATGTACTCCCGGCAGAGGGGAACTTCGCCCTCTGGAATAAATTAACCAAGAAGAATATCTGGTTCTCGAGCCAAGAAGAACTCCTCGAGGCCACGCACTACGCCGTAGAAGATGAAGCGCAAGGTGTGTACTTTGCCACCGCAGCGTTCAACGATCAAGCCGTAATCAACGGTGACAAGTATGCCCGCACCCAAGCCAATGTTATTGGCAAAAAATGTTTCTATCTTGACCTCGATGCAGGTGAGAAGAAGCTTGCCAAACACGGTCCTGACAAAGTTTATGAGACGCAGCGCCATGCGCTTGCGGACTTCGTGGCGTTCGCCAAAGACACCGGACTCGCGCCTACCTACCTGATTTCCAGCGGCGAGGGGCTGCACCTGTACTGGGTACTAGGGGAATCGGTGGACGTGGCCACGTGGACTGCCACTGCCAAACGGCTGTCTCGCCTGTTCAAGCAGTACGGACTCAAGGAAGATTCAGCGGTCACCGCAGACAGCGCCCGCATCCTGCGCCCCATCGGCACCATGCACGAGAACGGTACAGTAGTCAGATCACTCACCCGCCGTGGCCCAGAGTACACCTACGAGGAATTTAGGACCGCAGTATCTAACCTGTTAGACCCGGAGAACGTCGAGAGCTTCGACGACCTGCCCAAGAAGCGCAAAGTCCCGGGGATTAACTCGGACGTGCTACCAGTTGCTGAAAGTACGCCGAAGGATTTGGGGTTGATCTTGGCGCGTTGCGGCGCAATGAAGCACGCAACGAATTCGAGAGGTAACGTTGAAGAACCCTACTGGCGTGCCATGCTGGGCATCATCAAGTTCACGACTGATCCCGATAAGGCTGCACAGATATTTAGTAGCGGTCACCCCGAGTACGAAAAACGCGAGACGCAGAAAAAGCTGGATAACTGGAAAACTGACCCGACCACATGCGATGAGTTTGGTAAGTACAGCAGCAAGTGCGCGGATTGCCCCAGCAAAGGGCAGATTCCATCACCTATTATTTTTGGACAGATATTGACTCCGGCGATTGATGAGACAGAGGGGTCAGAGGGGTCAGAAAAGCCTACGACTGCGCTATTGAAAGTTACTTTGCCCGATTGGAAACTTGACCAAGACAACAAAAAGTTAAGACCTTTACAAACAACCGGAAATCTTGATGCTTTGGCCCGGATGCACGGGTGGTCGCTCCGATATAACGTGATGACCAAGCGGCCAGAGACAGAAATGCCCGGTCAACGGATCGCCCGTGATGATCATGAAAACGCAGCATTGGCTTTCCTTGGGGACGCTTGTGTCCTTGCAGGGATGTCCCGAAACGGCGTTGCCGAACTGGTTGACGCTGTGGCAGGCAGTAATGCCTATCACCCTGTTAAAGACTGGGTTCTAGGGCTACCTTGGGACGGAGTGCCTAGGTCCAAGATTTTTCACGAGTCTCTGGAATTGCTGAACCCAAGTCAAGCCTCATTACGAGCGAAGTTGATGGACGCATTCGCACTTCAAGCAACCGCAGCATACGAAGCCAACGGCATATCTGCGCAGGGTGCATTGGTGTTAGTCGGTAATCAAGACGTTCAAAAAACACGCTGGGTAAAGTCGTTGTGCCCGGTGCCAGGCGCTGTCCGTGAGGGAATCCACCTCGACCCACTGAACAAAGACTCCGTACTTCTGGCGACGAATGGATGGATAACTGAACTGGGTGAGCTCGACAGCACCACGCGCAAAGCTGACGTGTCAGCATTCAAGGCATTTATTACGCGAGACGAAGACATATTGCGACCAGCCTATGCCAGAAGGGAGAACGCGTATGCCCGCAGGACTGTATTTGTGGGCAGTGTCAACGGTACAGGGTTTTTGGTGGATCAAACGGGTGATCGCCGATTTTGGACTATTGCTGTGAAGTGGTGCAACCCTCTACCCCCGGAAACAATGCAGCAAATATGGGCTGAGTACCGCGTTCGATATCTAGCAGGCGAGCGTTGGTATTTTGATGCCGCTACGAAAGCAGAACTCGCTGAATCTAACTCAGCACATCGCGCGGTTGACCCTATTCGTGAACGCATCCTGACGACGTTCGACTGGTCACATATCGATTGGGCAAGCATGGATGTGGAGCGCCTCAAAAACACGTCCGGAATCAAGTGGCTGACAGCAACGGACATTTGCTTGCGCATCGGTTTAGACCGACCGAGCAAATCAGATGCAACCCGCGCGGGAAGTATTGTTAGTGAACTTAACAGGGTATCGTTTCGCAAGAGCAACGGCGCAAAATTGTTGGCCTTGCCCCCAATGGCACGGGGTGGCGCATGAAGGTACCTGCGGAGAAGAGAGAAAACAGGGCATTCGGTGCCCTGAAATGGGCGGGATACCCTGAGGATACCCTGTGGGGATACCCTGCCAAGAATCAAGCATCCATGCGGGTTAGCAGGCTATTAGGGTATCAAGGGTATCTAATATCTACTAAAACTTTACACAGAGAAATGAAGGTGCCCCCAGCCTCTATGCAGTGTGGTGCAGTATTCGTTAGCCCTCTGGAAAGTCTGGACCCTCGATACCCTGATACCCTGTTAAATACGATACACCTTGGGGGTGTGTTGTGATGCACGCAGTCCAAACTCGCGGCGTAGGCCGCAGGCAAAGCCCGGCCCGCAAATTGAGCAGGGTCCATCGCCGCCTAGCATCCCGCGCAGCACGAGTTACAACTTGGTGGGCAGCGGTCAAGCCCGTAAAGCCCCAATACATGACTCCACTGACGCTTACTTTGTCGATAGGGTTGCCTATGCAAAGAATCGCCGCTGCTTTGTACTTTCTGGGTTGGAAACGGATTGTCAGGCGAGTCCACGGTAAACAAGTCACTCTGTGGCTGCCGCCCAACTCCACTATCAAGACTCGCCCCGTAGGTCGGCCCCGCAGTTACGCCGATTGATACACCACGACTTAATTTTTTTAGGAATTCAAAAATGACCCAACACCCTAAGCCCATAAAGATTACCGACGCCACCAAGGCGAAATTCAAACCCGCAATTGATGCAACGAGTGCCACGCTTCAAAGCAACAACTCTAAACACTGGACAGGTGAGGCCAGCCTAGCCCTTTATGGGGATACCCTGCGAGACATATCAGCGCTTGCAGTCACCTCTCGAAATTCCTATTGCGTGCCACCCGGCTCCGCCCTGTACGTTCTCTCCAGCATCCCTATGCGAATGCACTTGGCAGCTTGCCGATTGATCGCCGAGGGATTACCCGCTATCCGAAACAGTTCGTTGGTTGTGCCCAAGACAGATGCGGAGGTCAAGTCCATCTTGCAATCCTTTAATACCCACATGCAGCCTCTTCTAATGAAGCTGCATCAAATCATGCAATATGAATGTGAGCAAATACGGGAAGTTCAAGAATGGACGGGATGCAGAGGGTTACTTATTGATTCAGCGTTTTTAATGAAGACCCATTTTCATGTTGTAGCCGCAACATGCCGTGAACTCGCTCCAGACAGCAATTGGCAATCCAGAATGGTGGCGCAGGAGGCATCTATGTACTTCAGTGATCTTCAGGGCATTTTGAAGCGACTGGCTTCTTAGTTTTGCTTGCCCGAAGACTAGACGTTTACGGCATTGACCTTAAGGCCCTGTTCCGGCTAGAGCGCATATCCCAATCATCTAGACCAAGTACGCTAAGCCATACGCCAAGTAAGATATTCCGGCTAAAGCACATATCCCAATCATCTAGACTGACGGCTCCGATGAATACCAGGTTGTAGAGGTTCCGGCTAGAGCGCATATCCCAATCATCTAGACTGGAGGGGGCCTGACTTGAGAGACTCAATGTGTTCCGGCTAGAGCGCATATCCCAATCATCTAGACTGACTTGCATCGAGTGCAAGGCGCTGCACAAGTTCCGGCTAGAGCGCATATCCCAATCATCTAGACTGATGCCGACTTTAGACAGCTCGGCTTGCACGTTCCGGCTAGAGCGCATATCCCAATCATCTAGACTTATTGCACAGCACTGCACCGAGCAAATGCAGTTCCGGCTAGAGCGCATATCCCAATCATCTAGACTCGGTCACCGAGGCCATGGATGAGTACATCCGGTTCCGGCTAGAGCGCATATCCCAATCATCTAGACTGGGCGACTCCTGTTAGTTCAGATGTTTTCAGTTCCGGCTAGAGCGCATATCCCAATCATCTAGACTCTTTCTGCGATAACTCCTTGATTCTTCAGGGAGTTTTTCGTTTTTAGGGCCTGAAAAACTGTGTGCATCTGCTAGAAAAGATCGAACTGGTCGGGCGATTTTTGGGATGGCTGTTTGGCTTTTCCGCGGAAGCTGACGATGCGTTCGTATTGCTTGTCGGTAAATTGCAGGATATTTACTTTGCCTCCTTCAGGCAACGCAGCTTCGACGCGTTTGCTGTAGGTCTCCACTTGCGCCGCGCTCGTGCAAAAGCGCATGTACACGCTGAACTGACTCATCTCAAAACCCAATTCAAGCAAAGTGTTGCGAAAGTCGGTAGCCGCTTTTCGCTCCACCTTTTCCACCACAGGCAAGTCAAACATCACCAACATCCACATGAGCCGATACCCAGACAGCATTTGCGGCGAATGCTATTCATCTTGTAGTGCATTTGCGAGTGCCAAGGGCAGACCGGGCAGAGGTAAATCCAACTTTTCGCGCTCGCCTAAGTAAACCTGTGCGAGTGATACGGCCAGTTTTTGCACACACACCATCACTGGTGTAGCGCCTGCTGTGGTTTGCATATCGTCGTACAGCGTGCGCACCAAGGCGCGCTTGGTTTCCGGGGTGACCTCGCGTTCGCCATTGCGGTGTAAATGCCAAACCTTCAGGTCGACTGTGGGGCGAAATGGTTCCATCATATCGTCCACGAGGCGCATGGCATTGTTGTCATTGCTGTGGTGCAGGCCGATGCTGGGGTGTAAGCCTGCTGCTATCACTGCCCGTGCGGTAGCGGCGCGCAGCACGGTGTATCCGTAGTTCAAAAGGCCGTTAAGACCACCACCCTCTTGGTCGCGGCGAAAAGCGTCACCAAAAAGCAGCCGCCAGTAACGCTGTGCGCCTTGTGCTTCGAGATTTTCCGGATCGCCGCTTTTTACTTTGGAGACCAAAGCAGTCAATGGTGCAGTTGGTGCGCCAGCGGCATCCAATGCTGCTGCTTGTTGTTCCAGCTTGCTGCGCACCACGGCCGCCCATAGGCGCTTGTGGGTGGGCAGGCTGGCCGCTATTTGCGCCTCTATACGCTTGGCTTGCTCAAAATTGCCGTCAACCGGCAGCAGCATGCCCACGGCGTTGTGGTTAGCCGCGCAGAGCACAAATGGCGCGCCGCGCTCGGCCAGCGCCACCAGTAGGTTGTTGGTGTAACTAAACCCGTGTGCGTTGGCGATGACGGCGGCAATGTCATCCAGCGGAACCTGCCCCAGCTGTCGGCGCTCCCCCTCGGTGTCTTGCACCACCATAAAGCCACGATGCATGGACAGATGCCGACGATCATCGGCCACTTCGACAATGCGGCCGATCACGCTTTTTACTCCTTGAAACCCGGGTCGTGGAGTTCGCCGATGGGAGAGATGGTGACTCTCCGGGCTTTTGCTTTTTGAAAGGACCCGGCCATTTTTGATACGTAACTGAATGGATCGCCTTTATTCCTATTGCGCGCATCCACATTTGCCTCATGCGCATCGGCCATGAAGACTTGGCCATTGCTGCTTAGCGTGGCAACGCGCATGGTTCGCTGTTTGCCGTCAACGTCTAGCCGCAATGAATCATCAAGTGACATCCGCATTACCAACGGCTTATCACTGAGGCTCAGTTTGGGATGCCTCAAACGTGCAAGTCCATGCGTGCGCACCAATTGGTACGCTTCGAAGGTGGAAATGACTTCGCCTTCCCACTTACCCTTCTCGTTACGGACAATTTCGATGCAGTAATTGCTGTCGCCTTTGTATCCTTTGTAAGGTCGAGGTTCCCCCGTAGGCAGAACACCATGGCGCTCTGTGGCCTTGGCATTGCTGAATTCGATCACCTTCAGGTTGTCTTCAACGCGCTCGCGTTTGCCATCCACCACCTTGTGCACGCTGACACGGCCGTTGCCCAGCAGGCCGTAGGCGGTGTCGTTGTGCATCGCGCCCTCATGACCGTGATCAGGTTTATGACTCACCCAAATATTACCCACAGCGCGGGCAACATGTTCACGGTAGCTGGGCCAGGGCAGTGGCATGTCTTCTACTAATCGATTGAGTTGCTGCTCCCGAGCGCTTGCGCTAGCACGTGCAAATCGTTGCAGCAGGCCCTGATCAGTGACTGCAATCACGCAAGCATCGACCGCATGATGGCGGTGGTCATTGCGGTTTTTCTCACCGTTGATGCCGAGAACATCGTTAAGGCCAAATTTGGCGCGGAGCATGGCCGTCATGCGGCCCGGTATGACTCGGGTGTTTTGCGGACAAATGAGACTTAGGTATTCCCGCGCGACTTTGCTCAAGTGCCGTGTGTCGTTGAGTGCCCGGGCTAAAAAACCGGCATCGTCCTTAAGCCAGCGGGCATAGCCATCTTCTGCAAAGCGGTAGCGCTTAGTTTTAGGCATCTGTTCGGCGCGCGCCATCATATCGGCGTAATTCCAGCCCTGGGCAGCAAAGTCATCCCGTGCCTGCCACGGAGTGCGGTTACCCTTGATGCGGTTAGCTTGACGTAAAGAGACGGTTTTGTTGTTCAAGCTGTCATCTAGCGTTTCGGAGAACGGCAGGATGTGCTCGATTTCCACCTGTTCGCTCAGCAGCATGTTTGCGCTGATTTGCACGCCCGAATAAGGGCAGCGGCGGTCTGCCGGATCAGAGCTAAGCTCCTCCCAAAGAATCATTTTTTGAATATCAGCAGCCCGCACGCGCTCGGGGCTGGTGTTCAATATTCCAGCAATATCAGCGCGCAGCCGTGCATTGCGTCTCTGATTCTCTGCTTGGCGCTTGTTTTCTTCGTCACGCTGATCTTTACTTTGCTTGAGGTCTCGCGCCAGTTCCACAATCACTTCGCTCGGATGGCCGTATCGTTTGATGAGCGCGTTCACTACCAAGCGCACTTGGTTCAGGCCAATGTGTACGGTCGGGTTGGCAATCTTGCCGTAGCGCTTTTCGTCGGTGTCCTCGAGCTTGCCGGTGCCAAAGCCAACGTGGCGTTGCAAGAATTCGCCGTAATAGGGGAGCGCATAAAACGCCTGTAACTTCTGTATTTCTCCGGTCGCAGGATTGATGCGTTCAACACCTGTATCAAAGGTACGGTCGGGTACTTCGCCATACTCGTTCAGACGACTGTGGTGTTCAAAACCCGCGGCCAGAACGGCCTTGTCATATGTCACCACGTCGCGGCGCAGCTCGGGCAGGATGCGCGCCAATGCCTTGGTGCTCAGGCTGCCGTAACCCTCTGGAAGTCCCACATTGGCCAGCGCCTCGGCACGGCGCTCGTCCACCCCCGTTTCGGCTTGCAGCCATTTCACCAGCTTGGCTTCGTTTTCTTCCTTCACCAGTTGGAGCACTATGGCATCTTGCTGAGCTTCATCAAAAGCAAACCATGCGTTGCCAAAGTATTCATCCTTAGACAAAATGGCGCTAGTGGTATTGCCTTTGAGTTCTTGACGCTTGGGGTCCTCAAAATTGAACTGCACCGCGCCGCCAACACCCAGCAGCTTTTTTATTTGTGTGAAGCTGCGTTTGCTGTTTGCCTCTAATGCAGCAACCAAGACATCGCGTTGCTGTAGCGTGAGTGCTTCTTCTTTCAAACCTTCGCGCAAGATGCGAAGGTTGTTTACCTCTTGGTAAATGCGAAAACGATGCACGCTCGGTAGTGCCAAAGGCGCGCGCTCTTCGTCAGGCAGAAACGTGCACCGCCCGGGCTTTACCGGTTTTAGCGGGCGCTGGTGAAGCAGGCAGTCCTTGAGTTGGTCGCGCGCCGCGCTTGTGAACTGGGTCGGGTTAAGTTCACTTTGCTTGGACCACAGCGCATCAAATTCCGCCTCGATCATGGCTCGGTCTATGTAAAGGTCGTAGCTTTTGTCGATCTTAGATTTGCCATCGTCTCTGATGATGCGCTGTTCGCGGTAGCGGGCTCGAACCGTCCGCTGATTAGCCGGCAAGGCACTGTTGATCAAGCGGCGATGCAACAATTCTCCGACGGTGCGAGCCTTACCATCCTGCCCTTGCGGGTCGAGTTGGGAACGCAATCCCAATATGGCCTGCTTGAGTGCGCCGCTATCGTTGTCTTTTTTGTCGGTTTTGCGGTTACTTTTGAACCCCCGCCGCTGGTTGATGTGGAATAGGGCCCGAGCAAATTCGGCAGGTGTCAATGTTGCGTCCAATCCTTTGGCGCGCAATTCATAGGGGTTGAGCGTGACAAGCGTCTTTCGTGCAGCCGCATCAGATGGAAAAAATCCATGCTCAATAAGCGTCTTCTCCATGCGCGCTTTGCGCTTTAGCAGCCTGTCGCGGCGACGGCGCATGGCGCGAGCCTCGCGCCGGGTAACCGCTAGGGAAGACCCGTCCTTCGGGTTCCTGCCGTCAGAAAAAATCCGTACGCCAGCTTTAATCACTGCGCATGTTTCGCTCTCTGCATTCAACCGAACCATGGCCCAGCCTAATGAGGTGGTCCCTAAATCGAGCGCGAGCCTATATCGCATGTGTGCCATGCTTTTCCCCTGATACTTAGTTGTGTGACCGACTGTTTTTAACCGAAAAGGCAGTAAAATTATCAAATCCATGATTGGGATATGCGCTCTGGACGCTAACAAGCTGAAAGATGCACCAAATGAAAAGGCCGCTACATGCGGCCTTTTGCTTTTTGTACTTAAAAATCCCCAATGAGTGCTGTGTCCGGGCTATGTGCTAAGTGATGAGCAATTCAGCAACATGCTAAGACTTCTGACACTGGTGGAAGACTCGGACTCAGTCGGCTTCTTAGAAGTGGCTGAGATCTACAGGGAGCTATCGAGGTTTGAAGATGCCACCGAGGTTCTGACCAAGTACAAGAGTGATGGCGGTATTACAGAGGAGCTAATTTCTAAGCTTGTAATGAAAAGATCTAACGCTCCGCATCGCTACCAGATGTAGAGCCGATTTTCATCCGTCGAAATTTAGAAGGCTCTAATGGAGAAGCCTCTATCCAAAGTCCGAATTTTATTTGTCGAGCAGAGACCTCTGCCCTTGAGTAGGTCTCCCTATCTTCAGGCGATTGGTCTCTTTGGTAGTCTTTGTAGTGCCAAGCCATACCCCTAATGACCTGTTCGAGACAAATGTCAGCATCGTTCAAGAGAACCCGGCATTGACCTTAAGGCCCTGTTCCGGCTAGAGCGCATATCCTAATCGTCTAGACCTTTAGTGAACAAACCAGCCCCCTCGGACTTCAGACCATTTAAATCCTACCAAAGAAAGAATTTGCGCAAGGTCGTCATAGTATTCGCGCTCCTTTACTTCTCCCGGAAGAACCCAAAGCCCGCCCTTTTTATCTCGCCGATCCTCAACACTGGCACCGAATGACTCCGCAAAAAATGACAATTCGACCATGTCGATTTGCCCATCTGGCAGCATCAAAGTAACTGAGCCTTCCTCTTCCTCTTCCTCTTCCTCTTCCTCTTCCTCTTTGATGTTTGGCAGTTCAATGCCTAAAGATGTCAGGCGACTCATTGCAAAAGACTGAGTTGCTACCCGATCGATCATTTGTATTAAGTCTTCACCAAAGTTATCAATATCGGACTCAATAGAGGTCAGTTCAACAAATGGTTCCATAAACTCTACGCCAAATTCTTGAATGTATTTTTCTGCAGTTCTTTCGCAAAGGTCGACTAAATCTTGTCCGAAGTTTTCGATAAATTCTGCATGTGATGCAGACGAAGCGGCTTTTAGGAACGGTATGTCATTTAACTTACTTTGCAATTTCCAATGCGTTCTAGATTGCTGCACGTTAACGCAGACCACAAGGTCTTCTCCAAAATTTTCAACATCAATTGGATTTAATGACGGGGCTAGCTTTACCCAACTTAAACGCTTTGGTGGCGCAGGTGTAGCGGTGAAATTATCGACATGACTCGCCTTGATGTTATCTAGTGCTGAGTTAGCTACCGACTCGCCATATTCAGGATGAATTTGTCTTGGATTTAATGGTGAGTTCTCGAGCGCCGAACAGCGCACGCAAAGTATTAAATCTAGGGGTATCCTCGTCTCGCACCGCCTACAGAATTTCAAAATTGGCGATGGAGATGCTGGTGATGTTGACCTTAAGGGTTCTTGGCGCTGCACATTTGGCACGGCTCTAACAGCTGCAAGTTCACGATCACGGTCTGCGACCCGTGCAACATATTCCGTTTGTTTTTTCTTGTGTTCAGCTGCTGACTCTCTAGCAAAAAAAGCTGCTATCAGGCCAAGAAATGATGAAAGAAAAAATCCCTTTCCGTCACTTATATTAGGCGCTATAAATGTAAGTGCAATTCCCGTAACAACACTACAACCAATCCACCAAGGTATAAATCCGCCCGGATCAGAAATCGCAGCAAGATATTCTGCGTATCTTTGGTTAATATCTTCTTCGGCTTTAATGAGTTTGCGCTCAATTTCAGCGTCCAGTCTCTGGCGTTCCAACTCAGCGTCAATTCGCAATTTTTCACGCGCAACTTTAGTTCTTGTTATCTCAGCATCCTCTGCGAAGAGGACGATCGCATTGTGTTTTGCAATAGCTCGCGCAATCGCATCCTTACAATCACCCGGGGTGCATTTGAAGTATTCCTTGCCATGGTGAAAGCCAAGTCTCTCGAGTTCAGCATGTGCCGCCTGTTCAATTTTGTAAGTTTCACTGTCTTCAAGTTCAACGAAGTATTCAGCGAAAAATTTTGTCGGAATACTGGTCGAACTGTTCAGCTGGGCCAACCGCTCTTTAACAGGCCTGAGAGTAAAACCCACTTTGCATTGACCATGCAACGAGGGGTTTGAAAGTACATAAACAATTCCCATTTGTTTCCCTGAAGTTCTAATTATTCTTTATGAACTTTGTCTTTTATGACCACGTCCAATGAATAACCCACTTGATCAAAAGCCATGTCATAAACGTTGCGCATGATAAGAATCATCGTTGCATACGCGCTTTATCAGCTTGAATTTTTTTGGGAATGCGTTGATCATTTTGTCCCCAGATGATTAGCTAGATGTTGTCTGTGAAGGGGCCTCTCCTATCTCCCTCCTTGGGCATCCGGACCCCCAAGCGAACGAATGACCTCTTTACATTCTCAACACTGCGACCCCATATCACTGCCACGCATGAACCGGCTTCAGTCAATTCATCTAAGTGTGCTGGGCTAAGGGCAAGCGTTACTTCCTTTTTGCAACTATCGCAATACCGTACGTTAGACACTTCTGTCTGGGAAAGTGACTCCCATTTCTTTGGGCATGCGAATGCCCACTCGCATCTAATGTGAGCCGAAATTCTTGGTGCCAACTGATCCCTCCGATGCGCAGAAAAATATCTGCACTACCAAAATAGCATATTTGCCTTGTTTTTACCCCTAACAAATGTCAGTGAATTAACACTTGAAGTCATTTGCTAGATTTGAAAATTGGATTTCCATTAGAAGGTAGATCTGAGCCCTGGGGGGAGGGGTGATTTTGTTTTGTCCCACCCCCCTCTGGATAACTTGGCACTGCGGGTGCTCAAGCGATGGCCGGAAAGCGTGGGGAACTAGGCCGCTCAATACCCGGGCTTATTGGGGGTGTACTTTTCCATATGGGGGGATAGATGGGGGTAAAAGTATAAAAGCCTCTTTAAACCCTCATGAATGCTAGCAGTACGAATGACACCGCTTCCGCCAAGCACTTTGTAAAAACTTTAAGCGACCTTAAGCGCATCCGAGTTACGCAAACGAATGTGCAGTTCGCGCAACTGCTTTTCGTCCACAGGGCTTGGGGCTTGGGTCAACAAGCATTGAGCCCGCTGGGTTTTGGGGAAGGCAATCACGTCGCGAATGGACTCTGCTCCGGTCATCAGGGTGACGATGCGGTCTAAGCCGAAGGCTAACCCACCGTGGGGTGGCGCACCGTACTGCAGCGCGTCGAGCAAAAAGCCAAACTTATGTTGTGCGTCTTCAGGTGAAATTTTGAGGGCGTCAAACACTTTCTTTTGTACCTCAGCACGGTGAATACGCACCGAACCGCCACCAATTTCCCAGCCGTTGAGCACCATGTCATAGCCCTTGGCAATGCATTTTTCGGGCGCGGTTTCCATCCAGTCTTCGTGGCCGTCTTTGGGCGCGGTAAAGGGGTGGTGCACGGCGCTCCAGCGGTTTTCATCCTCGTCAAACTCAAACATGGGAAAGTCCACCACCCACATGGGGCGCCAGCCTGACTCAAACAGCCCGTGCTTTTTACCAAAATCGCTATGGCCAATTTTGAGTCGCAGCGCGCCTATGGCGTCGTTGACCACTTTGGCTTTGTCTGCGCCAAAGAAAATCAAGTCACCATCTTGAGCGCCGGTGCGACTTAAGATTTCGGAAATGGCCTTGTCGTGCAGGTTTTTGACGATGGGAGACTGCAATCCATCGCGGCCCTTGGCTGCCTCGTTGACCTTGATCCAAGCAAGTCCCTTAGCGCCATAAATTTTGACAAACTCGGTGTAGCCATCAATCTCACCGCGGCTCATCTCGCCGCCACCGGGCACACGCAGCGCCACCACACGGCCAGCCTTCATAAGGGCGGGGGCAGAAAACACTTTGAAGTCCACATCGCCCATCACGTCGGTCAACTCTGCAAACTCCAGCTTGACGCGCAGGTCGGGCTTGTCAGAGCCAAAGCGATGCATAGCTTCGGTGTACCCCATGACCGGAAAGTCTCCGAGCTCGATGTTGAGCACCTTTAAAAACACCGACTTGATCATGCCTTGGAACATGTCGCGAATGTCTTGCTCGCCCAAAAACGAAGTTTCTATATCGATCTGGGTGAATTCGGGCTGGCGGTCGGCGCGCAAGTCTTCATCGCGAAAGCACTTGGTGATTTGGTAATAGCGGTCGTAGCCCGCCACCATCAAAAGCTGCTTGAACAGCTGAGGGCTTTGCGGCAGCGCAAAGAAATGACCATCGTGCACACGGCTGGGTACCAAGTAGTCACGCGCACCTTCGGGCGTGCTCTTGGTGAGCATGGGCGTTTCAATGTCTACAAACCCGTGGGCATCCAAAAATTGGCGCACCTCCATGGCCACGCGGTAACGCAGCATGAGGTTGTTTTGCATGTAGGGGCGGCGAAGGTCCAACACGCGGTGCGTGAGGCGCGTGGTTTCAGACAAATTTTCGTCATCCAGCTGGAAAGGCGGCGTGACAGATGGGTTGAGCACTTGCAGTTCATGGCACAAGACCTCTACCTTGCCGCTTTTGAGCGCGTCATTGGTAGTGCCTTCAGGGCGGGCGCGCACCAGACCTTTGATTTGCACACAAAATTCATTGCGAATCTCTTCCGCGACCTTGAACATGTCGGCGCGGTCGGGGTCACACACCACTTGCACATAGCCTTCACGGTCGCGCAAGTCAATGAAGATCACACCACCATGGTCGCGACGTCGATTGACCCAGCCGCACAAACTGACCTCTTGGCCCAGCAGCGCTTCGTTGACCAAACCGCAGTAGTGAGAACGCATGGACATGAGACTTCTTTCGTGAGAATTTAAAAATAAAGATGTGGGGTTTAGCTCAAAGTATTTTGAGCTGGCGCTTGGGCTGCAGGTCCGTGCGCCCCCGGCACAATCACCCCCATAGAGACCACATAAGTGAGCGCCTCGTCCACGCTCATGTCCAGCTCTATGCAGTCTGAGGCCTTGACCATCACAAAATAACCCCCTGTTGGGTTGGGCGTGGTGGGCACGTAAAGACTGATGTGCTCGCTGCCGAGGTGTTGCACCAGCTCGCCGCCGGGCTTACCGGTTAAAAACCCTATAGTCCACATGCCCTCACGGGGAAACTGCACCAACACGGCTTTACGAAACGCGTTGCCTTTTTCAGAGAACAAGGTGTCCGATACCTGCTTGACCCCTGAATAAATTGAACGCACCACCGGAATGCGGTGTAACAAGGCATGCCACCATGTGACCAACTGCCGCCCGATAAAGTTAGAAGCCAAAGCCCCAATGGTCAGCACCACCACCAAGGCAAACACCACACCGAGGCCAGGAATGTGAAGCCCCAAATACTCATCAGGCTGCCAAGCCTTGGGCAATATGGCCAGCGACTTATCTAAGGTGGATACCACCCAGT
Source organism: Hylemonella gracilis (assembly GCA_945862005.1). Classification (GTDB taxonomy): domain Bacteria; phylum Pseudomonadota; class Gammaproteobacteria; order Burkholderiales; family Burkholderiaceae_C; genus Hylemonella; species Hylemonella gracilis_D. The sequence goes on along the minus strand of CAMAWQ010000006.1, from coordinate 14,087 downwards.
CGATGACCCACAAGGTGATGATCAGGGGCACAAGCACCAGCAAGCCGGAAAACAACCATTTACGAAGCTTGCTCATAAAAAACGTCCTTTAAGGGGTGAAGGCAAGAGTCAGCTGGTGGTGTTACCCGAGCCAGAACTGGAACCAGAATCAGACTTGGGCGCAGGGGTGGCAACTTTGGACTCGGTACTTGAGGCCAACTTAGATTCAGCCTTATTTTCACCCTTGGCTTCAGATTTAGCCTCCGATTTGGCGCCGTCAGCGGCTCCATCAGCGCCGGCAGGCTTGCCCGTATCGGCTCCGCCAGCTTCAGGGGCTGCAGCCCCTTCTTTGGAAGCGTCTGCAGAGCCTGCACCCTTGTTACCGTCTCGAAAATCGGTCACATACCAACCAGAACCTTTAAGCTGAAAGCCCGCGGCAGTGAGTTGCTTTTGGAAAGTTTCTTTCTGACAGGTGGGGCACTGGGTGAGCAAAGGGTCAGAGATTTTTTGCAAAACATCTTTGGCGAATCCACAGGATTCACACTTGTAGGCATAAATGGGCATGACAGTGCAGACGTTGTTGAAGCAAACCGTAAATTATAGGCTTCGGGGTCTATTTCAAGGGCTCCACACCGGCCAAACGGTGGTGGCTGCCATGCGCATTGGCAATGAGTTGGGGCGCCAAGGATCCCCCCACCATGCCCAAGCCAGCCGCCAGCAGACCGGCCAATTGGGCGGGAAACTCTTCTCCGGCAGGGGTGAGCAGCAGCACACCCCAGGTCAACACGCCGCACGCAATGGAAAACACCGCGCCCTGGGTGGTGGCACGGCGCCAATACAAGCCGCATACCAAAGGCACAAATGCCCCCACTAAGGTGACCTGATAAGCGCTCGACACCATTTCGTAAATTGAGGTGCCTTGCATTTGAATAGCGTAGGCCAAAACCAAGACGCTGAACACCCCCACCGTGATGCGCATGGTCATAAGCTCTTGCCGGTCGCTCATGTGAGGCCGCCAAGGGCGCCAAATGTTTTCTACAAAAGTTACGCTAGGGGCGAGCAAAGTGGCTGATGCACATGACTTGATAGCCGACAACAAGGCACCGAAAAACAGCACCTGCATCACAAAGGGCATTTTTTCCATCACCAAAGTGGGCAATACTTTTTGCGGGTCGTCTGCCAACAATTCTTGGGCCCGCTCGGGCATGATGATGAGTGCGCTGGTCACCAAAAACATGGGGACAAATGCAAACAAACCATAGAAAAGACCCCCTATGATGGGGCCGCGGGTGGCAGAGCGCTCGCTGTCAGCCGACATGACCCGCTGAAACACGTCTTGCTGGGGGATGGAGCCCAACATGATGGTGATGGCAGCAGCAATAAAAAATAACACATCCTTCAAGCTGGGCTCAGGCCAAAACTTGAATAAATCTCGGCTGGAAGCCAGCTCAAAAACCTTGTCCGCGCCCCCGGCCATGTCACTGGCAAACACCGCAAGAATGCTCAAGCCCACCACCAAAATAATCATTTGCATGAAATCGGTAATGGCAACGGACCACATGCCGCCAAACAGGGTGTAAGCCAAAATAGATGCGACCCCAATCACCATGCCCACAGGCACCGAAATCACGCCCCCGGACAAGAGGTTGAACACCAAGCCCAGAGCAGTGGCTTGGGCCGACACCCAACCCAAGTGGCTCAACATGATGATGATGGAGCAAATGGTTTCAATACCCCGACCAAATCGCTCGCGAAAGAAGTCGCTGATGGTGAGCAAGTTCATGCGGTAGAGGCGGGCTGCAAAAAACACACCTACCAAAATCAGGCAACTGGCCGAACCAAACGGGTCTTCCACCACATTACCCAAACCGCCGTTGACAAATTTGGCGGGAATACCCAGCACCGTTTCAGAGCCAAACCACGTAGCAAAAGTGGTGGTGACGATCATGATGAAAGGCAGCTGCCGACCCGCCACCGCGAAGTCAGAAGAATTTTTCACGCGCCTAGCAGCCACTAGGCCTATGGCAATCGTGACGAGCAAATACAAAAACACCAGAGTCAACAGCATTTGATCCTCCGTTTGAAGTTCTAACTAACGAGTTTTCAGCTCTCTACAACGTGCGGTTGGCTACAAAGAGCTGAACGACACTTGAAAAAATAATTGCACCGCCACCACACCCACAGCAAAACCAGCACCAACATACATCAGCCCCTGCAAGTAACGGTTGGTTTTACGCTGCTCGGCCAAGAGCTCTTGTAACTGATGCTTGTGCGGCTCTACGCCCTGTTGCAAGTAGTCGTGAAGCAAGCGGGGCAGCTCGGGCAGCATCTTGGCGTAACGCGGGGCTTGGTTCAACAACTCGTCCCACAGCTTACGTGGGCCAATTTGGCTGGACATCCACTTTTCTAGAAACGGTTTAGCAGTACTCCATAAATCCAAATCGGGGTCCAGCTCACGGCCCAAACCTTCAATATTGAGGAGTGTTTTTTGCAACAGCACCAATTGCGGCTGAATTTCCACTTGGAAGCGGCGAGAGGTTTGAAACAAACGCATCAGCACCATACCCAGCGAAATTTCTTTTAAGGGCCGATCAAAATAGGGCTCGCATACGGCGCGCACCGCAGCCTCGAGCTCGTCGACACGGGTGTTAGCGGGTACCCAACCCGACTCAATGTGCAGCTCGGCCACGCGCTTGTAATCGCGCCTGAAAAAAGCTGTAAAGTTTTGAGCCAAATACTCTTTATCGTACTCAGTGAGAGTACCCACAATGCCAAAGTCTAGGGAAATGTAACGCCCTAATGTGGAGGGTTCAATGCTGACCTGAATGTTGCCAGGGTGCATGTCGGCATGGAAAAAGCCATCTCGAAACACTTGGGTGAAGAAAATGGTGACACCATCGCGGGCCAGCTTTTTCATGTCCACGCCCGCAGCTCTGAGCCGATCCGTTTGGCTGATGGGTACACCATTCATGCGCTCCATCACAATGACTTCGCTGTGGCAGTAATCCCAAAACATTTCAGGAATCATGACCAAATTCAGGCCCGCCATGTTGCGCCGCAGCTGTGCCGCGCTGGAAGCTTCGCGCACCAAGTCCAGTTCATCGTGAAGGTATTTGTCAAACTCGGCCACCACTTCACGAGGCTTCAAGCGTTTGCCATCGGCTGACAAAGCGTCTAACCAAGACGCCATCATGCGCAAGAGGCGCAAGTCTTTCTCAATGGCCCCCAACATCCCGGGGCGAAGCACCTTAACGGCTACATCACGCTCAACACCCTCGCGGGTTTTGAGGCGGGCAAAGTGCACTTGTGCAATAGAAGCACTGGCCACAGGGGTTCGCTCAAAGTCGCTGAAGATGTCGTCCACCTTTTTGCCAAAGGCCCGCTCAATGGTGGCAACCGCCACATCTGACGAAAAGGGCGGCACACGGTCTTGAAGACGTGCCAGTTCTTCGGCAATATCGGGGGGCAACAGGTCCCGGCGGGTGGAAAGCACTTGCCCAAATTTCACAAAAATAGGACCTAGGGCTTCTAAAGCTTCGCGCAAACGCTGGCCGCGCGGTGCACTAAAGCTGCGCCCTAAGGTCAAGATGCGTGTGAGCATCCTTAGGCTGGGATGCTTGAAGCTACTGAGCAGCAGCTCATCCAGGCCAAAGCGAAACACCACCCAGAGGATGAAAACGCCGCGCAGCAGTTTGCTCATGAATGGGGTGTGCCTGGGGTGGTACCTTGGGTCGCACCTGCGCCTTTGATGCGACCGATCAACTGCAACACAGCACCCTGGGCACGACGAACCGCCTGACCCAAGGCGTAAGCAGGTGCATCACCCAAAAGCTTGGCCACGTCTTCTTCAATGTCCCAGCGCACATGGTCAAACAGCCAGTTGATGTCGGCGGCCAGCTGCACATCGCCCTCAATGCGCACCGGGGGTTTTTGGCCAGTCATCAGGGTTTGAACCAAACCGCTCGGGGAGGTTTCGGTGATCCATAACATCAAATCCCCGGCTTCTGGAGCATGGTGCAGTTCAGCTGGGGGCAGCACATCGAACAGCCCGGCAGGCGTGATTCGCACCGCAAACGACCATTGGTTCCACTGCATCACCAAGCAACGGCCTTTTTGGCGCGCCAAGCGGTTCATGGCCTCAGGCTCTTGCATCAGCACATGGTTGATCAGCAAAAGCAGGCGCCGTTGCACCTCTAGAGTGGCCCATGCGGGCGGCTGAAACTGTCGGGTGATAGAGAAAAATACGTCGTCTAAAAACGACATCGGGGGCTTGATATTCATAGCCCCCGATTATTCATGCAATTTGCTTATTGCAGCGCCTGAACGCCAGCCACCAGCCAGCCAGCGTTACCGTACTTGGGTTTGACCAAGTTCCAAACCTCACGGAAGGGGCTGGGGCCTGCAGAGGGCTCTTCGCGGATCATGCCGGAGAACTCCACGCTGGCCATATAGTCGTTACCCAAGTCTTCAATACCCAGCAATTTGGCATCGATCATGACGACATCGGTGTGGTTCAAAGCCCCACCAGTGTGAGATTCGCGGTCGGCCAACTGCTGGCGCATTTCTTCCAGCATGTCGTCGGTCATCATGGCGCGCAGAGTGGCCAAATCAGCCTTGTCCCAAGCAGCCTGAATGTCCACAAAATTCACTTTTGCAGCGGCCACGAATCTTTCGGTATCAAAGCCCTCTGGAATAGACCATGTGGAAGGGGGTGTGGCCAAGCCAGAACCGATCACGATGCCTTGGCTGCTTTGAGGACGGGCGTTATAACCAGAAGTTTCAAATGCAGCTTGGTTGCGTTCCCAAGGGCGGGCTGAGGCGTCGTTGCCCACGTTTTCAGGTCGATAACCAGGTTGCAGGGTGTCAGCCGAGCCTGCATGAGCCCCTTGAAGGGCATAGGCCGGCTGTTGTGCAGCGGCACGGCGGCGCATGAACCAACCAATGCCCACCATGATCACCAAGGCCAAGAGTGCAAACATTAAAAATTCGCCAAATTCAGCGCCCAATCCTAAAGAGGAGGCCAGCCATGCCAAACCTAAGCCAGCGGCCAAACCGCCCAACATGGCACCCCATGGACGGCGTGGCGCGGGAGCAGCCGCTGGTGCAGCTGCTGGCGCGGGCTTGGCAGCAGCAGGGGCGCTTTGCGCAGGAGCCGCCTGTTGCGACACGTTGTTAGATTGTTTGCCGGCCGACTGACCGCCGCTCATACGTTTGGCTTGAACGTGACCCGCACCCAACATCAGGGCTAAAGACAGGGCCAAAGTAAAAATCCTGAGAAACGATTTCATAACATCTCCTATTGGTCTAACTAACGACAAAATAGTACGCCTTTTTAGATTGCCGCGCTCGGTAATGGGCTATTTTTAGTAGGGGCTTAGCACTTGATACCCAAATGCAAGGCCACCACTCCCGCACTCAAGTTGTGCACATCCACATGGCCAAAACCCGCGGCTTGCATCATCTTCTTTAGCTCTTCTTGACCAGGATGCATGCGAATGGACTCGGCCAAGTATTGGTAGCTAGCCGCATCTTTGGCAATCCATTGCCCCAAGCGGGGCAACACCTTAAAGGAGTACCAGTCGTACATTTTTTCTAAGGGTGGCGCCACTTTAGAAAACTCAAGCACCAACAGCTTGCCCCTGGGCTTGAGCACACGGCACATTTCTTTTAAGGCTTGGTCTTTATGCGTCATGTTGCGCAAGCCAAACGCCACGCTCACCACATCAAAATATTGATCAGGGAACGGCAAATGCTCTGCATCACACACCGCGGTGGGCAAGGCAACCCCCGCATCCAGCAAGCGGTTGCGGCCAGTGCTGAGCATGGCGGCATTGATGTCGGTGTGAACCACCTGCCCGGCTGACCCTACGCGTTTGGCAAAAGCCTGGGCCAAATCGCCGGTCCCCCCCGCAATGTCCAACACCCTATCGCCAAGCTTAAGACCAGCCAGCGCCACGGTGTAGGCCTTCCATACTCTGTGCAAACCCAAAGACATGAGGTCGTTCATGAGGTCGTAGTTGGAAGCTACAGAGTCAAAAACACCGCGCACACGCTGCGCTTTTTCGGTAGCTTCTACGGTCTGAAAACCAAAATGGGTTTGGGTCATGGCATCAATGGGTGGAGCAGCTGTGACTTGCATTTTGGGGCATGGGGTCGTCCCTCCCCATGCCCGCTGCTTGCAAACGGGCCTCGTAATCCGCCCACAACTTGTCCTGTTCAGAGCCCAAATGGTAAAGATAAGTCCAAGAGAATATGCCGCTTTCATGCCCATCTGAAAACGTAGGTTGCACCGCATAGTGACCCACTGACTCCAGTTGCACAATGCTTACCGCCCGCTTGCCGGTTTGCAGCACCTCTTGACCAGGTCCATGGCCCTGCACCTCAGCCGAAGGTGAATACACGCGCATCAGCTCAAAAGGAATTCGAAACTCTGCGCCATCCGAAAAACTGATTTGCAGCACTTTAGAGGCCCCATGTAGAGTGATAGCGGTGGGCGTGGGAGAGCCTTGTTTTAAGCCAGCCATGAAAGTGTTCCTTATGTAAAGCCGTCAGGATAAATTAGATCGCCGAAGCTAAAGCTGCGTCGACTTCGGGCATTCTGTCTCTCAAATCTAGAAGCTTGGCCTCATCAGCTGCTCGTTGTACTTGCCCCCAGTAGGGCTCTGGAAAGTGCGTGTCCCAGTCAAATCTTGCCAGTACGTGCCAGTGCAGGTGCGGCACCACGTTGCCAAAAGCAGCCAAATTGACCTTGGTGGGCTGAAGTTCTGAGCGCAACATGGTTTCTATGGCGGCCACCGCATGCATGCATTCACCACGGTGCAGGGGCATTAAGTCGGTCCACTCGTTTACATGCTCGTTCCAGATCAGACGGTAATAGGCTGGAAATTGGGCATCCAGCACCCGCACCACCCGAAAACGTTCGGTGCGCACCACCAGCAAGCCGCCCGAGGTTTGGCACAAAGGACAAGACGCGCCAACCAGCGTCAAACCAAGACCCGCTCGATTCCGCCGGAATTGGCTTGTGCAATGTATTCGGGCATCCAGTTCTCGCCCCAAATGCGTCGCGCCATTTCCACCACGATGTAGTCGGCCTCCAACAAGCCGTTGTTCAGGTCATTGCCATAGCGCGAAAGACCCTGCAAACAGCTTGGGCAGCTGGTAAGAATTTTGATGTTTTCTAGATGTTCTGAAGACTGGGCGCGAAGCGCCTCGGCACCCTTAATCAACTCGAACTCCTTGCGAAAACGCACCTGGGTGGAGATGTCGGGGCGGGTGACGCCCAAGGTGCCCGATTCACCACAGCAACGCTCGCTTTTAAGAACATTGTTGCCAAGTAATGACTTGACTGTTTTCATGGGCTCCTGCAACTTCATGGGGCTGTGACAGGGGTCGTGAAACAAGTAAGAGCCTTGACCTGTTGTGGCATCTAAAACAACGCCTTTTTCCAGCAAAAACTCGTGGATGTCCACAATGCGGCTGCCTGGAAAAATCTCTTCAAACTTGTAGCCTTGCAACTGGTCGTAACAGGTGCCACAACTCACCACCACTGTTTTGATGTCCAGATAGTTCAGGGTGTTGGCCACGCGGTGGAACAACACACGGTTGTCGGTGATGATTTGATCGGCCTTGTCTTGCTGACCCGAGCCGCGCTGTGGATAGCCGCAACACAAATAACCCGGCGGCAGCACCGTTTGCACGCCGCTGTGCCACAGCATGGCTTGGGTGGCCAAGCCCACTTGGCTAAAGAGCCGCTCGGACCCACAACCTGGAAAGTAAAACACAGCCTCGGAATCTGAGGCCGTGGTGGCGGGGTTGCGTATGATGGGCACGTAGTTGGCGTCATCAATATCAAGCAAGGCGCGCGCCGTTTTATTCGGCAAGCCCGCGGGCATTTTTTTGTTGATGAAGTGAATCACCTGCTCTTTGATGGGTGCCGGCCCTAAAGTTGCAGGTGGTTGCTGGGTTTGGCGGCGTGCCAAACGTGCCAATAGGTCGTTCGCCAAGCGCTGGACTTTAAAGCCCACATCCACCATAGCGGTGCGCATGAGGTTGATGGCTTGTGGGTTGGTGGCATTTAAAAAAGCCATGGCCACTGATTGGCCGGGCCTGAAAGACTTTTGTCCCATCTTATGTAGCAAACTGCGCATGGCCATAGTGACATCGCCAAAGTCAATTTTGACGGGGCAAGGCGCTTCGCACTTATGACACAAGGTGCAGTGATCGGCCACGTCTTCAAACTCTTGCCAATGTTTGATGCTGACTCCACGTCGGGTTTGTTCTTCGTACAAAAAAGCTTCAATCAGCAAAGAAGTGGCCAAAATTTTGTCTCGCGGGCTGTAGAACAAATTTGCACGCGGCACATGGGTGGAGCAAACCGGTTTGCACTTGCCACAACGCAAGCAATCTTTGATGCTGTCGGCAATGTTGCCAATGTCCGACTGCTGCATGATGAGGGATTCATGCCCCATGAGGCCAAAACTGGGGGTGTAGGCTTGGGTGAGGTCGGCCGAGCGGATGGCTTCATTCCCTGCCACATGGCCAACCTTTTGGCTGGTACGCATCAACTTGCCGCGGTTGAAGTGCCCCTTGGGGTCCACACGCATTTTGTAGTCAGCGAAGGGCTGCAACTCTTCGTCACTCAAAAACTCCAGCTTGGTAATGCCAATGCCGTGTTCACCCGAAATGACGCCATCTAAGGACCGAGCCAAGGCCATGATGCGCTTGACTGCGCCATGCGCCATTTGCAGCATGTCGTAGTCGTCGCTGTTGACCGGGATGTTGGTGTGCACATTGCCGTCACCGGCGTGCATGTGCAAGGCGATCCAAACCTTGCCCTTGAGCACACGCTGGTGTATAGCCTTGACCTCCAACATCAAAGGCTCAAAGGCGCTGCCCGTAAACACATCGTCCAGCGGCTTCAGCAGCTGCAGCTTCCAACTGGCTCGCAAAGTGTGGTCTTGCAAGGCGCTAAAAAGCTCATCTTGACGGTTAGACCAGTCTTGCCACTGGGCCTGCACCCGTTGCACGAGGCCCTGGGCCAACACCAAGCGCTCGTCTAAGAGGTCGCCCGACGACACATGGCTGCCATCGTCTTGACGCGACAAATCCAGCAGCTTGACCAAATCAGCTCTCTTGAAGAACGCATCCAACTCGGCACACAAACGCAGTTTGTTGTGCAGGCTCAGCTCGATGTTGATGCGGTCAATGCCATCGGTGTATTCGGCCATGCGGTGCAAGGGAATCACCACGTCTTCATTGATTTTGAAGGCGTTGGTATGCCTAGAAATGGCCGCTGTGCGCTTGCGGTCGAGCCAGAATTTTTTGCGTGCATCGGGGTTGACGGCAATAAAGCCTTCACCGCTGCGCGAGTTGGCAATGCGCACCACTTCAGAGGTGGCTTTGGCCACGGCGTCGGGGTCGTCTCCCGCAATGTCGCCAATGAGCACCATTTTGGGCAAACCACCGCGTTTGCTCTTGGTGGCGTAACCCACAGCCCGCAAGTAACGGTCGTCCAGGTGCTCCAAACCAGCCAGCAACACCTTGGGTTGATCACCCGCCGATTTGGCCAGCGCAAACATGTAGTCTTTGATTTCCACAATGCTGGGCACAGCGTCTCGTGGATGCCCAAAAAACTCTAGGCACACGGTGCGGGTATGGGTGGGCATGCGGTGCAACACCCAGCGTGCGCTCGTGATCAGGCCGTCACAGCCTTCTTTTTGAATGCCAGGCAAACCGCTTAAAAATTTGTCGGTGACGTCTTTGCCCAAGCCAGTTTTTCGAAAACTTGCACCCGCTAGATCCAAGCGCTCAGTACGCATATGAGTGATGCCATCGGCTTTGAAGTACTTGAGTTCAAAGCTGGCCACGTCAGCATCGTGAATCTTGCCTAGGTTGTGGCCAATGCGGGTCACTTCCAACCACTGGGCGTCGGGGGTGACCATGCGCCAGCTCACCAAATTGTCCAACGCAGTGCCCCAAAGCACGGCTTTTTTGCCACCCGCATTCATAGCAATGTTGCCGCCAATGCATGAGGCTTCGGCAGATGTAGGGTCCACCGCAAACACAAAACCGGCATGCTCGGCGGCATCTGCAACGCGCTGGGTCACCACACCAGCTTCAGTCCAAAGCGTGGGCACAGGGTCAGCTAAGCCGGGCAGTTGGGTCATCTCTACCAAGGACATGGCTTCCAGTTTTTCGGTGTTAATGACCACGCTTTTCCATGACAAAGGCACTGCCCCGCCGGTATAACCGGTGCCGCCGCCTCGCGGAATGATGGTCAGGTCCAGCTCGGTACAGCCCTGAACCAAGCGCGCCATTTCGGTTTCGGTATCGGGGGTGAGCACCACAAAGGGGTACTCCACACGCCAGTCGGTAGCGTCGGTGACGTGTGACACGCGGCTGAGCGCATCAAACTTGACGTTATGTTTAGCGGTCAAGCGACCCAACACACGTATGGCTTTGCGACGCAGGTCTGCAGTTTGGCGCAAAGACGCATCGAATTGCTTAACCGCCAAGCTGGCGGCATGCAGCAACTCCCCCACCAAGGTGTCGCGCTTGGCTTGACGGTCTGGGGCGTCAAGGGGGTCGCTCGGCTGACCTGCAGAAGGTTCGCTGCGGGTTCTACGCTTTTCAACTTCACCCAGGCGGTGGTGCAAGGCGTCCACCAGCATTTGACGACGCTTGGGGTTGTCAAGCAAGTCATCTTGCAAATAAGGGTTGCGCTGCACCACCCAAATGTCGCCCAGCACCTCGTAAAGCATGCGCGCAGAACGCCCGGTTCGGCGCTCTTGCCGCAGCTGGTTCAGTACCTCCCAGGCACGTCTTCCGAGCAGGCGAATCACAATTTCTCGGTCTGAAAAAGAAGTGTAGTTGTAGGGGATCTCACGAATGCGTTCGTGATCTAAATCCGAGGCTTGAGGCGGACGGGCCAACAAATGGGGATGGAGGGGTGCGTTCATTGAGCAATGGATGTTACCCCAGCCCCCCAGCTGAACTTCACATAATGTGGGATGACCCTAGATCAGCCTTGGCCTTACCCACAATGGATCGCACATCGCGGCGCAGGCCTTAGCGCTCCAGAAAATACGCTGGAGTCCATCCAAATGGGCTTGGCCATGGGCTACCGTATGTTTGAGTGTGATGTGAAGCTGTCTCAAGACGGCGTGCCTTATTTGATGCACGACGATTTACTGCTTCGCACCACGGGGCAGCCACATGCGGCAAATGCCCTAACTTGGCCAGAACTTCAGATGCTCGATGCGGGAAATTGGCATTCAACCGCATTTGCAGATAGTCGAATACCCAGCTTGGCACAAGTGATGGATTGTTGTACCCGATCGCAGCCAGAGGTGATGGTGAATTTTGAAATCAAACCCAACCCTGGTGAATCGGCCAGCACTGGAAAGGCCGTGGCCCGAGCCGTACGTGCTCACTGGAAGACTCAGACCAAACGGCATAGTCAGGAGCAGCCCCCTCAAGCCCTTTCCCTTAAAACACTCCCTCTTTTAAGCTCTTTTGACTTGGAGGCCCTATCAGCCGCTCAAGCCTCCGCCCCGGAATTACCTAGGGCATTGTTGTTGGCGCATGCAGACCCCAATTGGCTAGTCAACGCCCAGAACTTGGGGTGTTGCGCGATCGTGGGGCACTTTAGTATGTGGAATAAATCGCGAGTCCAAGAAGTATTGGAAGCTGATCTGGCTTGTGTGAGCTACACCGTTAATGAACCCGAGGTGGCACGGCAATTGTTAGATTGGGGAATCAACAGCCTCATCACCGACCGGATGGATGTGTTCTCGAGAAACTCAGCTCATCCACCATTGAACGCTGGCAGCAGTTAGCACCATAGCGGCATAGGTGGTCATTTTTCCGTCGGCCCCGAGCTGCCACAATCCCACACACAAAACTCCCAATGCAGTAAAAAAAATTATTAAGGATTGGGTGGCCCAGGACCAAGTGGTTCGCTGGCGCCACCTGAACAGCCTGACGCAAGCTGGTAGGGCCAAGGCCAAAAAAGCTGCGGGAGCCCCAAAATAAAACACATGTACCACCTGATCCAGCAGGTTCATGGCAAAGAGACCCTGATATAGATGCTTGGGGCTTGAAACATTGTGCAATTTTATAATTCGGTAAAGAATCACACATGGCAGTCTGGGCGTTAGGCATCAATCACCACACGGCTCCGCTCGACTTGCGGGGGCGCTTTGCCTTTGCACTGGACCAAATAGGCCCCACCGTACATGGGCTTAGAAACTCCCTCTCAAAACCGCCTGAAGCGGCCATTTTGAGCACTTGCAACCGTACCGAAATTTATTGCGCCAGTGACGCGCTGGAAATTACCCCTACGCTGCACTGGCTGGCACAAAGCGGTGGAGTGTCGAGCGACGCCCTAAAGTCGCACACCTACACCTTAGAGGGCAGCATGGCTGCGCGCCATGCGTTTCGTGTGGCAAGCGGCTTGGACTCTATGGTGCTGGGCGATCCCCAAATACTGGGCCAGTTCAAAGACGCGGTGCGCGCCGCAGAAGAGGCGGGCGCTTTGGGTCAAACACTCAACCAGCTGTTTCAACGTTCTTTTGCTGTAGCCAAAGTGGTGCGTACTACCACCGAAATTGGCGCCCACTCCATCAGCATGGCCGCTGCTGCCGTGCGGCTAGCCGCTCAAATTTTTGAAGACCTGAAAGACATACGGGTGCTGTTTGTGGGCGCCGGCGACATGATTGAATTGGCCGCGACCCATTTCGCCGCCAAACACCCGAAAAGCATGGTCATTGCCAACCGCACGCTTGACCGAGGCGAACAACTGGCCGCGCAGCTGGGTGCCCAAGTGATGCCCTTAGCCGATTTGCCCAACCGCTTGCATGAGTTTGATGCGGTCATCAGCTGCACCGCCAGCACCCTGCCCCTTATTGGCTTGGGCGCCGTAGAAAAAGCCCTGAAGCTTCGCCGTCACCGCCCCATTTTCATGGTGGATTTGGCGGTGCCGCGCGACATAGAACCTCAAGTCAAAGAGTTGTCCGACGTGTACCTGTACACCGTGGACGACTTGGCCAGCGTGGTGCAAACGGGCCAGGCCAACCGCCAAGCCGCCGTGGCCAAGGCGGAGGCCATCATTGACGCTGGCGTACAAAGCTTTGTGAGTTGGCTGGATCAGCGTGATCCAGTCACCGGAGTGGTGCCCTTGATTCAGCAACTTCAGGCGCAAACCGAAGAGTGGCGTCAAACCGAGCTGAGCAAAGCCCGCAAAGCGCTGGCCAAGGGCGAACCTTTAGAGGACGTGCTCGAGGCCCTGTCTAAAGGACTGACCCAAAAAATGTTACATGGCGCCTTGGCCGAGCTTCGGGCCAGCGATACGGAAGTCCGCGAGCGAGCTGGCGAGGCCATCAGGCAGTTCTTTTTGCGCAAAGCGCGTTGATGAAGCCTTTTTTAAGACAACAGCTGGATCGCTATACCCAACGGCTTGAAGAGCTGAACTTTCTGCTTTCGCGTCCAGACATCATGCAAGACATGACCCAGTTTTTGGCGCTATCGCGCGAGCACACCGAAGTGACTGCTGTAGCTTCAAGGTGGGCACGCTACCAAGAACGCGAACAAGACTTGGCCACTGCCCTTGAGATGCTGACCGACCCAGAACTGTCAGACATGGCGCTTGAAGAGCAAAGCTCTGCTGAGCAAGAAATGGCAAGCTTGGAAGCCGAACTTCAGCGCATGCTCCTTCCCAAAGACCCAGACGATGCACGAAATGCGTTTATTGAAATCAGGGCAGGTACGGGTGGCGATGAATCCACCCTGTTTGCCGCCGATTTGGCAAGGATGTACACCCGCTATTGCGATGCGAGGGGATGGAAAACCGAAATCATCAACGCATCGGAAAGCGAACTCAACGGCTACAAAGAGGTGGTGCTTCGCGTTGAGGGACACGGCAGTGCGGCTGCTGCAGGTCCCTACGGCAGCTTAAAGTTTGAATCGGGTGGGCATCGGGTACAGCGTGTGCCCGCCACGGAAACGCAAGGTCGCATACACACCAGCGCCTGCACGGTAGCCGTGTTGGCTGAACCTGACGAAGCTGAAGCCATCAAAATCAACCCCTCAGACTTGCGAATTGATACTTT
>CAMAWQ010000005.1 GCA_945862005.1 Hylemonella gracilis | reverse complement strand
CCCTTTACCAAGGCCACGCTGGAAGACAAGGTCAACAACATCATCAAGAAAATGGGGCTTCAGTAAGCATGGAGCAACCCCAACAAGAGGCGGCTTCTGATGCTGCTGTAGTAGCCGATTTACACAACCGCATCGGCCAACTGACCCGCCAACTGCACAACTCTCTTCACGAGTTGGGTTTGGCCGACAAATTGCAAGGCACAGCCAAAGAGTTGCCTGATGCCAAAAGCCGGCTGACTTACATTGCCCGCTTGACGGGAGAAGCTGCTGAAAAAGTACTCAACACCGTAGATCTGGCCAAAAAAGATCGAGACGATCTGGCCAAAGAAACGTCCCGAATTACAGGTTTGCTCAAACAAAACCCTGTGTCAGCGGTGGCAACCGGTCAAGTGCTGAACTATTTGCTGGATGTCGACAAAAAGTCTTTGGCATTGGATCAGCACCTGACAGACATCATGATGGCGCAAGACTTTCATGACCTCACTGGGCAGGTGATCAACCGCGTGGTGACTTTAGCCACCACTATAGAAACGCAACTGGTGGAGTTGTTGCTCCAAACCGCCCCCCCTGAGGCCCTGGCAAAACAGTCTGTGGCTGCCAGCTCTGCTGCCCCAAGCAACAGCTTGGAGCCTGCGCTTCAAGGTCCGGTGATCAACCCTGATGGCAACCCCGAGGTGGTGACCGAACAGTCTCAGGTGGACGATCTACTTGCCAGCTTAGGGTTTTAGTTCGAGGCTTTGAATTTACGGGGCAAAACCACCCCACTTTGCCCTTTAGAAAAGCGGCTCCCTTAGGACAATGGCGGTAACCAAGCTTTACCGCCACCATGGAATCTAGTCAGGATCGCAATCTTCCCGCCTCGCAGCGCAAGCTCGACAAAGCTCGAGCTGACGGCCAAGTTGCACGTTCGCAGCATTTAGGCCATTTGGCAGTTTTAGGCTGTGGTGCGGCGCTGTTGATTGCTTTCGCACCCACGGGCTTTGAGCAACTCAAGCTTGCCTTAAGCCAACAACTCCATTTCAACTCCACCACCATTGAGCTACCTGGTGACATGATTTTGCGCATGCAAGGGTTGGTATCCACAGGCCTGACGATGGCGTTGATATTTGCCGTAGCGGCATTGGCAGCCTCTGTTTTTAGCAATATTTCCATTGGGGGCTGGGTCTTTAGCCTCAAGCCCGTCATGCCCGACCTGAACAAGCTCGACCCACTAAAAGGCTTGAGCAATATGTTTTCTAAGAAAAAATTGTTCGATATTGGCAAAACCTCATTTCTGATGGTGGTGTTGCTGCTGGTGGCAGCCTATTTTTTATACGGCAGCATCGACTCGCTGGCGCTCCTCATCATGCAGCCCTCAGCAGGCGCATTACCCCATTTGTTGGACTGGCTGATCAAGGGCTTGGGGCTCTTGCTTGGCGTGGTGTTTGTAGTGGCACTGATTGATGCACCCCTGCAAATGTTTTTGCACAAGTCAGAGCTCAAAATGTCGCTGCAGGAAGTCAAGGACGAAGCCAAACAGTCTGAGGGAAGTGCCGAGGTCAAGAGCAAGCGCCGCGCCAAACAACGCGAGTATGCCAAGCGCGCCAGCATTCGTAAGGTTCCCCAAGCAGATTTTGTGTTGATGAACCCCACCCACTATGCGGTGGCTGTGAAATACGACGACGCCACCATGGATGTGCCCATTGTCATTTCTAAAGGCACCGATTTGCTGGCTATGAAGATCAAAGACATTGCCCGCAGCCACAAGATACCGGTGATTGAGTCCCCCAGCTTGGCCCGCGCTTTGTACGCTAATACCGAGCTGGACGCCGAAATTCCAAGCAGCCTCTTCACCGCTGTGGCTCAGGTTTTGGCCTATGTGTACCGCCTCAAGGCTAATTTGCGGGGCGATGGCCCCGCACCTGGCGACGTGCCTAAACCCCATGTGCCCCCGGAGCTGGACCCCTTGACTAGTCCGCTGGTGAGTGGAGCTATGGCATGAACGAGCTTAAAAAAATCCAACAGTTTTTCGGTGGGCACGCCGCCCTGATTCAAGGTATGGCTGCCCCCTTGGTGGTGGTGCTGATTTTGGCCATGATGGTTTTGCCCATGCCGGCTTGGTTATTGGATGTGTTTTTTACCATCAACATCGCCCTAGCGTTGATGGTGATGATGGTGGCCGCCTACATGCTCCGCCCCCTGGACTTTGCAGCTTTTCCCACGGTGCTGCTCTTAACTACCTTGATGCGCTTGTCGCTCAACGTAGCTTCTACCCGCGTGGTGCTGCTGGAGGGTCATACCGGTCCGGGCGCAGCGGGCGCGGTGATTGAAGCGTTTGGCCACTTCTTGATTGGCGGCAACTTTGCCGTGGGTCTGATTGTGTTTGCCATTTTGGTGGTTATTAACTTTATTGTGGTAACCAAAGGCGCCGAACGTATTGCTGAAGTTTCCGCCCGCTTTGCCTTGGATGCCATGCCCGGCAAGCAAATGGCCGTAGACGCTGACCTGAGCGCCGGCACTATTGACGACAAAGAAGCCAAGCGTCTGCGCGCTGAAATTGCCGAAGAAGCCGACTTTTTTGGCTCCATGGACGGCGCATCTAAATTTGTGCGTGGCGACGCCATGGCCGGTATTTTGATTTTGATCATCAACATTCTGGGTGGCTTGGTGGTGGGCATGTTGCAACACAACCTCAGCATTGGCCAAGCCGCCGACAGCTATATTTTGTTGGCCGTGGGCGATGCCTTGGTGGCGCAAATTCCGGGCCTGCTCATTTCCGTAGCGGCCGCGATGGTGGTGTCCCGCGTGGGCATAGAAGACGACTTGGGCAGCCAAATTGGCACCCAAGTGTTTTTGTCTCCCAAGGTGTTGGGCATTACCGCAGGTATTTTGGGTATTTTGGGCATCATCCCCGGCATGCCACATGTGGTGTTTTTAACCATTGCCGCAGTTCTGGGCTACGCCAGCTGGATGCTGGCCAACCGGCCGCCTCCGGCGGAACCGACCAGCGAGATCACCACCGCCCCTGCAGATAGCGACGCCAGCTGGGACGACCTGCAACCGGTGGACCAACTCGGGCTGGAGCTAGGTTATCGCCTGATTTCTTTAGTCGACAAAAACCGTCAGGGCGATTTACTCATGCGCATCAAAGGCGTGCGCCGTAAGTTTGCGCAAGAGGTGGGCTTTTTGCCCCCGCCCGTGCATGTGCGCGACAACTTGGAGCTCAAGCCCAGCGGCTACCGCATCACTTTAAGCGGCGTGATTGTGGGCGAGGGCGAGGCGTTTCCGGGCATGTACTTGGCCATCAACCCCGGCGGTATCAATACTCCGCTCATTGGAACCGCCACCACCGACCCCGCGTTTGGCCTGCCCGCTCACTGGATTGACGAGCGACAAAAAGAAGCCGCACAAATGGCCGGTTTTACGGTGGTTGATTCTGAGACCGTCATGGCGACCCATTTGTCACACTTGATGCAACAACACGCCGCCAAGTTGCTCAGTCGTACCGAAACGCAGCAGCTGGTGGACCATGTCAGTAAACAAGCACCTAAGTTGATTGAGGAAGTCGTGCCCAAAATGGTTTCGGTGTCAGTGTTCCAAAAAGTGCTTCAGCTGTTGCTGGAAGAGTCGGTGCACATCCGTGACATTCGCACCATCATTGAAGCCATTGCCGAACACGCTACCACCATCAACGACCCTGCAGAACTGGCCAAACGAGTTCGTGTGGCCTTGAGTCCCGCCATCGTGCAGCAAATTTACGGTCCGCAAAAAGAACTGAATGTGATTGCCATTGACCCGCCCCTAGAGCGCATGTTGGTGCAGGCCTTGGGCAACAGCAGTGGCCCAGCACTAGACCCCGGTGTGGCCGACATGCTGAGCCAGCAAGCCGCCGAAGTGGCCATGCAACAAGAAGAAGTGGGTGTGCCCGCTTGCTTGCTGGTGCCGGATGTGATTCGCAACACTGTGGCACGGCTGGTACGGCGCGTAGCCCCTAGGTTGCAAGTGTTGGCCCACAGCGAAATTCCAGACACCCATTCCATTCGAATCGGACCGATTCTTAGAGGCGCGACATGATGAACCTACAACGCTTTCACGCACCCACCGCACGGCAGGCATTGGCTAAAGCCAAAATGGCGTTTGGCGATAAGACCGTTATTTTGTCTAACCGCACCACCCCCAATGGCGTGGAAGTGATGGCCGCCTCATCTGACGAGGTGGACACCCTGGCCCAAGATAATGCCAACGAAGCGCAAGATCTGGACGCTGTTAATACCGCAACCAAGCAATCCTTCAGCTCCGCTTTAAGCTCTGCGGTTAAGGGCAGCGTAGAGGCAGACGCGCAGCAGCTGTCTATGAGTACCTTGTCCTTCCAAGACTTTGTGCGTGACCGCATGCTCAAGCGCCGCAAGGGTTTTATGACCATTCCTGCCGATGATGAAGCGACTGCACCAGGCCTAGAGCAATCCTCGAAGGGTAAAGACACCAAACGTAAGGCCAAGGTGGGGATTCCGGTTCGTGAAACTGCTGCACCCATGCCCTCAGCAGCATCAGCCGTGCAAGCCCAAATCAACGTGGGGCTTCAGGATCTGGAGCCTCAAAACGGCGGAGTCCAAGCTACCACGCCTAAAGGCATCAGCGACGAGCTGCAGTCCATGAAGGCGCTGATTGAAGAGCGCTTCAGCACCCTCACTTGGCTGGGCGAAACCCGCAAAAGCCCGGTGCGCAACAACCTCATGACGCAACTCATTGGAGCTGGCTACTCCCCCCACCTATCGCGGGCCGTGCTGGACAAGCTGCCCCAAGACCAAGACGCTCAAGCTGCCAAAAAATGGGTAGCCCAAGTGCTGGAGCGCAACCTCAAAACGGACGGCAACACACTCTCCATGACCCAGCAAGGCGGTGTGTTTGCCTTGATGGGTGCTACGGGGGTTGGAAAAACCACCACCTGCGCCAAACTGGCCGGTTGGTGCGCCCGCGAATTTGGCCCCGCCAGCGTGGGGCTGATCACTCTAGACCCCTACCGTGTAGGCGCCCACGAACAACTTCGCGCCTACGGAAAAATGATGGGGGTGGTGGCACATTTGGCCTACGACCAGGCTGCCCTGCAAGATCTGCTGGGGCTTTTAGCCAACAAAAAAATGGTGCTCATTGATACCACTGGCTTGGCCCCGCGCGACCCCCGCACACGCGACTTGATCAACACCCTGAACTTGCCCAAGCTGCAACGTGTGCTGGTGCTCAACGCCTGCAGCCAAGGCGAAATGTTGGACGAAGTAGTGCACGCCTTTCGCACCACCGGCACGCAACAAGCCATCCTCACCAAAACAGACGAAGCCAGCAAACTGGGCCCCGCTTTAGATGCAGCCATTCGGCACCAACTTATGCTGCGCGGTGTCACCACCGGTCAAAGGGTGCCCGAAGACTGGGAGCAAGCCAACCCGCAAAAACTGGTCAAGCAGTCCATGCATGCCCCTAAATCGGCTTACACCACCACAGACTTAGACCTTGGTTTTTTCTTCAGCCAGGGCGCATCTCACGCCGCCACACCTTCCTCATTAGGAGCCCTTCATGCCTGAAGCTGTTTTGCATCAAGCCTCCAGCCTGACCCAATGGAGCGGCATGATGTCACCGCAGGTGGTGTTGCTGGCCAGCCATGGCGACACGAGGAGCGAGACCGCCTTACAGGACCAGTTGGTGAAAGCTTGGCGGCACTTGGGTTATGCCTCGGTGTGTGTGGACGCTACCCGTGTGGTGCCACCGCTGCAGCAGTCTCGTATGCAGGTGCTCGAGCAACTCACCCAAGACCATGAACCCCACGATGTGATGCTGGTGTATGTGCCCATATCTTGGCTGGTAGAAGACCTGGCAGACTTTGCCGCTGCACCTTTACTGGCTGTAGGCACCAACTCCACCTCGGTACTCACGGCTTACCAAGCTTTAAAGCAACTCACACTCAAAGGCCAACACCACCCCACCTTGGTGCCCGTGTTGGA
Source organism: Hylemonella gracilis (assembly GCA_945862005.1). Taxonomy (GTDB): domain Bacteria; phylum Pseudomonadota; class Gammaproteobacteria; order Burkholderiales; family Burkholderiaceae_C; genus Hylemonella; species Hylemonella gracilis_D. The sequence continues at coordinate 33,169 of CAMAWQ010000005.1, read as the reverse complement.
AGCTTTGGATGCTTCAGCTCTGCACACCGCTGAAAAACTCAGCCAATCCATTTCAGAGTGTGCTCAGCAATTTTTAGGGCAACGTCCGCATATGGTGCCGCCCATTGGTCTATCGGGTGGGGATGACATCACCCGCACCCCATCCGAAGGTATGCTGTCTTTGGCTCTGAGGCTGATGGAGCCCACCACCCATACCGCCCCCTTTTGGAGCCACTGATGTACACCGCCAAGGGACAACTCGACCGCGACGCCTTAATTCGGCAGTACTCGCCCTTGGTGCGCCGCCTGGCGCACCACATGATGGCCAAACTCCCCGCCAGCGTGCAGGTGGACGACTTGATTCAGGTGGGTTTGATTGGTCTTTCTGAAGCACTCACGCGTTTCGAGGCCAACCAGGGCGTACAGTTTGAAACCTTTGCCAGCCAGCGCATACGCGGCGCCATGATTGACGAGCTGCGCGAAAACGATTGGATGTCTCGTGGCTCTCGCAAGAGCCAAAAAGAAATTGAAATGGCGGTTCATAACCTTGAAAACCTGCTGGGCCGCAGCCCCACCGAAACCGAAATTGCCAACGAGCTCGATTTGACGCTGCAGGAATACCAGACTCTATTAGGTAAGGTCCAGGGTGCTCAGCTGGTGTACCTGGAAGACATGGGCGGGGACGATGGCGATGAGAATTTTCTGGACCGGCACATGGTCGACAACAACTCCGACCCCATGCAGTTGCTGCGCAACCATCGCCTGCGCAAAGCGTTGGTGGAAGCTATCAAAACCCTGCCCGAGCGCGAGCAGTACATCATGAGCATGTACTACGAGCAAGACATGAATCTGAAAGAAATTGCCGCTGTGTTGGGCATTACCGAATCTAGGGTGTGCCAGTTGCACAGCCAGTCCATTGCCCGCTTACGGGCCAAAATGCGCACGCATTAACCAGCCTTAACGTAAGCCGCTTGAACGCTGGCTTTTTAAATCACTAAAAAATTTAAGCGCTTGAGTCGCCTAGACGTCCACTTTGGGCGCGCCCTGAGTAGGCTGCGCTGGCCCCTGGCTGGTAGGTGGTACCACGAGCCTGATGGGGCATAAGCGTCTGTACCGCACGCTCTACAAACGCCATGCGTCGCATCAAAGCCGTGCGCTGAGTGGCTAGCAAAGTGCTGAGGCTCATGAGTTGGCTTTGCAATTCGGCCCGCTCTTTGGGGCTGAGCTTTTGACGCTGCGTGAGCTGCATCAATTCCATAGCGGATTGACGTAGGGTCTGACTAGCTTGGGCCATCACTTCAAGGGCTTGTTCATCTCCCAAAGCCAAAGACGCGCCTAAGGCTGCGGCCTGCGCATTCAGGCCTGCCAACAATTCGGGTAACTTAAGGGAAGGCTGATTAGGAGGCATGTGAGCCTCCCAGGGTCATAGCTAAACGGCTGGATCCAGTGCGGCTTAGTTTTTGGTGCGCTGGAGCATTTCTTGAGCGTTGGCCAATAGCTTGTCGGCAATGGCTTCGGGGTTCACTTGGTAGGTACCCTGCTGAATTTGAGACCGCACCGCCTCGACTTTGGCCATATCCATATCCGCAGACTGGCTTTGCTGAGCCTGATCTAAGGCTTTGGCCTCGCTGGAAATAGAGACCTTGACGCCCGAGGCCTTGGCTTCCGCCGCCTTGGTTTCTAATTTGGATTCGGCCTTGTTCGCCTGAGCGGCTTGAGTCAGCGTGCTGGGTTGTTTGGCTTTGGAGGCGACCTCGGTCAAAGACTGAGCAGCCGGAGTAGACGCCACGGGCAATTCTGAATTTTGACCAATTTTCATAGTGAGCTCCACAAAGGCCAAACCATTTGGCCAACATATTGATTTTCGGCAGTCTTGAATCAGACTTAAGGCAGTTTTCCATCTTTTTTAGGCCTTTAGTGAATTCATTCACAAATTAAAGGTCCAAGCGCACTGTACGCGCATCCAGCACTAGGCCGCTCATGATGCGTCCACCCTCCATGCGCACACGTGCGGGTTGCCCCACCACACCCGCGCTGATGGCCTGCGCATCCGAAGCAATCTGAAATCCCGGACCCGTTGCAATTACCCTAACTTGCGTTCCCGCCTGGAACACCTGAGCGGGGCGCACCATGTTTTGCCTGAGGGTTTGGCCTGTAGACAAGTTACGGGTGGCGATCTGACCCAACCACTGGTTGGCATCCAACACCACAGGGCTTTGTTCTTCAGCCCAGTCCACCTCTAGAACTTCCATCATGTCTGAAGCTGCAATAGCTGTACCCGACATCACATCGCGCCGCATCACCCAAGCCTTGCCCCAAGCCTTGACCTTGACAGGTAAAAACACGTTCCAGCGCACCGGTCCGTCTATACAACGCAAGGCCACACGGGTCGAGCCCCACAAGCGGGCCCCTGGCGGCATATAGGGCTCCACGGCAGCACAGGGTGCCAGCTTCAACCGACTATCCAATTGCCCAAGGGTCACGTCCATGCGCAAAGGGTGGGGCGTGTCTGCATTGTTGATTTGAGCTTGAGTAGCCGCCACCGTTTTTTGGAGCCAGCGCTGGGTGTTGCCTAACAACTCGGGCTCAGAAGGCGCGGCCACGTGCTGCGACTGATAAGACACAGACGTCACAGTTTGCGCGTGAAGCATCCCGCCTGACAGGCCCACAAGGCTCAAGAGGCCCATGAAGCCCATGCAAATCACACCTAAGAACCAGCTGTAAATATTCATGGGCTGAACTTTAGGGAGAAGCGTTTGGCGCGATCCCTTGAAATAACCCCATTAGCGGGCGCATTTCAGAGCCTTTGAAATTCAAGTTCTCACCACAATTGCCGCATGTAAGTGTGCCCAGGAGGTAGCTATGTTGGCTCAATTGACAGACTCATTGGACTTTCACTCGAAGGCATTGGTCGTTCGGGCGGAGCGCCAGCGCGTGATTGCCAGCAACATTGCCAACGCCGACACCCCCGGCTACTCAGCACGCGAGCTCAACTTTAAAGAAACCCTGACCGAGCTCACGGGCTCAGGCCGCGCCCAAATGCCCATGAAGTCTATAGCTCCCAGCAGCGCCAGCCTGTCCACCCATTCCAAGCACATGCCGCTTCAGCCCATGTTGTCAGAAGACGCCGAGCTGGGTGCAGGCACCAAGCTCATCTATGCGGCCAACTCTCAGGCCAGCTTAGACAGCAACACGGTGGACTTAGACCGTGAGCGCGCCAGCTTTGTGGACAACTCGGTTCGTTACGAGGCCACTCTTAGATTTATTAACGGCAGCTCCAAGACAATCTTGAGCGCCATTACAGGTCAGTAATTACTATGTCCATGTTTTCAATATTCAACGTCTCCGGCAGCGCCATCAGTGCGCAGTCCCAGCGTCTCAATGTGGTGGCCAGTAATTTGGCCAATGCCGATGCCACCGCTGGACCCGACGGCAAGGTCTACAAAAGCCGCCAAGTGGTGTTTGAAACCGCGCTCATGGACAGCCAAGCCTCTGCTGGCGTCAAGGTGAGCAACGTGAAGGAAAGCGATGCTCCCGGCCGCAAGGTGTTCAACCCAGACCACCCCGCTGCAGACCCCGAGGGCTACATCAACTACAGCAACGTGAACCCTGTGGAAGAAATGGTCAACATGATTTCCGCCTCACGCTCCTACCAAAACAATGTGGAGGTGATGAACACCGCCAAATCGCTGCTGCTTAAAACATTGCAAATGGGTAGCTAAAACAACCTTTAAGGCCCTATATGACACCTGCTATTTCAAACTCCACCTCAGCCGCAAGCAACGCCTTAATGGGCAGCAAAACTCAAACCACCGACCCTGCAGCCATGCAAGACCGGTTTTTAAAGTTGTTGGTGGCTCAAATGAACAACCAAGACCCTATGAGCCCCATGGACAACGCACAGTTGACCTCGCAAATGGCGCAAATCAATACGGTCAGCGGTATTCAAGAGCTCAACCAAGCTGTCAGCAATATTTCCAGCCAATTTGGAGCCATGCAAATGCTGCAAGGTTCAGGTCTGATTGGGCGAGATGTGATGTACGCCGGCAACCAGCTGAATGTGCAAAACGGCGTGGCTAAGGGCGCTGTGGATTTGGCAGCCTCTGTGGAAGACCTAAAAATTCAAATCACCAACAGTGCAGGCACAGTCCTCGACACCGTAGCTCTAGGTGCAAAGTCTGCCGGACGTACGAACTTCAGTTGGGATGCAAGCTCCTACACCGGATCAGGCAATGTGTACATGAAGGTGGTGGCGACTGCGGGCGGAAAAGCCATGGACGCCACCGGCTATGTGGCAGGCACTGTGAAGTCTGTAGGCGCCGACACCAAGGGTGCATTGAGCTTGCAACTGCAAAACGGCAAACAGCTGAGTTACAGCGACGTTCAATCCATTTTGTAATCCTTCAAGACTTACATAAGACACTCCACAAGGTACATCACATGGCATTCCAACAAGCACTCGCAGGTTTAAACTCATCCAGCAAAAGTTTGGATGTGATTGGCAACAACATTGCCAATGCCAACACCGTCGGCAACAAAGTGGCCCGCGCAGAGTTTTCTGCCATGGTGGCGGGCTCCAACACGGGCAGCAGCGGGGTGTCCGCAGGCTTGGGCGTTGAAATCAGCGGCATTACCCAACAGTTTTCTCAAGGCAACATCAGCATCACGGGCAACAACCTGGATGTGGCCATCAATGGAGGAGGATTTTTTCTCTTGCAATTAGAGGATGACACCACTGCTTACTCTAGAAACGGTCAGTTTCAACTGGACAAAGAAGGCTATTTGGTCAGCAATGCGGGCGCCAATTTAATGGGCTTTACCACCGATGTCGATGGTGTCAAAACCAGCTCCACGCCCGCGCCTTTGCAAATGCCCACCAGTGCTCCTATTGCAGCCAGTGCGACAACAGAAGTAACCGCCGCTTTCAACCTCAATGCCGCAGACACCACTACTTATGTTGCGGGCAATTCAGCTACCCCTCTCAATAGATACGGTACTTCTTTGAATGTGTACGACACTCAGGGCAATGCCGTTCCTCTGAAATTGGCATTCACTCGAGCAGCTTCCACCTCTGCCACCACATCACCTGTCGTACCTGCTTTAGACAACTGGGATGTGCGAAACGCGGATACCGGCAATATCTTGACCTATACATCCGGAGGCGTAAGTACCAACCTTCAGTTGCAGTTTCTGGCCGATGGCACTTTGTATGCACCCACCACCGCGCCCACCGTTACGATTTCCACCACCTCCATCACCAATCCCACTTTGAGCTTTGCATTGGATTTGACGGGTGTCACGCAATACGCATCGGCTTTTGCCGTATCAAGCCTCTCTCAAGATGGGTACACCTCAGGTTCTTTAACCGGCATCACCATCAACAATCAGGGTCTGATTAAAGCAAGCTACTCCAACGGTCAAACCCAGTTCAACGGCATGATCAGCTTGGCCAGCTTTAAAAATCCACAGGGTTTGCAACCCTTGGGTGGCAACAACTGGAGCGAAACCTTTGCTTCCGGCGAACCCACCACTGGTCAGCCCGGTTCTGGCCAATATGGCGGCACGCGCGCTGGCGCCCTGGAAGACTCCAACGTGGACCTGACCGCTGAGCTCGTGAACATGATGACCACACAGCGCGCCTACCAAGCCAATGCCCAAACCATTAAAACGCAAGATCAGGTGATGCAGACGCTGATCAACCTGCGTTGATGACTGAACACGCGCACTAGGAGCTGCCCATGGACCGCATCATTTACACCGCCATGTCAGGCGCCAGTTCAGCAGCAAGCCGGCAGGCGGATTTGGCCAATAACTTGGCCAATGTGTCCACCAACGGGTTTCGCGCCGAGATGTCGGCGTACCGAGCGGTGCCTCTTAAGGGCGATGGCGCCACCACCCGCGTGTTCAATGTAGAAACTTCCAATGGTTACCTCAACGCCCCTGGCCCCTCCATACGCACGGGTCGCGATTTAGACGCCATGGCCAACGGCAACGCTTGGTTTGCTGTGCAAGGCCTAGACGGCACCGAAGCCTACACACGCAATGGCTCGTTTCAAGTAGCGCCTGATGGCAACTTGCAAACCAGCACCGGACAAACCGTGTTGTCTGATGGCGGCGCGCCCATTGCCGTTCCGCAAGGCGCCAGCTTGAGCATTGGTTTTGACGGCACCATCACCTCCAAAGCCAACAACCAGCCTGCTGCCACCATTGGCCGCCTGAAACTCATCACTGCCACTGCAGATGAACCGCTTAAGCGCGGTGTAGACGGCTTGTTCAGAACCGTAGGTGGTGACCCGCTACCCAACAGCGCCAACGCACGCCTCACACCTGGCTCTTTAGAAGGCTCGAACGTGAACGCCATTGAATCCATGGTGGGGATGATTCAAACCGCCCGCCAGTTTGAAGTGCAAATGCGGCTGCTGCAAACCGCCGAATCGAACGACCGCTCAGCTGGTCAGTTACTGAGCATGCAAGGCTAAAGCCCCACACACCACTTAAGTACTTAAGGACTTACATCATGATCAATTCACTTTGGATTTCTAAAACGGGCATGGAAGCCCAGCAAATGCAGCTGGACGTCATTTCCAACAACTTAGCCAACGCCTCCACCAACGGTTTTAAACGCGCTCATGCGGTATTTGAAGACCTCATGTACCAAAACTTGCGGCAAGTGGGTGCCAACAGCTCAGAACAATCTCAATTGCCCACCGGCCTGCAAATTGGTTTGGGTGTGCGCACCGCTGCCACCGCTAGGTCGTTTGCGCAAGGCAACTTGCAGGCCTCAGGTAACAACCTGGATGTAGCCATCAATGGCAATGGGTTTTTTCAAATAACCATGCCTGACGGCACCTTGGCTTATTCGCGCGACGGCTCTTTTCAGGTGAACTCTCAAGGGCAATTGGTTACCGCCACCGGGTTGGCTGTGGCCAACGGCATTACGGTTCCCGCAAACGCGACCAGCGTGTCCATTGCTGGGGATGGCACCGTCTCGGCCAAAATTCCGGGTACGGTGGCGCCACAGTCTCTGGGCACTATTGCGCTGGCCAACTTCATCAACCCGCCGGGGCTGGAGCCTCGCGGACAAAACCTGTATGTGGAAACCACGGCCTCAGGTCAACCCCAAACCGGTACCCCAGGCACCAATGGTTTGGGTTCGGTCATGCAGGGCTATGTGGAAACCTCTAACGTGAATGTGGTGCAAGAGCTGGTGACCATGATTCAAACCCAGCGCGCCTATGAAATGAATTCCAAGGCCATCCAAACTTCCGACCAAATGCTGCAAAAGTTAGGACAGCTTTGATGAACTGTTTTTTTAAGTATGGGGTCAGCCGCCCCCTAGGCATGCGAATGGTGGCGTCTTTGAAGGCGACTTGCTTCGTAATTACAAGCGTTCTGGGTGCATGCATTTTGGCCGGTTGCGAAACCTTGCCCCAAACGGCCAAAGTGGACTTTGCAGACCCCAAACCCAGCACGATTCCCACCATCAAAAGTGAGCTAAGCAACGGCAGCTTGTTCAGCACCGCCACCTACCGCCCCAGCCTAGAAGACCGGAGAGCCCGCTTGGTGGGTGATGTGGTGACCATTCAAATAGTGGAAGCGGTATCGGCCAGCCAAGTATCGACGTCAACGGCGGCACGAACTTCCAGCAGTTCGGGGAGCGTGACGGGGATACCCATGATCCCGATGCGTAACTCAGCCGATAACGTCTCCGGTTTGTCTGCTTCATCCGCACTAGATTTTTCAGGCAAAGGGGGCACCACCAGCGCCAACACGTTTACAGGCACCATCACCGCTACCGTTTCAGAAGTTTTGCCTAACGGGCATTTGATTGTGGTGGGCGAAAAGCAAATTGGCGTGAACCAAAACGTGGACGTGTTGCGCTTTACTGGAACTGTAGACCCGCGCACCATGTTGCCCGGCAGCATTGTGAGCTCGAGCTTGGTGTCGAACGTACGAGTGGAATCTAAAGGCCGCGGCGCCCAAAACGATGTGCAAACAGTTGGCTGGTTTTCACGGTTCTTTTCAAGCGTTTGGCCATTCTGACGAACTTCAGAATGCAGTGGTCAGCAATGTATCGACCCACACACTGAAAACTTAAGCAAAACCCTGCCATGAAGCCCGCCACCTTTCACCGAGCCTCATCACGCTTGTGGACGCATTGGGCTGTCTGTTTGGGCGGCTGGGTGATTGCCGCATGTATTTTGGCAGGCGCTCAACAAGCCTCTGCGGCTCGCATTAAAGAGGTCGCAGCCATTGATGGGGTTCGCACCAACCAGCTCACTGGTTTTGGTTTGGTCACGGGCCTGGATGGCACAGGTGACCAAACCACCCAAATGCCCTACACCACACAGGGGCTGCGCAACTACTTAGAGCAAATGGGCATTGTGTTGCCTGCGGAAAGGCTGAGTAGCCTGCAACTTAAAAACGTGGCGGCTGTGATAGTCACCGCCCAAATTCCGCCATTTGCCCGTCCCGGCCAGGTGGTGGATGTGGTGGTGTCCTCTATGGGCAATGCCAAGTCGCTTAAAGGCGGCGCCTTACTCACCACCCCATTGCGCGGCGCTGATGGCGAAATTTACGCCTTAGCCCAAGGCAACTTGGTGGTGGCTGGCGCTGGTGCTGCTGCTGGAGGCAGCAAGGTACAAATCAACCACTTAAGTGCAGGCCGCATTCCCGGTGGGGCACAAATTGAACGTGGTATTCCCACCCCCCTTTTGGAAGGAGCTAGTATCAAACTCGGGCTAGAGGCCTCAGACTTTCAAACCGCTCGCCGCGTGGCCCAATCTATAAACCAGCGTTTTGGCCCTGCCACAGCCAAGGCCTTAGACGGTCGCACGGTGGAAGTCAAAGCCCCCACCGACCCCGACGCTCGCATTGCCTTTATTGCCGACATGGAAGAGTTGTCGGTAGAAAACTCCGTACCCGCAGCCAAGGTGGTCATCAATTCACGCACGGGCTCCATTGTGCTGAATCAGGCCGTGAGTCTAGGCCCCTGTGCAGTGGCGCACGGTAACTTGTCGGTCAGCATCAGCTCCACCCCCGTCATCAGCCAGCCCGGGCCTTTATCCGGCGGTCAAACCGTGGTCACAGAAAGAGCCAATATACAAATCAAACAAGAGCCGGGGGTGTTGATTCAGGTACCTGCCGCTCCGCAATTGGCAGATGTGGTGCGCGCTCTTAATGCTCTGGGCGCCACACCGCAAGACTTGTTGGCCATATTGCAAGCCATCAAATCAGCTGGCGCACTCAATGCGGAATTAGAGGTGATCTGATGAGCATTGGCGCCCTGCAACAAAACGCATTGGCCGCAGACGGCCGCAGCTTGAACAAGCTTAAGTTCCAAGCGGGGCAAAACTCACCTGAAGCCATTCACGAAACGGCCAAGCAGCTGGAATCGTTGTTCATGCGCGAGCTCATTAAGAGCATGCGCGAGGCCACCATGAAGTCAGGCATGCTGGACAACGCGGGTACCGACCTGGGCTCAGACCTTCTAGACCAACAGTTAGCCAGCCAAATGACCGGCTTGCCCGGTGGCTTGGGTGACTTGATTGCCAAGCAACTGACCCGACAAATGGGCGGCAGCGAATCGGACGCCTTGAGCGCTGACGACAACGCCTTGTCCAGCTTGTCTCAGTTTGAAGGCTTGTCTGCACGTCGTTTACCTGGCCAAAACAAGTCCGCCGCCGCCAAAACCAAAAGCGATACCGCGGCGGTCAATGCCCTGAGTGGCCACACCAAAATTGGATCGCACCAAACACAATTTGTGAAGCAACAAACCGAGGTTGCCGAAAAGGTGGCCAAAGAAAGTGGTATTCCGGCCAGCTACATGATTGGTCAGGCGGGCCACGAAACGGGATGGGGACAGTTCCAAATCAAGATGAAGGGTGGCGCCACATCTCACAATTTATTTGGCATCAAAGCCGACAGCTCTTGGAAGGGCAAGGTGGCTGAAGTGACCACCACTGAATATGTGAATGGCAAGCCTGAAAAGCGCCTGGCTAAGTTTCGTGCTTATGACAATTACGAAGACGCCTACCGCGACTACGCCCGCTTGATTTCTGAAAGCCCCCGCTACGCCAAAGCCCGCCAGCAAACGGGCTCCAGCGTGGCCTATGCAAATGGCTTGCAACGGGCAGGCTATGCCACCGACCCGGAATACGCCAACAAGCTCAGCCGGGCCATCACCACCGCACAGCGCATTCAGCGCAGCTTGACTTGAGGCCCCCAGCATGAGCGGCGGCATTATGAATGTGGGTGTGGGCGCCCTGAAAGCCAACCAGATCGCCCTGCAAACCGTAGGCAACAACATTGCCAACGTCAACACCCCCGGTTATTCCAGACAGTCTGCCGTGCTTCAAACAGTGTTGGGGCAAGCCACTGGAGGCGGCTATATTGGCAAAGGCGTGGATGTGCAAACCATTGTGCGCAGCTACGATAATTTTTTGACCAAGCAGTCAGCCTTAGCCAACTCCAATGCGTCAGCCGACAGCGCCAAGTACGACTACTTGAATCGCTTGCAAGAAATTTTTCAGACCGGCGAAAACGGCTTAGGTGCCACCGTAGGCAGCTTTTTCAACTCCTTTGCCGATGTCGCCTTGGCCCCTACTGACGCGACTGCGCGCACTGTGGTTATGACCAAAGCTGCGCAAATGACGCAGCAATTCAACTTCAATGCCAGCTCTTTGAATGACCTGAAGCTGGGAGTAGTCGACCAACTGAGCAACAACGCTGGAACCGTGAGTGAATTGTTTTCACAAATTGCATCAGCAAACGAACAAATTGCCAGCGCTTTAAGCGGCGGACAAATCCCCAACGACTTATTGGATATGCGAGATCAATTGATCTACAAAGCCAACCAGTATGTTCAAACCTCACAAGTCGCCAGCGACAACGGTGGCATCAATTTATTTATTTCTAACAGCCAACCTGTGGTGCTGGGCAGCGCTTATGCCACCCTTGATGTCGATTACGACGAATACAACAACACCAACAAAAGCAAACTGACCTATTCATTTGGTGGATCTGATGCCAGCGAGTTGAATGAAATTTATTTGGGTGGAGGCGAAATGTATGGCCTCCTTAAATTTCAAAACAATGATTTGATAGACGCCACCAATTTGTTGGGGCGCATGGCTCTGGCTATTTCCACCAAAATGAATGAGCAACAGGCGCTGGGTGTGGATTTGAATGGCGATGCAGGCGAAGATATTTTTTCACTGCCGACCATTCCTGACGCACTAGCCAGCAGTAACAACCAAGGCACGGCAGATATTGCCGTCACGGTACAAACCTCACCCTCTGGTGCCACCTCTTTCAAGGCCACGGACTATGTGATTGAGTACAACGGTACCAATTGGATTGCCACGAGAACTGTGGATGGCACCACAGCTACTTTAACGAGCTTTTCAACAACCAACCCTGTCAATTTAGATGGCTTAACGCTCACTATGAGCAGCAACTCAGCTCAGTCGGGCGATACTTTTTACATCCACCCTTTTGCTGCCATTGCTTCGAGCGTTTCTACAGCTTTTTCTTCTCCACAGGGCTTGGCCATGGCAAGCCCCGTTGCAGCCAGCTCGGGGCTCAGCAATACTGGCACCTTGGCTCTAGATTCATTAAGTGCACTTTCGGACGTCCTCAACCAGCCTTCTGCCGTCACGTTAACTTTTACAAATTCGGGAAGCAGCTACACCTACACGCGCTCTGACACCGGCAGCACCAGTTATACCTACACCCCAGGAACGGCCATCACCTATGACTCCAACAGCACAGGCTGGACCGTCACGTTGAAGGGGATTCCCCAAACCGGCGACACCTACATCATTCAACCTAACTCCAATACTTCATTAGACGCCGGCAATGCCCAAGCCATCTTAGACTTGCGGGACTTGACCCTATTTGATGGCTTAAGGCCTTTAACCGATGGCTATGCCAGTTTGGTGGCGGCTGTAGGTGTGAAAGTGCAGAGTGCTCAGTCTGCACAGCAAATCACCACCGATATTGCAGCAAGCATTGCAAAGCAAAAGTCCAACGTGTCTGGCGTGAATTTAGACGAAGAAGCCGCACGCATGCTGCAGTACCAACAGGCCTATCAAGCCGCTGGAAAAATGATGCAAATTGCCCAAAGTATTTTCGAGACCTTGTTGCAAGGCTTAGGCCGTTAAGCCTTAGGAGACTCAACCCATGAGAATTGCAACCGCTAATGGCTACGACGCTACCATGGACAACCTGAACAATCGTCAGGCTGGACTTGCCGATTTGCAAGAAAAATTATCTGCAGGCAAGCGCGTGCTTCGGGCCAGCGACGACCCCACTGCTATGGCGCAGGCCGAGCGTGCCATGAACCGCATCAAACGCATTGAGACAGAACAACGCGTATTGAGCAGCCAAAAAAACTCCATAGCACTTGCCGAAAGCAATTTGGGTGACTCTATTGACAGCTTGCAAACTATTAGAGAGCTGGTGCTAAGTGCGGGTAATGCGGCCTACACCTCCAGCAACCGCACCAGCCTGGCGCAGCAAATGACGGCACTTAGGGATTTATTATTTGACCGTGCCAATGCGCAAGACACCAACGGCATTCCTTTGTTTGGCGGCTTGGGCAGCCCCGATGAGGCCTTTACGGATGGAGCGAGCGGCGTCACGTTTAACGGTACGCCAGGGCAAAAGTCCAGCTCCCTGACCTCTATCCCCGCAGTTTTAGACGGTCAATCCATTTGGAACAGTGTGCCCTCAGGTAACGGTGTGTTTGATGTGTCACTCAATTCTTCCAACACGGGCACGGTGTATTCAGACAACTGGAATGTGATCACCCCATCTTCCGTTACGGGTGACGACTATTCGATCTCTTTTACTGTCTCTGGCGGCGTAACGAGTTACACAGTCACCAACACCACCCAATCCAGCACCGCAACCACAGGCACGTACACCTCTGGTCAAGCCATTGTGTTTGATGGCATCAGCATTGTGCCCAAAGGTACGCCCGCCAACGGCGACAGCATGACGATTGTCCCCAGCAGCAACGTCAGCTTATTCACCGTATTGGATGACGCCATCAACAGCATCAACAACGCATCCAACAGCAATGTACTGACTCATGCCATTGGCAAAGCCATTGCTGAAATCGATGCGGGCATGTCGCGCTTGCAATCTGGCCGAGGCCAAGCGGGCGATTTGTTGAACCGAGCCGACCTGATAGACAGCAACATGCTGTCGAGAACCAATCAAATTCAAAACGACCGCTCGCGTGCAGAAGACATTGACATGGTCAAGGGCATTTCAGATTTTCAGACCCAACAAATCGGATACGACGCTGCATTGAAAACTTACGCTCAAATCCAAAGACTTTCCTTGTTCAACTACATGAGCTAAGGCTTGGTTTAGGAGTTCGCTTTAAGAGCTTGCTATTGGCGCAGGCGTCTGATCTATTTCAGCCAGCAGCTTGGCTAAAGCCACACCGGCAGCAGTTAACACAGCATGCCCTTGTTCTGCTGTTGCATCTATAGCATTTCCCACTGCCCCGCTGGGGTTGTAGTCTTGAATTTGCCAACCCAACTTGGCACTTTTGCCGTTGCCCAAAATCTCAAATTGCTGGGCACGTTGCTCTGATGCTGAGGCAAAATTTTCTGCCAAATCCATACGTACCCGCTCGGGCTTGAGGGTCAGCATCATGGCGGTTTCGATTTGGCCCGCATGAATGCCAAAGCGGTGCTCATGCGCCGTGAACATTTGCTCTACAGCAGCACCTAATGGCAAATTGAACCAGCTCACGCTGTACACCAGCATGTTCAAACGCGCACGCACATCGCGCGCTACCAAGTCCATCACCCCCACATTGCCGCCATGAGAATTCAAAAGTACGAGCTTGCGAATGCCAGTCTTGGCAACCGATTCCGCAATGTCGGTCCACAAATTGATTATGGTGTGAGCCGACAAACTTAACGTGCCTGCAAATCGGTTGTGCTCCGGGCTCAAGCCCACGGGTAGGGTGGGTAAAAACAGCACAGGCAATTCGGGGGCCAAATGAGGCAAGGCGGCTTGTATGACCCCTTCAACCAAGTCTGTATCGACACTCACGCTTAAGTGCGGGCCATGTTGTTCAGTGGCGGCCACAGGCAGCACGGCAATGGCCCGGGATTTGTCTAAGCCGTCGAACTCCTGGGTGGTGAGGTCGGCCCAAAACCTTGAGACCAGAGGTGTGGATGAAGCCTTGTGCAAAGTCATAGCTGAATGTTAAACACTTTAATCCTGCGCGCTGGCATGCATGGCTTGTCTTTGAGTGAGGTGAACTGAGGGTCGTGAAACCGAAGGTTTTGTCAGTACCAAGCTCAAACAATGTGGTTTAGCCCTTGCGCCACTGGCCAAATAATCGCTGAGCAAGGTTTGCCGAACCAACTCCTCGTCCAAGCCCAAGCGCAGCACTAGGTGGTCAAACATTTCGTCCACCCAGTTTTCAGGGGTGAGGAATGCGGTTTTGTGGTGTCGCGACCACACGCTGTCTGAAAACGCCATAAAAGCCCAGAAATGCGATATTTGGCCATCCGGATCAGGCGATTGCATCAGCAGCGGCATGGTGCGGGTAAAACGACCTGAGTTGGCAACCCGGTCCCAATAGCGGGCCATGCGATCTAGGCGCTCAATGGTTTCGGCGCTGAGCGTACGGGTTTGCCTCACCACATACGGGGGCTTAGGGTCGTACTCCATAGCCCACTCGGCGGTGTGTCGCGCAATGGGCGTGCCACGCAAACGCTTGAGTAACCCCAACTGAATTTCATGCGGCCCCAGGGCATACAACCGGTCAAAGCCTTCGGCCAAGCTCTCCAGTGTTTCGCCGGGTAAGCCCCATATTAAATCGGCATGAATATGTACGTGGCTATGCTGTATCAGCCACTGCAAGTTGGCCTCAGTTTTGGCATTGTTTTGCTTACGAGAGATGCGCTGTTGCACTTGCGGATTAAAACTTTGAATGCCCACTTCAAACTGCAGCACACCTGGCGGAAAAAGCGCAATTTGCGCCTTGAGGGCATCAGGCAAATGGTCGGGTATGACCTCAAAGTGCACAAACAAGGGAGGCTCTTGTGCACTTAGCGGCAAACGATCAAGAAAAAACTGCAGGATTTGAACCGAAGTTTCAGTTTTAAGGTTGAACGTGCGATCTACAAACTTAAAGTGTCGCGCGCCTCGCTTGTAAAGCTGATGCAACTCGCCCAAGATGCGATCCAAATCGTAGGCCCATGCCGTTTGGTCCAAAGAGCTCAAGCAAAACTCGCACTTGAAGGGGCAGCCTCTGGAGGCCTCCACATAAAGCAAACGGTGCGCCAAGTCTCCGGGGCTGAAATGGGCATACGGCAATTCAATCTCAGTTAAGGGGGGCTGCTCTCCAGCGATGATTTTCATGAGAGGTTTTGGTCCATGCAACAGGGCCAAACACAACTTGGGAAAGCTCACATCGCCCCAGCCTGTAATCACATGATCTGCCATGACCACAATGGCTTGCTCTTGATGTTCATAGCTCACCTCGGGCCCGCCCAGCACCACCTTGATGTGTGGGTGCTGCGCTTTCATCAAGCGCACCACCTCTGTGGTGGCGTCCACATTCCAGATGTACACACCCAAGCCCACGATTTGGGGCTTCAGCAGGACCAGCTCATCCACCACGGATTGCGGTGGCTTTTGAATCGTAAATTCTCGCAGGAACGTGTTTGCAGCAAGGAGCCTACTTCCATGGCGTTCCATGTTGGCCAGCAAATACCTCAGACCTAAAGAGGCGTGGATGTACTTGGCGTTCAGGGTCGCCAAAACAACCGATGGGCAAGTATTGGGGGCCATGCCCCATTATGTAAGCCCCTAAGCCTTTAGGCCGCTTACCGATACATCCACCCCCTAGACCATGGCTGCCCCATGGTCGATAGCCCGGCTTTGCGACACAGCACTTGGTAAATAGATATCTCGTCGTGCTCAAAGGCCCATTGGCAGCCAGCCAGGTACACCCGCCAAATGCGCCAGCGTTTGTCATCCACCAGCTGGCGCAGGCGGTGTTCTGCAGCTTCAAAGTTTTGGCTCCACATTCGCGTGGTGCGGGCGTAGTGGGGGCGCAGGCCTTCTATGTCCACCGCTTCTAGTTGGCCTTGGTGCATGGCGTGTAGCACGGTGCTCAGGTGAGGCAATTCGCCTTGCGGAAACACATAACGGTCTATAAACCGCCCGCCACCCAGCGGCGTTTCGCCATTACGCCCATCGGTAGAGGTGATGCCGTGGTTCAGCACCCAGCCCTCGTCAGTGAGCAAGCGGTGGATGATTTGAAAGTAATCTGCCAAATGCTGCAGCCCCACATGTTCAAACATACCTACGCTGGAAATTCGATCAAACTGCCCCGTCACCTCCCGGTAATCCTGCAATCGGATGTCCACCAAGTGCTGCAAGCCCGCCTCTTTAACCCGCTCGGTGGCCAGTTCAAATTGCGCTTTAGATAAGGTGACCCCCATACAGCGGGCTCCAAACTTGCTGGCTGCGCGCATCACCAGCGCGCCCCAGCCGCAGCCAATGTCCAGCAAGTGCTGGCCCGGGCGCAGTTGCAGCTTGGTCAAGATGTGGTCTATTTTTTTAATTTGCGCCTGCTCTAGGGTCTCATCTCCATGTTCAAAATACGCACACGAATACACCATGCCTGGATCCAACCACGCTTGGTAAAACGCGTTAGATACATCGTAGTGGTGGGCAATGGCCTCTCGGTCTGACTGCGGGGTGTGGGTGAACTGCCGCACCACCTGCCGCATGTACTTGCCGCCGGTGTACACGCCCTGCCACAAACCCATGCCGGACTCCGCCATGCGATGCGCCACCTCCAAAATGTCTTCAATGCGCCCTTGCACATCAATCCACCCCTCTACGTAGGCTTCTCCCAAGCTTTCTAAGCTGGGTGAAATCAGCAGTGGCAAGGCGCGCGGACTTTGGATGGTGATGACCACTTTGGGCTCTTTAAAATTACCTAAACGCCAGCTCGAGCTGTCTTGGGCTCCCAAGGACACGGACGCCTGCCCCCAATGCACCAAAACCGGCAAGTTGCTGCGCTGACGCAGCCTTTCGGCCCAAGGCTTCAATACCGAGTCCATGGTCATCGACATATCTTCTCCTTCAACGGCTCATCCATTGGGAATGGCTGAGTTAAGTTTGAAGAGTCTTCGCGCCTAAGGTTCTGACCTAGGTCAAATCCTGATGACCTATATTCGTGCCATGCGATTTATGACTCGATTGGTGGCTCAGTTTCTGTGCCTTGCGGCCCTTCTGGCCACGCCTTTGTGCTGGGGGCTGGACGTGTTGGGTGGTTCTTCTGCCCATTCATCGTCGTCTTTGTCGAATGTCGTCACCACGCCTCAAGTGCGGGCCGAGTTGTTGGTCCATAGCCCGCAGGGACTCGCGTCTGCTTGGGTAGGCTTGCACCTTCAGCACCAAACGGGCTGGCACACCTACTGGAAAAATCCTGGCGACTCGGGCTTACCCACCCAGCTGCAATGGACTTTGCCGCCAGGCGTGCGCGTGGGCGACATGGCTTGGCCCACGCCCAAGCCGCTGACTGTGGGTGATTTGGTCAATTACGGTTATGAAGGTTCGGGGTTGTTGGCCGTGCCGTTGTATGTGGACGCTACTAAAGCGCAACTTAACTCCAGTGCCAACCTGAAGCTGGAGCTCCTTGCCAGCTGGCTGGTGTGCCGCACAGAGTGCATTCCGCAAGAGGGACGCTTTAGTCTGACCGTGCCCACCGCTACGCCAGTAACCAGCCACGCACAACTCTTTCAAAACGCACAAAGCCGCTTGCCTCAAGAGTTGACCATTACGGCTTCGTCAACCTCATCGGCACCCAACCACTTCTCACCCCAAGAGACACATTTACTTTTAACGCTCAGTGCGCTCCCCCCTGAATGGGTGGGCAAGCGTTTGATGGTGTTTTTAGAAACCCCCGAATTGGTCAACCCTTCAGCGCCTTGGACGCAAAGCTGGTCGGGTCGCACATGGTCTGCCCAGTTGCCGTATTCAGATTTACGCGGCAGCACAGACCAGAGCACCCAAAACCTTGCGGTGGTCGTGACCTCGGAATCACAGCCCCAGGCTTTGCGGGTTAGCCTGCCCGTGGTGGGCCCTTGGCCAGAGGTTAAACCGGCTATAGCCACCACATCATCAGGCTCCTCATCAGTCTTATCTGCCTCTGCATCTTCCTTTTTATCGTCATCTTCATCCCCCGCTCTGACCCTGAGTTTCTGGGCCGCTTTAGGGGGTGCGTTGCTGGGTGGTTTGATTTTGAACCTCATGCCCTGCGTGTTTCCCATCTTGACGCTCAAAGTGCTGAGCTTTTCAAAGCAGATGCCCGTGCATCAGCGTCGGCTTCAGGGCCTGGCTTACACGTTGGGCGTGGTGCTGAGTTTTGTGCTGTTGGGTCTGTTGCTGGTGTGGGTGCGTGAAGCTGGTGCGCTTCTGGGCTGGGGCTTTCAGTTGCAGCAACCTGCCGTGGTGGCCGCCTTAGCTTGCCTGTTCACCCTGCTGGGTTTGAACCTGGCGGGGGTGTTTGAATTTGGCACTTGGGCACCCTCCGCCTTGTTGAACCTGCACGCCCGCCATCCAATGGCCGACAGTTTTTTAACGGGCGTGTTGGCCGTGGTGGTGGCGTCGCCTTGCACCGCGCCGTTTATGGGAGCCTCTTTGGGCTTGGCCGTCACGCTGCCCGCCAGCCAGGCCTTGTTGATTTTTATGGCTTTGGGGCTGGGCCTTGCCAGCCCTTATCTACTGGCCAGCTTTGTGCCCACTGTGGCTCGGTCATTACCCAAACCGGGCGTTTGGATGGACCAGCTTAAACGCATGCTGGCCTTTCCCATGTGGCTCACCGTGGTGTGGTTGATTTGGGTGCTGGGTCAGCAAAACGGCATTCACGGCGCAGCCAGTTTGTTGGCTCAGCTGGTGCTGCTCAGCGGGCTGGTTTGGGCGCTGGGCTTGGGTGGCGTAGATGGGGGAGCTGTTAGCGCTACCCCAACCAGCGGCCGCTTCCAACAAGTTGCAGTGCTGGTGTTTGGTTTGCTGTGGGTGGCGCTGACTTGGTCCACCGCCCAATGGGTCTGGCGTGATGCGCCTCAAGACCCCACCCCTGCGGCTGAAACCCAACTATCTGCGCCCGGCTCTGCTGCAGGTTCTTCTACCCGCTTAGACTCAGGTTCATCTTCCAGCTCAACACAAAATGCCGTCTGGCAAGCTTGGTCGGCCAAAGAAATTCAAAACATCAATTCCGCTGGCCAAGCGGTGCTGGTGGATTTCACGGCGGCCTGGTGTGTGACCTGCCAGTGGGTCAAGCAAACCACCTTGTCTGACCCCAAAGTTTTAGCCGCCTTGCAGCAGCACCAAGTGCGCCTGATGCGAGCCGACTGGACGCGTCGCGACCCCGCCATCACGGCTGCGCTGCAAAGTCTAGGGCGCAGTGGCGTGCCGGTGTACGCCTTGTACCTGCCGGGCCAAGCGCCTGTGATGTTGCCTGAGTTGTTGACGGCGCAAGATGTATTTAGCGCTTTGGAAACCCACCTAAGCCCGAGCCGATGAATCCCATCACCAGCAATATCAGTGGCACTGCAACCGCTGCCTACCTATCGGATGCAGAGCACATCCTGCGCCATTGCCGCACCGTAGCGGTGGTAGGTCTATCGCCCAAACCTGAGCGCGACAGCTTTCGCGTGGCCCGTTACATGCAAAGCCAAGGCTGGCGGATTGTGCCGGTCAACCCCATGGTCACCGAGCCCATTTTGGGCGAACCGGTATTCGCCAACTTGTTGCTAGCCGCTCAGCATGCCCGCATTGAATTGGTGAATTGTTTTCGCCAAGCCTCTGAAATACCCGCCATCGTGGCCGATGCCTTGGCCATTCAGGCCCAGGCCCTTTGGATGCAAAGGGGTATTGAACACCCCGCCGCCGCCACGCTTGCACGTGCAGGCGGCTTAAAGGTCGTGCAAAACCAATGCCTGATGGTGGAGTACGCGCGGCTGATGGGTTTGCCCGATCCTCATTAAGGCGCCAATGAGGGGTTTCACTAATTTGCGGCTGATCAAAAAAATTGCGTTGATTTACTGTTATGCACAAAAACTGTGATAAAGCTTTATGGGCTATAGCCCCGCTCGTCAATTTGGCGTCAGAATGGCGGGTGCTCCTAACTTGTTGATTTCATTAAGTTTTGAGATCTGCATGAATTCTGTGCAAGCTGGAGAAGCCCTTGATTTTCAAGGCTTTAAGGCCTCCCAATGTAGGTTGTCAACAAAGTTATCCACAGAATTTCTGTATAGCCTTAAATTATCAATGAAATCAGTCACTTAGGTGCGATTTCGGCAGTTCACACGAACAAACACACCCAACCCACCCAACCCACCCAACCCATGACCGTGCAGATTTCCGTGTTGGTGCAGACGCCCGCGCACAGCCAGCTGGCGGGGCCACTCACTTACCAAAGTGAGCTGCCACTTGCTTCAGGAACTTTGGTGCGCGTGCCTTTGGGGCAACGCGACACATTGGGGTTGGTGTGGGCACCCCAACTTGGTGCGGCCCCCCCCCAGCCTCCATCCACCACTTGGGGGGTTAAGCCCATCACCTCGGTGCTTGAGGGTGTGCATCCCCTATCCGAGGCATGGCGGCAATTGGTGGGCTTTAGCGCGACTTATTACCAGCGCAGCTTGGGTGAAGTGGCACTGTCCGCCCTACCGCCGCAACTCAAAGGCTTGGATGCCACCCAGATGCAGCGGCGCTTGCGGCGAAAGCCAGCAGCGGCTTCAGCATCGCAAGACGCGCAGGTGACTGAATCAAACCCAAGCCCTTGGGCATTGCCAGAGCTCACCCCAGCGCAAGCAGACGTGTTGCGCCGTATGCACAGCGACGCCCAGCACCCAGGCCCGTTTTTGCTGTTTGGCGCCACGGGCAGCGGCAAGACCGAGGTCTATTTAAGAGCCGTTCAAAAAGTTCTCGAAGCCGACCCCAAAGCGCAGGCTTTGGTGATGGTGCCAGAAATCAACCTGACGCCTCAACTAGAGGCGCGGTTTGCGCACCGGTTTGCACAACTTTTGGGCAGCAGCTTTCTGCCCGACACCTTGGTCTCCATGCACAGCGGCATGACCGGACCGCAACGCCTTAAAAGCTGGCTGGCTGCCCACCAAGGCCAGGCGCGCATTGTGCTGGGCACCCGTATGGCCATCTTTGCGTCCATGCCGCACCTGAAATTGATTGTGGTGGATGAAGAACACGACCACAGCTACAAACAGCAAGAGGGGGCCCGCTACTCGGCGCGTGACTTGGCGGTTTTTCGGGGGCGGCTTGAAAACGCACCAGTTATTTTGGGTTCGGCCACGCCCTCTTTAGAAAGTTGGCACCACAGCCGCCCAGCAGCTGAAGGGGGCCGCTACTTGCGGCTTGAAATGCCCGATAGGGTCGGCGGGCACAGCAGCTTTCCGCTGGTGCGACGGGTGGACATGAACCACCAGCCCAAAGGCGCGGTGTTTTCGCCACCTTTACTGCAGGCCATTCAAGACCGGGTGGTTCGGGGTGAGCAGTGCATGATTTTGCTCAACCGCCGCGGCTACGCCCCCGTATTGCAATGCAGCGATTGCGACTGGAAAAGCGAATGCGCCCACTGCAGCGCCTACCGCGTGTTCCACAAAACAGACCGCACCCTGCGCTGCCACCACTGCGGCTACACCGAGCGGGTGCCGCGGCACTGCCCCGCCTGCGGTAACCCCGACATCCGGCCGCTCGGGCGCGGTACTGAACAACTCGAAGAGCACTTGAGCGAACTGCTGCACGCTGTGGCACGGCCCGATGGCTCGCCGGTGCGCGTGGCGCGCATCGACGCCGACACCACCCAGAAAAAAGGCACGCTGGAATCGCAATTGGCTTCAGTCCATGAGGGCGATGTGGACGTGCTGGTGGGCACCCAAATGATTGCCAAGGGCCACGACTTTCGTGGCATCACGCTGGTGGCGGCGCTTAACCCTGATGGCGCCTTGTTTTCCAGCGACTTTCGTGCGCCGGAAAGGCTATTTAGTTTGCTGCTGCAAGCCGCTGGCCGTGCGGGCCGCAGCCCAGACCTGAGCGCCCAAAGTGAAATGTGGGTGCAAACCCACCACCCCCAACACCCCTTGTATGCGGCCCTCAAAGCGCACAACTACCCCGAATTTGCGCGCCAGCAGCTCAGCGAGCGCGAGCAGTCCACCCTGCCCCCGTTCAGCTACCAAGCGCTGCTGCGTGCAGACGCCCGAACCCAGGAGGTGGCCCAAGGCTTTTTAAATGCAGCACGGCTTGCGGCCACCCAGCTGCCCGCGGCAGAACACGTCAGCTGCTTTGCCGCAGTGCCCCTAACCATTCAGCGCGTGGCCAATGTGGAGCGTGCGCAAATGCTGCTTGAAAGCACCTCGCGCAACGCACTGCAACACCATTTGGCCCAATGGCACAACCTGCTGCACGCCCTTAAAAAAGACCCGGCACACAAAGGCGTGATCCGCTGGGCGGTGGATGTTGATCCATTGTCTATATAAATCAAACCCCACTCCACTTTGCTGCAAACTAATTAAATTTACCTCTTGAATTTGTAAAGGATACAAAGTTAACTCAGGCGGTTTTAAGCACGAAGTGCAACATTGATTAACCGAAAGAAGGAGGCTGTGGACTTCGCCAGATTAAAGAAGTGAATTGCGCGATCGCCAGTATCGCCTAGGGACGAGCTGTGAGAGGGTATGGAAAAGGGGATTGCGCTGCCGTACATTCAGCTTGGCAAACCCAATCAAAAAGCATTTGTTGAGCTGTTCAACAGAATCTTTAGGTATGAAGTGCTCGATGCTAATTTATTCAACTCAATTGCTTAGGCTCAAGAGGCTGCGGAGATTTGGGTGATGGATTACAACGAGTTCAGACCCCATGACTCGCTCGGCGATAGTACCCCCATGGAGTTCATGCCGATGACGTTTAAAACAGGAATCACTAGTTTTGAATTGTCTACCTAATGGAGGAGCTTACGAATTATGCCTTTGAGTATTGCTTTCTTTGTATTTGCGACATATCCACTCTGGCATATTCGATGATAACCCGCCATTAGACCGATTACACAAAATTAAGCTCACCCCCTAGTCAACCGCCTACAGGGCTGAACGGTTTTTCACCACCACCAACCGACTGATCGTTGCTGAAGAAACGGTCATGTCAAAAGTCCTGCCTATGTTTCTTAGTCTACGCAATACCGAAGAGACTGTTTATCAGGGGGCTAACATACTTTGGTTTTTCGAGGTGGTTCAGTATGTAGAGCATACTTAAGTTGAATATAATTATTTATTTGTACCGCCAAATATACAATAATAACACGTCTCTGTATACAACCAAGAGTTATGTCTTAAGTATATTTTATAGTCATTGGAAATTTCCTTCAATCTTATAGGTATTTGAAAAATATCATTAACATTATGATAGGCGCCGATTATTAGATCTGGATTATGGCTAGCGATCGTGGACTCGCAGCCCGCGAATACTTTCATTGCTATGCCAGGTCCAGGTGTATCCCATTTGATAAGATCAACTCGACTATCAGCAATAGATTTAGACAACGGACCTGCCTGGATTAATTGATCTATCTCAACAGTGGCGTTCTGTATGATGCTACCTCCACCAGTTCCCACGGGGTTATATCCGGTCATACTTATTTCTTCTAGCACGGCCGACATAGAAAGTGTTATATTAGAAAGACCTTTTGAATTTTTTAATAATTCGTCAAAAGATAATTTGTCGGGCTCAAAACAAAATATATGTTTATAGTTCAATCCAAGCACGGAGCATCTTTTTAAAAATGCATCTAGCGAATCGCCGACGTGTGCTCCTATGTCAACATAAACGCAATTATCGTAAATATTGATAACGTCGTTATAGAAGTAAAAAAAATTCTCTACACCGTATGATGGCCTATCTCCATTGAGGGGCACTGACCCGAGGGTCTTGTAGGGGGAGGAATGGTTTCTAATGAAATCTTTAAAGATATTAATACAATTTGGTCGAAGATACGTTGTTATTTTATCAATAAAAATTTGGCGAGAGCACGGCTCAATCAAATAATATGCCTGCGAAAGCATAGATTCATTGACTGTAAGCCAATTTATCTTCTCCTCAAAGGATTGCTCGTTATTTGGCCATGACGGCAAGCTATTATCTGGAGAGTAAAAATTCGCAGACAATTGACAAATTTCTTCTGGTTGAGCTATCAATGTTCTTGGTACGCCAATTTCGAGAAGTGCTTTTTTGTAGTGAGCATATCGAGTTATGGATCCAATCAGAATGCAATCGAAAGTCCGCCACTCTTTTTTCAAGGTGGCATCTATTTCTTTAAAGGACTTGAAATTTTTATTATTTTTCTTTAAATAATTTTCATATTTGAAATTTAGTTTATCGGCAAAGGCTCCTACGATAGCGATCGATTTAATGTGCTCGATTAGTCTGTCTTCGCCCTCCAGTAAATAACTTAGGCCTGGCTTGTGAGGGATCTTTTTTAGTTGCTTTAGTACTTCTTGCGTAATATTCATAGCGTCCTTTGATTATCTACATACGGCGAAAAAAGGTTTCTCATTGTCGGCTTAGATAAATAGTTTATTGTGACTGTTTAGTACCCAATTACGTTTAAGGCTCACGAGGTTAGAGTTGTTTAAAGTCACACGGCCTTGGTCCTTACCGAACTGAGTACTCTGAACTAATGATATCAGAGTCCGATTCCAAGTCCAGGTAATCGTCCCCTAGAACCAAAGGAGTGAGAAGTAGATTTTTTACAATTGAAGAGTTTCTATTTGAAGAGGTCAATACTCAGCGATAGCCAGATTGACCTGTCCCAGACTCAAGGGCCATTCCCACTTAATAACTAGTTGGATTGAAAAAAATCAACACATATCTCTCACCCGTGAGGTCGCCAACACACTTCACAATTAAGGTGTCGCGATGCATCGATGGCAAGATGAGCCTTCCTGAATTTAGCATTAAAATTTACCGGATATTAGTTATTAATTGTGTTAAAAATAAATGGAAATTTTCAAATGGATTGTTATTTTATATATCATTTCCAAAATCTTGACTTTTGCTCGGATGAAGAGCAGGATTTTTCATGACATCAACTGCTTTTTCCTTTAAATCTTAAGGGAAACCAGCTAAAAACAAGCTTTCATATTTTGCATTTAAGTTAATTGATGAATTACAAAAAAAACCACCTCTATGTGAGATATCTCTATGAGTTCTATCATGCAATGCACTTATATTAAAAAATATATTATTAATCCCGCATCTTGAAAATATTGAAAATCTCCATCAACTTTTTTTATTAAAATTGGCGGCTTCAAGCACGAAGTACGACTTTGATTAACTCAAAAACTTCATACCGCTAATGAAATTATATTAATTAGTATCTGGAGAACTCTTTATTTCAGCAAACAGCAAAAAGTAAACGCATTAAATTATCCAATCTTGAATTGACATCATCCGCAGCTTTAATTCGCACACTGTTAATTAAAATAACATCAGTATTTATTTAAGGCGGTTTCAAGCACGAAGTGCAACTTTGATTAACCGAAGGAAGGAGGCTGAGGATGTTTAGCATTCTAGGCTTCTAGACCTGCAAGTCGAAGTTACCAATTGAACTACAAACACCTCAGCCAAATTGAAAGATATCAGATTCACAGCCTTATGAAAGCCGGACACACCATCACTCAGATTGCAGACTTGCCCAGCCGCAGCAAGTCCACGATCAGTCGCGAGTTGCGTCGCAATGCGGGCAGCCGTGGCTACCGGCCTAAACAGGCCTGTGAGCTGTCGCGTCAACGTGCCAAGGCAGTCGCAATGCCGCGCTGGTGGCGCCGTGGGTGAAGGCGCAAGCCACTGCGCTGCTGCAACTGCAGTGGAGCCCTGAACAGATCGCTGGCAAGCTGCCTGTGAGCCACGAGACGATCTACCAGTATGTCTACGCTGACAAGGCCAGCGGCGGTAAGCTGTGGAAGAACCTCCGTTGTCAGAAGCAGAAGAGAAAGCGTTATGCCGGCGGACTTGATCGCAGGGGGCAAATCCCTAATCGTAGGCCCCTGAACGAGCGCCCATTGCACATCGAGGATCGCAAGCATGTCGGTCACTGGGAGTGCGACACCGTCATCGGTGCGAACCACAAGCAGGCCATCATGACGGTGGTTGAGCGCAAGAGCGGATATGCGGTCATGGCGAAGGTTTCAAATAAGACGTCCGACTTGGTGGGAGCGGCCATCATCAAGGTGCTCAAGCCCTTCCAAGCAAGGGTTAAAAGGCTGACCTACGACAACGAACAAGAGTTCTGTGGACATGTCGAAATTGACCAGGCGTTGGGCAGCACGGGGTACTTCGCCAGGCCCTTTACAAGCTGGGAGCGCGGCTCTAACGAGAACTTCAACGGACTTCTGAGGCAATATGTCCCCAAGAAGCGGGCGATGGCAAACATCACCGATGAGGAAATTAGAATGATTGAAAACCGGTTGAATAACTGACCCCGCAAACGATTGGGATTCAAGACGCCCGCAGAGGTATTTCATCAATCGTTATCCCGTGTTGCACTTCGTGCTTGAAACCGCCTCTTTCTATTAAACATCAATGATCTTTTTTGAGTTAGTTGACCTAGGCTATAAAGTGATAGCTTAAGATAATCACCATCTCACCTGGATGCATTTTTGCAACTAACAATAATGGAAGCATTAAGACTGTTAATTACGTTTTGATACAAATTTAAAATTTACACTTTGATTTCGTCAACCTTATCTGAGTACTCCCTTACCTTAAAAAAATCTCCGATACTTTTAGCTTCGCCATTAGATAATTCGCACCCCAACAAAATGTCTGCAACCAAGGCATCAATTATTTGATAAAACACTTTATAATCAGATAATTTAGAATAAGCCACGGCATCTCTAAGAATATTAATTTGCGTATTTGTCTCTTCTTTTCTAAACTCCCTAGATTTTGAACCCTCGTATGCAATCTGATAAAGCATCAGAATAAGATCGCGATTATGATATCTATAAAAAAATCTTCCAGGCATAAAATTATTCAATTTGTTAATTTGATTGATATCATCTAAATCATAAAAAAATCTACCGCTATAGTACTTTTTCTTTGCATATCCGTTCGACTGTAAAATTGTATTTAAATTGCGCTCATAAGGTTGTTCGTCAATAAAATCAGTAAACAAAAGCCCAACCTTGTGACTGAAAAGAACCTTGTATGTCTGAGTCGCATGTAAATACAATCCAATACGATTTTTGTATACTATTTCTGATCTCGCCGCCCTATAATTCAATTTTTCTCCAAATAATTCATATATTTGGAGATAGAATTTATAGTCGATAAAATTGGAAGACATCCACCCCATAACTTCAATAAAACCATATTTATTGCACAAATCATATAACAACCCCGATTCAAAACCCTTCGCTCCAATTTTTTTCTTCATCGGCATAAATAATGCTTTTAACTCCCCTTTTGAATCTTGGATTATAGAAAAAATTTCTTTAAGACAATTTGGATTAAGTATTACATCATCATCACCAATAAGCCAAACGTAATCCGTTTCTTTTGGCACCATCTGCATTAGAGTGTACCAGTTTGTCTGCCGACTAATCTTGTTATGTATTAAGTACTTTTCAGGATTTGAAAGTTTCAATATATCAAGATATATTGATGTGTTGTCTAATGAAGCAGAGTTAGATATGGCAACAAATAATTTTACCCCTTTAGGGACATTTATTTTCTCAATAGAATCAATCAAAATTGCGAGATTGGCACATCTATTAAACGTTGGTATGGCAATAGTTATGTTCATAATTTTTTCTAATAAATAGATGTCAATGTTGTATCAATAAGTTAATTAGTAACAGATCATAATTGTCCTTTGATGGGGTTGCTCAATAGGAGCTTGATTTAAGGCATGGCTTTCTTAACCCTTGGCCGCAACCGCGAACTGAATTGCTTTGAAGCTAACCTGATCTAGTAGTGACTAAAGCATGAAAAAATATTTTTTATAGTCATCCGAAAAGTCAGCAATTTGTAATGCCATAAACATCGCGTGTACTGCTAAAGATCGATTCACTCTGGACTATTAAAAATGTCAATAATTTAAAAAATTAAGCATCTTCAGACTAATTAATTAATACACCCCGCCTCCTTAACTAAAAAATTAAAGAAATAATCAAAGGGCTCTATTTTTTTGCAAATTTCACCAATTTCATTACAACGCATAATGTGTCTTCTTGGATTAGAAACAACCCTGTCTGCAAGCGATCGCAGACTCCCATTTATTCCGGTAAAGAAAATATCGTCATACTTTCCACCATCAGAATCCTTAAAATCCAAATTGGCATTACATAAAAAGCCGGATTTGTATGCCATTGCACGCGATGATCTATCATGCATACCGAAACAAAACGGCACAACATCTATTATTCCATATAGTGATTGAAACTGATATTCGCCATGTTTCACCTCACCAAATTCATTAAATTCATGAAATTTTGATTTATTTTTTCCAAATTGCTCCCATCCTCTACCATTTATCTTCAATGGCAAGTCCTTCATCTCTAAAATGACAAGTTCAGAAGCATAATTTCTATATATTTTATCAACTTCAGAATGGATGGCATGTTTAATGCGCTCATAAACTCCAGGATTAATTTCAAATCTTGATATATAACTTGTACGCACCCCCAAAGAGGATTCAATTAAGTCATGATGATCAAATGGCATACGTGACTTATACCCATACATTACATCTTCTGAAATTGATTCCAACAAGCTGGACATTTCAGGTTTATAGCTGGCCCGCCACCTTTTAAATGTAGAGGCTATATCTTCAATATTTTTTGGGAAAACAAAGTAATCCCCTGCCTTGGGGAGATCCACGACGTCCCGGACATCAAATATATTAGGCGCCCCAACAAAGCATGATTTATTTATTTTTTTTAAGTATTTATTTGCATAATCTGCATATGCACTTATACAATAAGTATGCACAACATATTTAGAATCTGCGTTGTTTAAATTCGGATTGTGGCACGGGTGATCGGAGCCCAAACTTATAATTTTTAACTGCAACCTATCCCAAATTAATTCGTCCGTTTGATTTATTTTATAATCAGTACCAAACCCTTGGTGAGTAATTACTAGATCTATTTTCTTCTTATTGTATATCTCGTATAAATTTAATACAAGACTACTATCCAGCTCAACAATACTAACGTCAGCACCAAATTTTATTAATTTTTTACTTAGTTCTTGATTGAAGTAAGCAAAGGGGTTGTTTTCACCCTTGCTCCAGTTCAATAAAACAATTTTCATAATTGCATCCTTATCAACCTCACTAACTTAATTATTAATGTGTTTTAAATGTCATTTAAAACATTGTGGATAGCATTCATGCATCATATATATAAATAAGTATTTTAACACTTGGAAATTTATTCGCGAAATAAAAAATATATTAATGTCACAGCGCTCACCTATAACACGAAGCTTCACTCTATTGACACACTCACACCTGATGCCGGCGCACTGAATTCAATGCTTTCGTTACAAGGTAATTGTTAGTTATTACTGACGACAATATTAATAATCATAAGCAATGGCCTCGAGATAATCTTTAACTTTTAGAAGCGGATCAGACCACTCACCTGGCAAAATTTGCCGAAACAATCTCACACTCTGGTACCAATCCGTTGATTCACACTGCCGCATCCAGCGCCAATCGGCAGCGTAGGGCAGCAAAAGTGCAGCTGGCTTTTCCAGCGCTCCAGCCACATGTATGGCTGCTGTGTCCACACAGAGCAGCACATCGAGAAGATCGATGATGGCGGAAGTATCATCAAAGTCTTTAATGTCGCTTGTAAAGTCGCGCCATTGCAATAGTTTTCCAAATGCAGTGCCTTCATCTGGCTGCACCACAAAACCAAGCTGTAGATTGAAAAATACCGTATTCGGAAGATTGTTCAAGGGACTAAGGTCTTCAACTGAGCAGGATCGTTTGCGGTGCAGGTATTGCTCTGTTGTATGCGCAACAGAGGATGCGTACACCACCCCTACATTTAACTTTTGTGGGTCTAAATTGAGTCGGCCAGCCCATAAATTGAGGCGGTTGCTATCTAGTTTTAAGTAACGACCCCCATGTTTTACAGAGGCCACCCCAAGACCCATAACGGCTGGCAAGCTCATTAATGCGCAATGTGCGTCATGATGGGGCCAAGATGCGGGGTTGAGCGAAACAGTCTCCACTTCGAAAGATCGTTTTAGAAGCTCAGATATCGTAGGCTGGCACGCCAGCGTGATGCGTTGCGTTAGCGGCTTGGCTTGAGATATGAAGCGCGAGAACTGAAGAACGTCTCCAAGCCCCTGCTCCGCAATTAACAGCAAATGATCCACTTGGGAACCGGTCCATCGTGGTGTTTGCATTGGCGGCAGCTGGACAGCCCCTGAGACCAACCGGTACTCAAACTCTTTCCAGCCCTCAGACAACTCACCTCGCCGCAGCAGGCTTCGCGATCGGTGGTAACGATGCTGCGCATTGTTTGGCGCAAGCTGAATAAGCCTGTTGTAGTGCTGATGTGCGACTTCAAAGTCGGTTTGCATCTCGGCCAAGTTGGCCGCCGACAAATGCCCAACTTCTGAACGTGGGTTGATGGCTAAAATTTTTTTTGTAAGGATTTGGGCCTGGTCCATCTGGTTAAGGGCAATCGCTACATCGACCAGCCCCGATAACGCCGATTCACTAGTGGGCAGTTTTTTCAGAATGCGTTTGAAGTGTTTTTCTGCTTCTTGTGGCTCCTGCAAACGCAAACACAGCCGACCAAACAAAAGCCTAGCAAGCAAATCGGAGGGCGCGCGACGCACCACCTCATCGAGCAGAGTCAGCGATTCGTTTAATTGGTTTAACTGAAACAAGGCATAACCTAAGTCGCGCTTGATTTCAGTCGAATGCGGCTGCTGCACAAGCGCCTGTCGGAAGCGACGTTCAGCTTCAAGAAAATTGTTTTGTTTGATCGCCTGCTGGCCAAATGCAACGTCGTTCATGTCAATGGTTATAGCTCTTGATTCAACTCTATGCCCGCGAAATTACACTTGCCATATATATTGACTAAGCAACCAACGCCACCACACCCGAAAACGTCAAACACGCCAAGGTGGTGGTCACCAAAATAATTTGAGCAATGCGGCCGTTATTGGCGCCATAGCGCTCGGCCAGCATGGACACATTGCTTGCGCTGGGCAGGGCGGCTACCAGCACCATGGCGGTAAAAGCGGGTGTAGCCAGCGGCAGGCCCCACTGAATCACGGTGGCGCCCACCACCAGCACCAACAGGGGGTGTAAAAACAACTTAAAGCCCACCACCGGCATGTAGTCCATCACCTTAAGAGGCTGGGAGCGGGCTTGCATTTGGGCACGCGCCAGCACCGCGCCAATGGTGAACAAAGCCGTGGGCGAAGCCGCGTCTGCGAGCAGCCAAATGGTTTTACCCCAAGGGTCGGGCAGCTCCCACTCTATATAAGACACCACGCCGCCCAGCAAAATCGACCAAGGCAAGGGGTTAATGAGCATGCCTTTGAACGATTTATGCAGCGCGGCCCGCAAGCCGTCTTGTCCCGCGCCGTCCAGCCGCGACAGGCCAATGCACAGGGAAGTGGTGAACACCATATCCACCAAAATGGTCACGATGATGGGGCCCGCCGCCTGCGCGCCCAACAAAGCCACCAACAGGGGCACGCCCATAAAACCAGTATTGGAAAAAGCCGCGACCAAGGCACCAAAAGAGGCGTCGTTCCAGCGGATGCGGGGCCCCAAACTCATGGCCACAGCAAACAGCACCATGAGGGTGGCGCACAACAGCCACGTGCACAACACCCCAACGTCCAGCAACTCCGCTATGGGGGTGGTGGCGCCAAACCTAAACAGCATGCAGGGCAAAGCAAAAAACAGCACAAAACCGTTCAGCCCGCCAATGGCTTCCAGCGGTAACCACCGCAAGCGCGCTGCGGCAAAACCGCACAACACCAGCGCAAAAAAGGGAAAGGTGACGGTCAAAATCTGCAGCACCAGCCAATTGTGGCCCAAAGCTGCTGGGGTCAGATGGGTTCAAAAGAACCCCACACTAAGCCCCTTACCTAAGCTTGGGGGTGGCTATGATTGACTAGAACTTAAGCGATTCATCCGCGCCAGCTCTTCCCCCTCCTGCCCTGAAACCCTGCATCAAGCCCTCATGTCATCCCTCACTGCAGGTTTAAATCTGGCCCAACAAGATGCGGTCAATTACCTTCATGGCCCCTGCTTGGTGTTGGCGGGCGCTGGCTCTGGTAAGACGCGAGTAATCACTCACAAAATTGCACGACTGATTCAAACCGGTATGCCTGCGGCGCACGTTGCGGCTATTACCTTCACCAACAAGGCCGCCGCCGAAATGCGCGAGCGGGCCCAAAAACTCATTGGCAAAGCCGCCAAAGAGGTGCGAATTTGCACCTTTCACGCCTTGGGCGTACACCTGTTGCGCGCTGACGGCCAAGCTGTAGGGCTGAAGCCGCAGTTTTCAATTTTGGACACCGACGACGTCACGCGCATCTTGAAAGACGCTGGTGGCACCACCGATGCCGCCACCGCTCGAAAGTGGCAGTGGACCATCAGTTTTTGGAAAAACATGGGGCTGAATGCCGAGCAAGCCTTGGCTCAAGCCCAAGACGATGAAGCGCAGTTGGTGGCCCGCATCATGGCGCGCTACGAAGAGCGCTTGGTGGCCTACCAAGGTCTGGACTTTGACGACCTGATTGGCTTGCCCCTTAAGTTGCTGCAGCAACACGAGGCCGTGCGCAGCAAATGGCAGCGGCAGTTGCGCCATATTTTGGTGGACGAGTACCAAGACACCAACGCCACCCAGTACGAACTACTCAAACTGCTGGTGGGTGGAGCGGGCAACTTCACCGCTGTGGGCGATGACGACCAATCCATTTACGGCTGGCGTGGCGCCACCCTGGACAACCTGAAAAAACTGCCTACCGATTTCCCCAACCTGCAGGTCATCAAGCTGGAGCAAAACTACCGCTCCACCAGCGCCATTTTGAAAGCGGCCAACAACGTCATTGGCCCCAACCCCAAGCTCTACCCCAAACG
>CAMAWQ010000004.1 GCA_945862005.1 Hylemonella gracilis | reverse complement strand
AACGCTGTAGAGCGAAAAAAGCGGAATCAGGGACGCGTTGTAAACGTAACCCGAGGAGGCTTTTTGAAGTTCTGCGTTGTGTTGGCCAAATGATGCGTTAATTTTGTGCTCAATACCAAAAGCTCTGATGGTATTTCTGCCATTGATGGTGTCTTGCAGTGCGCCCAGAAGTTTGGATTCGGCATTGATTTTGCCAATTGCATAATGCGTCACCCAGGGGCCTAACTTGGCCCCACTTAAATAGCTTAAAGGAATTAAAGCGGTTGCCACTAGGGCGATGCGCCAATCTAATACTGATATGGTCAGCAAGCAGCCAATAACCACCAAAACGCACTCTATGAGCGGAGGCAGTGCAAATACCAGTGCTGTTTCAATAGCAGCTAATTCAATGGAAAATTTGGCAATAAGGTCAGAGGCTTTATTCTTTGAGAAAAATAAAGGTGATTGTTCCAAAATATTGGAAAACATTTTTTGCCGCACTCTGCCAAAACCTTTAGTGCCAATGTTGGACACCAATTTGGCTTGAATAATTGCGGTGGTGCCACACATTAAAAACAGTATCAATATGCCCACCATGATTTGTTTAAGTAAATCGTGGTTGTGTTCAGGCACCGCTTGATTAAATATGACCGCAAAAGCTACAGGGTAACTGACGTAAAGCAACACCTGCATGGCAATGCACGCACCAATGGCAGTGCATTGCAGGGGGTACGGAGCTAGAACCCGAACGACCCAGTTGGAAAGGTAATAATTACGCGAAGTACCTGCCGCGCTTGGCCAAGTCATGTTTTGTATATGAATTTAAGGGTTTAACCCTAATCATATCAACACAAATTTAGCATTTGGGGAGCTTGCCTTTGTAAATGCAATGATAATTTATCTGTTTAAACCGTTTTACTTAAATATGAAGTGCAGCCAATATTCCCACGGCCAAACCCGATGCGCCGCCTAGGTACATGGCGTATTCAAGCCATTTTTGGCGGGTTAAAAGTGCAATGGCAGCCAAGGCAATGGCCACCTGAAGCACTGTGGTGGCTTGTGCCCAGCGGTGGTGCTGGTTCATTTGTTCGTCGCTTTTGTGGTCCCATTCGGTGGCTTGGGCCTCGTGCTTTTCAGCGTCGCGTTTGATTTCAGCTTTTTCTTTTTCGTAGCGTTCAATTTTGGCTTGGTATTTGGCTTTGTCTTCTTCTTTAGGAGCTAAGTCGCGGGACACTTCGGCCAAAGACTGTTTGGTGCTTTTGGCCTGAAAGTAATTCCACTGGTTGGAGGCGGCTGTTTTTTGCAGTGCCGCATTGTTTTTGTACAGAATGGCATCGGCCTGTGTGGCACCACCCATGTAGGCAAAGATTGCCCCCACGGTGGCAATGATGGCGGTAAACATGGCAATTTTGTTGGTGCTGCTGTTGCCTTCTCCATGACCACTGTGCCCTTGTTGGGCATGTTCGAGTTCGTGGTCGTGTGGGCCGTGTACATGAAATCCGCCTCCAGACATGGGGTGTGCTCCTGTTAAGTGATCAAAATGATAAAAAATTGGGGTGGGCTGTGTGCGCGGTGAAGTTACATCAACTTCGTGTACCTGACGAAACTGAAGTTCAATCCCGTACGTGAGGTGTGCCTTTGCCTAGACACCTCTTGCCATTCGCTGCCCAGAGGCGGTGCAAAGGCGTCTCCCTCAAAGTCAGCTTCAATTTCGGTGACAACTGCAGACGTGGCTAAAGGCAAGGCTTGGGCATAAAGTTGTGCCCCGCCCATCACCCAAGCCAGTGGTGCGGGCGCGCAAGCTTTTGTAGCGTCTTCAAGGGTGTGCACCACCACCAGAGATTCAGAACTCACGCCCGCAGACCACTGGGTTTGTCGGGTCATGACCACGTTCAGCCTACCTGGCAGGGGGCGAAATTTTTCGGGCAAAGAATCCCAAGTTTTTCGGCCCATGATGACGGGGCTGCCGAGGGTGGTGCTTTTAAAGTGCGCCAAGTCTTCCGGCAAGTGCCAGGGCATGGTGTGGTCTTTGCCTATAACGCCGTTTCGGGCGCTGGCCCAGATGAGGTGCAGCTCGGTCATTACACCGCCACTGCCGCTTTAATGGCCGGATGGCATTGGTAGTTAAGGACTTCAAAGTCCTCAAACTCATAGTCAAAAATAGAGTCGGGCTGACGCCGAATGTTCAAGCTGGGCGCAGGGAAGGGGCTGCGGCTGAGCTGCAACTCCACTTGTTCGTGGTGGTTGCTGTAAATGTGGCAATCGCCGCCGGTCCACACAAAGTCGCCCACCTCCAAGTTGCATTGCTGCGCCACCATGTGTGTGAGCAGGGTGTAGCTGGCGATATTGAAAGGAACGCCTAAAAAAATGTCCGCACTGCGTTGGTAAAGCTGGCAGCTCAGGCGGCCTTTGCCGCCAGGGGTGTTGCTGGGCGCCACGTAAAACTGAAAAAACGCATGGCATGGCATGAGCGCCATTTTGTTCAGGTCGGCCACATTCCAAGCGCTCACGATGATGCGGCGCGAATCAGGGTTTGTTTTTAAGGTGTGAATCACTTGGCTGATCTGGTCAATATGCGCTTGGGGGTCTTCAGCGGTGGGGGCAGGCCAGCTGCGCCATTGCACGCCGTACACAGGACCCAAGTCGCCATCGGCTCGGGCCCATTCGTCCCAAATGCTCACGCCGCGCTCTTTGAGCCAGTGGTTGTCGCTAGAACCTTTTAGGAACCACAGAAGTTCATAGATGATGGACTTGAGGTGTACTTTTTTGGTGGTGACCAGCGGAAAGCCTTGGGTCAAGTCAAAACGCATTTGATAGCCAAACACGCTGCGTGTTCCGGTGCCGGTGCGATCGGTTTTTTGGATGCCATGGGTGTAGACATGCCGCATGAAGTCTTCGTAAGGGGTGGGTATGGCGCTGCTTGAGCTGATGGCGGGTGTCATAAGTCTTGGTTTGGGGTTCAATGCCTAGGTTCTGATGCCTGAAGCGTGATCTTAAGGTCATGCAGGGGATGAATTACATTTGACAACATGGTCAACCAAGATCCTCAACCGCTAGTTCCTGATGACGAAGAAGTTTCGCCGTTTCCCAGTCCATCCGACTCGGATCGCCGCCGTAAGGAACGAAAGCCCTTAAGCGTGCGGGCGCGGATGGCCTTGCAGGGCAAGCCCCCGTTGGAAATTCGCACGTTTGACATCAATGCGGGCGGTGTGGGCGTAATTACTGAGGTGAATTTGCCGGTGCACACGCTGTGCAATGTGTTTTTTAAGTTGCCACAGCCCGACGGAACATTCTTCAATGTGGCGGCTGCGGGGACCGTCACCCACTGCACCTTCAGTCGCACGCGCATGGGCTTTACCGTGGGGGTGATGTTTCAGGAGGTCCCTGAAATGTTGCTCTACGCCATCAACACCTACATGAAAAACTGAGCCTAAGGTTCAAAGGCTAAAACCCTTAAAGCTGCTACCTTAAATTTCCAGCACTCGGCCAGGATTCATCAGGTTATGGGGATCTAAGGCGTATTTGATCGACTTCATGAGACCTAAGGCCACTGGAGATTTGTGTTGAGTGAGTTTGTGGGCTTTCAGGCTACCAATGCCGTGCTCGGCGGAAATAGACCCTTGGTAGCGGTCTACCACCTCAAACACCAGGGCGTTCATGGGCTCTTCTTCTTCCCTCAAAAAACGCTCTGCATCATCTGATTCGGGGGCCTGAACGTTGTAATGCAGGTTGCCGTCGCCCAAGTGGCCGTAGGTGACCAAGCGTGCACCCGGAAATTTTTCAAGCAGGGCTGTGTTGGTTTCCCGAACAAATTCTGGAATGCGTGACACACCAATAGAAATATCGTGCTTGATGTTCAGGCCTTCTTCGGCCTGCGCCAGTGGAATGCTTTCGCGGATGTGCCAAAGCGCCTTGGCTTGCGCCACGCTTTCTGCCACGATGGCATCGCTCACGCAACCTTGCTCCATAGCGGCTTCAAGCAGGCGTTCTAAGCACTCTCGGGCATGGGCCTCTGACTCTTGGTCAGAGTGTTCCAGCACCACGCACCAGGGTGACGATTCCCAAAACGGCACGCGCTGTTGAGGAAAGTGCTTGACTACCAAACTCAGAGCAAACTGCCCCATCACCTCAAAACCCGTGAGGCCCGCACTCAAGTGCTCGTGTGCCAAGCCCAACAAATCTACAGCATGCTCCATAGAGGGCACGGCCGCATAAGCAGTGAGCTGCGATTTAGGCATGGGGTAGAGCTTCATTGTGGCGGCGGTGATCACGCCCAGCGTGCCTTCTGAGCCAATAAACAAGTGCCGCAGGTCGTAGCCGGTGTTGTCTTTGCGCAAACCGGTTAAGCCGCTCCAAATGTCGCCTTGCGCCGTCACCACCTCCAACCCCAAGCACAGCTCGCGGGTGTTGCCAAACCGAACCACCTGCGTGCCGCCAGCATTGGTACCCAAGTTGCCACCAATGGTGCAACTACCCTCTGAGGCCAAACTTAAAGGAAATAAAAAGCCCTGCGCTTCGCAAGCCTCTTGAATGGTTTGGAGCACGCAACCCGCATCTACTGTGATGGTGAGGTTGCCGGCATCGAGGGTACGGATCTGGTTCATCCGAGTCAGGCTCAGCACCACTTGTTGGCCACTGGCGTCTGGGGTGGAGCCCACGACCATGCCGGTGTTGCCGCCTTGAGGCACCATACTGACCTGTGCCGCTGCGCAGGCTTTGACCACGGCCGCTACTTCAGATGTGTTGGCAGGGCGCACCACGGCCAGAGCCTTACCTCGCTCGCGTTTTCTCCAGTCCAATTCCCAAGCGGTCAGGTCGCCATCGATCAGAACGTTGGCCGTGCCACAAATCTTTCGGAGTTGATCAATTAAGTGCTGATGTGATGTCATACGGTTCCCTGTGCCATGCGCTGGCGCTGCCGTATGTGCAGGGTGCAGGCCAGAAACAATAAGAGGCATAAAGCCACTTCAAGGGCTGCACAGGCAGCGCTTGGCCAAGGGTCGCTGTAGGCGCGCACCACGCCTTCGGTGAAATACAACCAAACCACCAGGCTGACCCAGCGGAAGGTGTACATACGGTGTTTTAAAAAGCCCACCAGAGGCAAACAAATGGGCAAGACTTTAAGGGCCAGCCAAGAACCGCCTGGCCGTAAGGGGGCTAACCACAGTTCCCACGCCAAGCCCAACACAATCAGCGCCAATAAGCTCAGAACCGCCAAAAGGCGAATACGTCTCACTTGGGTGTCTATGGAATTCATCGAATGGCATCATAGCGACATGAATATTGAATCGAAACTGCAGCTCCAAAACCGCCGAATTTTGGGAGATTTTGCGGCGGACGTGGCTCGGTTTCCTTGGAAAACCACGGCGCTCACCCTAAGTGAGCGGTTTCGTGAAGATCGTTTGGGTCTGACCGCCAGCAGCTTAACGTTCACCACCACCATTGCCTTGGTCCCGTTGATGACGGTGGCCCTTGCGTTGTTTTCAGCCTTGCCCATGTTTGCTACCTTGCAAGAGGTGTTGCAGCGTTGGCTCATTGACAGCTTGATTCCATACAACATTTCCAATCAGGTGTTGGGTTACCTAACGCAATTTGCGGGTAAGGCGGGTCAGCTTGGGTGGGCTGGTTTTACGGTGCTATTTTTAACGGCATTGAGCTTGGTGTTGACCATTGACCGCACGCTCAACAACATTTGGCGCGTGCGGCGACCCAGACCCTGGGGGCAACGTCTGCTGGTGTATTGGACAGCCATCACCTTAGGGCCCTTGTTGTTGGGTGCCAGCCTCACCATCACGTCCTATTTGCTATCGGAGTCAAGGGGTATGGTGGCGGTCATGCCGGGTGGTTTAAGGCTGCTTTTAGATACTTTGGAGTTTTTAATGGTGGCCGCTGCAATGGCAGCGACTTATCAGTATGTGCCCAACGCGCCCGTCAAGTGGACCCATTCATGGTTAGGTGGCTTGGCAGCCGCCGCGGGCATTGAGCTGGCCAAGGTGTTGCTCGGGCTTTACCTTGTTTTGGTGCCTACGTTTTCGGCGGTGTACGGGGCGTTTGCCACTGTCCCCATTTTGCTGATTTGGATCTACATGGTCTGGGTCATTGTGCTGCTTGGCGCTGTGGTGGCAGCTTATTTACCTAGCCTGTTAGCGGGGGTTACACGGCCGGGCGGGACAGCCGGTTGGGAATTTACATTGGCTTTAGAGGTGCTTGAGCAACTCAAGCAAGCCACCCCCAGCCGTCGAGGTTTGACCATCACCGAACTTGCCGCTGAGCTGAGCGTCAACCCCGTACAGCTGGAAGATGTGCTGGAGCAGTTGCAAACGATGGATTGGATCGGTCGACTGGATGAGTCCGAAGGGCGCTATGTGATGTTGGTGAACCCAGAGCTCACGCCCATCACCCCTTTGGCAGATGCTTTGTTACTTCATCCGGGCCCTAGAACCGCGTTGATGTCCATCAGAGGCATGCACAGGTCTTCGTTATTGAGCGAAGTGTTGATCTAAGCTCATAATGCATACGGTTTATCTGATAAAAACAGGTATGGACATGCAGTGGCCGGACACTTAAGGAGCAACATCATGAAAGTCAGTGACATCCTTCGCGTCAAAGGCAGTACCCTATATACAGTGAAGCCCGATCAGCCCTTGGCTGAGGCGGTGGCTATCATGTCTGAGAAAGACATCGGCTCTTTGGTGGTCATGGAGCATGGCGATTTGGTGGGTATGTTGACCTTTCGCGAGGTGATTCTGCAAATTCAAAAAAATGGCGGTCAAGTGGGCACCACGCTGGTGCGTACCGCCATGGATGACCACCCTTTAACCTGCACCACACAAACCGATCTGGACGAAGTGCGCCGCATGATGCTCGAGCGCCACGCCCGCTACATGCCGGTCATTGAAAGCCGCATGCTCATGGGGGTAATCAGCTTTTACGATGTGGCCAAAGCTGTGGTGGACAGCCAAAACTTTGAAAACAAAATGCTCAAGGCCTACATACGCGACTGGCCAGAAGAAACCAACGCTCCTTCAGCCAACGGATAGGCCCTGGGTTACGGGGGATAATTGCCACCCATGAGCGGCAATACTTTCGGACATCTTTTTGCAGTCACCAACTTTGGTGAATCCCACGGCCCATCCATTGGCTGCGTCATAGACGGTTGCCCTCCTGGGTTGGCCTTGAGTGAGTCTGATATTCAGCCCGACTTAGACCGCCGCCGTCCGGGCACTTCCAAGTACGTCACCCAGCGCATTGAACCTGATGCGGTGCAAATTGTCTCGGGCGTTTACGAGGGGCGCACCACCGGCACCCCCATTTGCCTGCTGATCGCCAACACCGACCAGCGCAGCAAAGACTACGGCAACATCCTGCAAACCTTTCGGCCTGGCCATGCGGACTACACCTATTGGCACAAATACGGGATTCGCGACCCCAGAGGGGGGGGCAGGTCTTCGGCACGCTTGACTGCACCCATGGTGGCCGCTGGTGCAGTGGCCAAAAAGTGGATGCGCCAAACCTACGGCACAGAGTTTCGCGGCTGCATGACCCAAATTGGCGATCAAGCCATTGCGTTTGAATCTTGGGAGCACGTCAACCAAAACCCATTTTTTGCGCCATGCACCAATGTGTCTTACCTAGAGAGCTACATGGAGGACTTGCGCAAGTCGGGCGATTCGTGTGGAGCGCGTTTGCGGGTCACGGCCCACCACATGCCGGTGGGTTTGGGGCAACCTTTGTTTGACAAGTTGGACGCTGATATTGCGTACGCCATGATGGGCATCAATGCCGTTAAGGGCGTTGAAATCGGCGCAGGTTTTGAAAGTGTGGCCCACCGTGGCAGCATGCATGGCGATGGTTTGTCGCCCCAGGGTTTTATGTCCAACCGTGCAGGTGGGGTACTGGGTGGCATTTCTACCGGTCAAGATTTGGAAGTGTCTATAGCCATCAAGCCCACCAGCTCTATTTTGGTGCCGCGCGACTCTATTGACGTGCAGGGCAACCCCACTGAAGTCATCACCAAAGGCCGTCACGATCCCTGCGTGGGTTTGCGCGCCACACCCATAGCCGAGGCCATGTTGGCGTTGGTGGTGATGGACCACGCCTTGCGCTACCGCGCCCAATGTGGCGATGTGCAGTTGACGCGCGGCAGCCACGGCCCCATTGCGGCCAGCGCTTGACCTCTGTCGTGGCTGATCGGCGTCATTTGTTGGTGCCGTTTGCGGCGCTGTCTGCCACTTACTTTGCGCACATTGGGTTTTTCAATCCTTATCTTCCTTTGTGGCTTAAAGACAGCGGCTTTAGCCTTTTGGCCATTGTCATGCTCACCGCGATTCAATCGGCTACACGCATCTTTGCACCCTACGCTTGGGGTGCTTTAAGCGACCACACGGGTGAGCGCGTCAAATGGTTACGTTTAGGTGCAACGGTAGCTTTGCTCGCTTCTTTAGGCCTTTGGATACCGGGTGGATTTGTTTGGGTGGCCTTAGTTCTGGTGGTGATGTTCACCCACACCAGCGGCATGATGCCCATCAGCGAAGCGGCTATGTCGCACTTGGTCAGCCGAGACGGGGAATTTGACGCCAAGCGCTATGGCCGTGTGCGCCTTTGGGGGTCTTTGGGGTTTTTCATCACCGTGATGTTGGCCGGTGTGTGGTTTGAATACTTTGGCATCCAGCACTTTCCCGCATGGACCGTGGTCACCTTGGCTGCCGTGGTGCTCTGTGTTTGGTCACTTCCCAACTTAAAAGAAGAAATCGATGCATCAGCTGCCCAAACCCTCAAGCGCACAGTGTGGCCGGTGCTCAAGCAGCCCTTGGTGCTGTGGTTGTTTGCGGGTGTATTTTTTCATGTCTTGGCCCATATGGCGGTGTATTTTTTCTTGTCGCTGTATTTGGATGCCCTGGGCTACAGCAAGACGGTCATTGGTTTGTTGTGGGGCGTGTCGGTTTTGGTGGAAATTGTGTGGTTCTTTACCCAAAGTCGCTGGTTGCCTTGGCTGTCTTTAAGTTCATGGTTAGGCGTGGCAGCTTTATTAACCACTTTACGTATGGGGCTCACAGCTGCTGGAGCGGACTATTGGCCCGTGCTGTTGCTGGCTCAGTTGCTGCATGCGGTCACGTTTGCTGCCCACCACTCGGTATGCATTCATTTGATATCCCAACACTTCCCCGCAGCCTTGAGGGGCCGCGGTCAGGCCCTGTACAGCCTCATTGCGTATGGTCTAACTGGAGTCGTGGGAGGTTTGGCAGGTGGCGCCTTGATTGAGTATTTAGGCCTTGCCAGCATTTTCTGGGGTGCCATGGGCAGTGCGATGTTGGCGGCTTGGTGCACTTATAAGTTGAATCAGCTGGCCCCATAAAGGGTTGTTCATGCATTTCGAAAAGTCCATGTATGCCCACCCGCTGCCTGAATGGGGATGCGATTGCCACGTCCATGTGTTCGGGCCCTTTGAGCAATTTCCCCTTGCTTCTGATAGAAGCTATACCCCGGGGCCCGCCTCAGTAGGGCAGTTAATGGGGCTGCTGTCTCGTTTGGGCTTGCGCCGAGTGGTGGTGGTTCAAGCAAGCCCGCAGGGAGCTGACAACCGCTGTCTCATCAATGCGTTGGAGCACATTAACAGCTCGCAACGTTTTCAGGCTAGGGGCGTCGCGGTAATTGATGAAGAGACTTCAGACGCTGAGCTGATCCGCCTGAACAACGCAGGTGTGAGGGGCGTTCGAGTCAACCTTGAAACCTCAGGTCAGCACGATCCTAAGTTTGTGCGTGCTGCCCTTCAATGGGCTGCAAAGAAGGTCAAATCTTTGAACTGGCATATTCAGATTTACACCACGCTAGAAGTGATTGAGGCTGTGTCCGATTGCCTACTCACATTGCCCGTGCCAGTGGTGGTTGACCATTTTGGGCGAATTACGGCGTCTCAAGGTGCTGACCAATCCGGTTTTCAAAACCTACTGAATTTGGTGGCAAGTGGACGGATTTGGGTCAAGCTGTCTGCGGCTCATAGAATTTCAGACCATCCTGATTGCGCGGATGCTCGGTTTTTTGTAGATGCGCTGGTGCGTGCGCATCCTGACCGCATGTTGTGGGGGTCTGACTGGCCCCATACAGGTGCATGGCCTGGTCAACCCAGATCGCCCGCTGTGTTGGAGCGCTTTCATGCGGTGGATGATGTGGGTGCTTTAAAGCGCATCAGCCAGTGGGTTGAGGCGCCCAATTGGGTCAAAATTCTTCAAACCAACCCAGAGCAGCTTTATCAATTTGCTCCTTAAACTGTTCTGCGGACTGAGTGATGGGAGCTGAGGGGACTTGGTGAGGTCTTATGGGTCCAATACGTTGAATATGTTGTATGGGTGACTGCTATGAAGTTCAAGTTTCTTTGCTGTTGTTTATTTTTTGGATCTATTGCACAGGCTCAAGTGGGTGAGCGCGTGGTCTTGCACAACCTAGGCGGTCTGCAAATAGACAAAACCGAAGTCACTATCGGCCAATTTAAAGCCTATGCGCAAGCCACCGGCATCAAGACGCGTGCCGAACAAGAGGGTGGTGGTTTTGAGTTTGTGGGGGG
This sequence comes from Hylemonella gracilis, assembly GCA_945862005.1. Taxonomy (GTDB): domain Bacteria; phylum Pseudomonadota; class Gammaproteobacteria; order Burkholderiales; family Burkholderiaceae_C; genus Hylemonella; species Hylemonella gracilis_D. The sequence goes on along the minus strand of CAMAWQ010000004.1, from coordinate 34,986 downwards.
GTGGCAAAGGCGGCCGGGTTGGACGTGGCAAAAACCGGATGGGGTTGAACCCACTAGTGTTAACTTGCCCGCGGTGCATCTTAACCATGCAGAAGCTCAGGCTTATTGCCAATGGGCAGGCGGGCGACTGCCCACAGCCTTGGAATGGCAGCGTGCCGGGTTTACAGAGCTTAGGCAAGATCCACCCAAGCCTTGGATCAGGGGTAAAACTTATCCTTGGTCTACCGGCGACCTTCCAAAAGGCGCCAACACCACTGACCCTGACCCCTGGCCCCGAGCCGCACCTGTTCATGAAACGCGGGCAGGGGTCAATGGCCTACATGACATGGGCGCCAATGTTTGGGAATGGTCAGCAGATGCACGCGGTGATGAACGAAGAACTCTGGGCGGCTCTTGGTGGTATCCGCCCTATCAAATGAAAGCCGATATTGAGGCTTGGAAACCTGCTCATTTTTATGCGGTCTACATCGGATTTAGATGTGTGTATGCCGCTGCGCCTTGAGGCGTATCCGTTGTATGCCTGGTCCTATACTTAATACCTATGACCATACAACTCTACGCATTTGACACTCCTAACGGCCGAAAAATTTCGGTGGCACTTGAAGAAATGGGCTTGGCCTATGAAGTGCATGTGGTCAACATCACCAGAGACGATCAGTTTCAACCCGACTTTTTAAAAATCAGCCCCAACAACAAAATCCCGGCCATCATCGATCCTGATGGCCCAGCACACACCTCGGTGAGCGTGTTTGAGTCGGGTGCCATTTTGTTGTACTTGGCTGAAAAGACCGGCAAGTTTTTACCTCAAGACCCGGTGCGCCGCATACCGGTTTACGAGTGGCTCATGTTCCAAATGGGTGGCTTTGGGCCCATTCCTGGTCAAGTGCATCACTTTTTAGGCTTGACCAACGAAGACGACCAGCGCTACGGACTCAAGCGCTACATGGCAGAAAACCGCAGGCTTTACAAGGTCATGAACGAGCGCTTAGCCACTCATGAGTTTTTTGCGAATGAATTGTCTATTGCAGACTTTGCCATTTTGGGTTGGGTGTGGCGCCACCCCCGCCATCAAGTGGATCTGAATGATTTCCCCAACGTCAAACGTTGGTATGACTTGATGCTGTCAAGGCCTGCCGTACAACGTGGCCTGCAGGTGGCCTTGAAATAAGCCCAGCATAAAGCGTGGCTTCAACACCACCAACTCCCAGCATCCGGTTTGGCAACCGCCGCCAAGCCTTCTGGCAAGGGCTGAGGCATTCCTTAGGAGCGCCCGCTTTCGTGCTGTTTGCAGGCATGGTGGGCTTTGGCGCTATGGGTCAAACCAATGGGTTTGATGCTTGGGTCACGGGCACCACCAGCCTGATGATGTTTGCGCTGCCCGGGCAAGTGGTGTTACTTGAGATGCTGATCTCTGGCTCATCTCTGGTGGCCATCGCATTTGCCGTCACGCTCACTTCCACCAGGTTTGTGACCATGGTGGTCACGCTCTTTCCCCAAATGCACCGGCGAGACCGCCATCTGGGCTTGTACCTTTGGGTGCACTTGCTGGCCATGACCGCTTGGGCTCTATCCATGCGCGACTTTCCACGCATGTCGCCGCGTTTTAGGTTGGCGTATTTCGTTGGCTTGGGTTTGCCTTGCTGGCTCATTGCCATGCCAGGTACGGTATTGGGCTATTTTGTGGCGGGTTGGGTGCCCTTGTACATCACCCTTGGGCTGATTTTCATCAACCCGCTGTTCTTTTTACTAACGTTTACTGAGGTAAAGCCTTGGTGCAATCGTTTGGCGGTGTTATTCGGTTGTGTACTGGGTCCCATTTTTTATCAATGGGACGCTGACAGCAGCTTGCTGACCACCGGCTTGGTGGCGGGCACATTGGCCTATGTCCTTGACCGCTTGTGGTTGCGCGGCAAGTTGGGACCTGGCTAAATGAGCATTGCTGACAACGGGTGGGGTGTGTGGTTGGCGCTGAGTGCGGCATGCCTCGGCACTTATGCGTGTCGCGCGCTGGGGGTGAAGTTGTCCGGCCAAATCGATCAAAACAGCGAAGTGTTCAAGTGGCTTTCTGCCGTGACTTATGCCATGGTGGCCGCACTCACCGTACGTATGGTGCTCATGCCCATTGGCTTGTTGGCCACCGTGCCGGTGTGGGTGCGGTTGTTGCTGTGTGCGCTCAGTGTGGGCGTGATGGTGTCGCACCCACAAAAACGCATGGTGCCTGCCTTGTGTACAGGCACCATGCTCATGGTCACCTACGGTTACATGGTCAATTAAAAATTTATGGATTCGACCTGATATTGGCGGCCTTGGCCACTGCGGTCCAGCGCTGAATGTCAGCCGCAATGATCTTGGCAAACTCTTCTGAAGTGTTGCCCACAGGGTCTAAGGTCATTTGTGCAAAGCGTTCTCTGATTTCCGGCGATCTAACGGCTTTGGCCAGCTCTTGTTGCAAACGACGCACGATGGGCATGGGTGTAGCCGCTGGAGCCACCAAGCCGGTCCAAATGCCCACTTCTAAATCGGGCAAACCAGATTCCATCAAGGTGGGGACGTCGGGAAACTGGGGGTGTCTTTGGGCGCTGGTCACGGCCAATGGGCGAATCGTGCCGCCCTTGATTTGACCCACGATAGGCGCCGGATCAGAGATGGTCATGGTGATTTGCCCGCTCATGACGGCAGCTACGGAGTCGCCACTGCCCTTGTAGGGAATGTGTGCAAAGGTGGTGCCTGATTTTTGATTGAACAGTTCAGAGGCCATTTGAAACGGCGCTGCACTGGATGCGTAATTCACCTTGGTGGGGTTGGCCTTGGCGAATTGAATCAGGTCTTTTACCGTTTTAAAGGGCGAGTTAGAAGAAACGCCCAAAATCAGGGGGAACGAGCAAATCATGCCAATCGGCACAAAGTCTCTGGTGGGGGAGTAGGGCAGTTTGTCGTAGGTGGCGGGGTTCATGGTCATGGGGCCACTAGGTCCCATAAGAATGGTGTAACCATCGGGTGCTGATTTGGCAACATATTCCGCCGCAATGATGGATTGAGCGCCGGGTTTGTTCTCAATCACCACGGGTTGGCCTAAACCTTCGGCCATTTTGGTCGCCACCACTCGGGCAATGATGTCGTTACCCCCCCCAGCGGAATAACCCACAATGATGCGGATGGGCTTAACAGGGTAGGGCGCTTCTTGAGCCCCAGCACCGTAGCTGAGCAGCGAGGCTACAAGCCCCACACCCAGAGCGGCGCCGAAGTTTCTTGGTAGATAACGCAATAGTCTTTGACTCATTTTCATGGGGGTCTCCTTGGTTAAATGGTTATGAGGGGTTCAGCCGAGCGGCGTAGTCCACGCCTTTGGCCAGTCGGTACACGGTCTCGGTCACAGGGACCTTCAGCCCTAGGCTATGGGCTTTGCGCACCATATAGCCCGTTAGGGCCTCAATTTCGGTCTCTCGTTTGGCGGCAACATCTAATGACATAGAGCCAGCATGCTTGGTCAAGGCCATTTCGCCCGATCTGGTTTTTTTGACGATGTGCATCGGGTCAAACATCAGAGTGATGCCTTGGGCTTGAGCCACTTGGGCGCACTCTGCAAACATCTGGTCTATGAGCTCAGCCACCTCGGGCACCTCATAGCGGGCTTTGTTTTGTCCCAAAACCAAAGCCCCAATGGGGTTCATCACACAATTGAAAATAAATTTAGACCATATGGCCCCTCTGGGGTCTTGCGCAACCTTAGTGGGCATGCCAGATGCATTCATCAGTTCCCCCAGCCACGCCATGCGATCCAATGAACCGCGCACAGGTCCCATCCAGGAGTCCTCTCCGTGAATGAAGTGCTCAATCACCCCGGGTTGTGTAAAGCGACCCGCTTCAAGTGAAATGCCTTGGGTGATATCCAACTCACACAGATCACTCAGCACCTCCACATTGCCCATGCCGTTTTGCAGGGTCACCAATACGGGGTTGCCTTGTAAGTGGGGCAAAAGTGGCTTGACGGCTAAGGCTGTGATTTGAGACTTCACCAAAATCAACACCGCATCCACAGGCTTTTGGGTCAATGCTGCAGGGTCGGTGTGAACATCAAAATGGCTGGTGATGTCGCTGCGCCCGGTCAGCTTAAGTCCATGAGTGCGTATGGCGTTCACATGTTCAGCATTGGCGTCCAAACCGATGACGTTGGCCACTTGTGCCAAATGGGCGGCGTAGATACCACCAATGGCACCACAACCCACGACCAGAATAGTTTTAGTACTGTTCATGTGTCTCGGGCTTACAGGCTGTAAAAGTCCAACATGGCGGGTAGGTAGTCGTTGAGTAAAATCACTTTTTTACGCTGAATTCGCAAGCCGGTGACGTGCTGCACGATGTCGTATTCGCAGCGACCAAACAGCACTTCCACTTCTTGTGGCTTGGTGCGAAATTGATGCACGGTCCAATTGCACAGCACTTTGACCCCCACCACTACTCCCTCTTGCACTCTGTCTGTGGCCTGCTCACTTCCTAACATCACGTTGTTCACGTTATGTTGTGTGCGTGGCAGCGGCTTAGACGCCACCGAACGTCCAGAGCGCACGCGCCAAACCCGATCCTCAAGCCCCGCGCGCGTGGCGTAGTAAATCAAAGAGAGCTCTGCTTTGGGGTTGGATGTGGTCTCGTGCTCAGACTTCCAAGCAGGAACCCAATATTCAGCCTCTTCTAAAAACAAATTCAGCCAAGGGTCCCATTGCTGGGTGTCGAGGTAGTGAGCCTCTTGGTGCAGCAGGTTGGTCACATCGTTGAGGTGAATGGGGTTCATGCGCCCCCCTTGGCCATGCCGCGTTTCATCAATGCAAGCCATTCGCGGTAGCCCGCGCGAAACACCGTTTCATCCTGAATATCAAAGGGCCCGGCAATACACGACTCCACCTCAATGCCCAGTTCTTTGGCATAGGCGTTGGCGCTGAACTGAAGTTGGTTAGAGCCCCGTTCGTAGCCTTGTTGCCAGTCTACGTTGTAGGCTTGGTAGCCGGTTTGGCAGTCTTCGTAGGCTGTGGTGTCATCGGGTGTGGCCAGGCCCGTGGCGTTAAAGAAGTCTTCATACTGGCGCAGGCGGTGTTCACGCGCTTGGGCCGATTCGCCCACAGGGGCCATACAGTAAATTTTCATTTCGGTTTTGTTGACCGAAATCGGACGGATGATGCGCAATTGCAATGAGGCGTTTTCGGCAAACTGCACATTGGGGTAGAGCGTGAGGTTACGCATAGACAGCATCCACTTGGCGCGCATTTGCCCCACGCGTTGTGTCAGTTCATCTACACGTTCAAACAGGGGCCTCACATCGGGCTTGGGGTTGGCCCCCCACACGGCTGCGTGCCCATTGGCAAACGTAAAGCTGCCCCGCTCCACGCCGGGCAAACGGTAGGCTTCAAAGTCCAGAGCTTTTAAGGCGTGCTTAGAGTCGCCAGAATTTCGGCGCTCCACAATCTTCATAAAGCTGGGGTGGGTAGAGGTGAGGTGGTACACATCCAAGCAGTTTTCAATTTGGAGCTTCCAGTTGGCCTTGAAGGTGTAGCTGGAGCTGCCAGGAATCAGCTCAATACCTTGAGGGCTTTGATCCACAATCAAATCTAAAAATGTTTTGGTAGCCCCTAAGTGCATTTCCAAGTCGGGCACATCGGCATTGAGACTGGCAAACATAAAGCCACGGTATTCGGCAAACCGAGCAACCGGCATTAAACCGTGGTCTTGCTTTTCAAAAGCTTCGGGGTAGCCTGCATCTTTTTGGTCTTTGATGTCCACGTTGCGGCCCGCTGAGTCGTAAGCCCAGCCGTGGTACGAGCACACGTGGTACTTGGCATTGCCATGCATCAGGTGGCTTACTACCGCACCACGGTGTCGGCAGGTGTTTAAAAAAGCACCGGCTCTACCGCTGGCATCGCGCATTACCAAAATGGGTTGCCTGCCGACCCAGGTGGTTAAGTAGTCGTGCGGTTTAGCAATTTGAGAGCCCAAGCCAATGAAGACCCAAGTGCCTTCAAACACATGCTTCATCTCCAGCTCAAAAATTTCGGGGTCTCTAAATAGGTCCCGATGCACAGAGAATTCACCGGTCTCTGGCCGGTCAACGATGAGTTGGTTAAGTTCTGAAAAATTCACAGCATCCTTGAGATCAAACAACTCAAGGATGTTAGAACTAAAACTTAAGAGATCGTGTCCAATCTCATCCGTGATTACCCGAAGTTCATCGGGCCGCTTTAGTGGATAAAGCGCGAACCCAAAATGGCAATCAGGGCACCCATTAGGGCGGCGGGCGCCAACCACCAAGTTGGCACGGTAGGCATGGAGAGCTTGGACTTTCCGAGCAAGTCGTCCACCTCATTGCCGTGGTCTGGTGTGTCGGATGTGGGCGCGGGCAAGTTGGCGTTGGGTGCAGGCAGCAAATTAGGGGCGTTGGCATCCAGTTCAGTGCCGTGAGCCACACCATGCGTGACAGTTAAGGCCTTTGATGTGGAGGCTTCGGTGGCTTGCGCAGGAGCCAGTTGCTCTTTAAATACTTTAAAAAAGTCGTCGGCCATTTTTTTGGCCACGCTGTCGATCAAGCGCGAACCTACCTGAGCCAATTTGCCGCCAATTTGGACCTTAGCGGTATAGCTCAGTTGGGTACCTTCAGCTACTGCGGTGAGCTCGACGCTGGATAAGCCTTTGGCAAACCCCACTGCTCCCCCTTGGCCTTCAAAATTCATCACGCAGGCGTTTGGCGGGTTGGCTTCCGTTAAGCGCAATACACCTTTGAAGCTGGCTCGCAAAGGCCCTACAGCGGCCTTGATCAACATGTGAAACTCTTCAGGCGAAACCTGTTCGACCTTTTCGCAGCCTGGCAAACAGTGCTTTAAAACTTCGGGATTGTTCAGGGCATTCCAAACGTCCTGAAGTGGTGCTGCAATGATTTGTTGTCCGGTGATTTCCATTTATTGCTCGATTTTGATGTTGGCGTCTTTGACCAGTTTTTCATATTTCAAAGATTCAGTTCTCACGTATTCTGTGAATTCTGCCGCACTGTTTTTAGGAACGGCCATGTTATCGGCTTCCATACGGGTGCGAATGTCGGGCATGCTCATGATGGCGTTGACCTCGCGGTTCAAGCTTTCAATCACATTGGCCGGAGTGCCTGCCGGTGCAAACAAGCCGCCCCAAAGGGTGTAACTGAAGCCAGGCAAACCCGACTCCGCTACCGTGGGCACCTGGGGTAATGAGCTCATGCGTTGCGGGGTGGTGACTGCCAAAGCCTTAAGCTTACCCCCTTTGATTTGCGGCATGGCCGCAGGCGCACTGCTGAAGAAAGCTTGCAACCGGCCTGCCATCAGGTCGTTCATCAAGGGGCCAACGCCTTTGTAAGGCACATGAATCATGTTGAGTTTGGCGCCCAAACCTAAAGCCACAGCAGACAAATGCCCTGGTGTGCCAGCACCTACGCTGCCATAGCTCACTTCGCCTGGCTTGGAGCGCGCAAGCTGAATGAATTCAGTCACGGTGTTGTAGGGCGCATCGGCCGGGGCCAACATGACCAAGGGCGAATTGCCAATCAGCACCACGGGCACCAAATCTTTAATGGGGTCGTAGCCCAAGTCCTTCATCAGCAAACGGTTGACCACCATTTCACCGAGCTGACCCAACAACAGGTTGTAGCCATCGTTTTTGGCTTGCACGGCATACCGTGTGCCCACTGTGCCTGAAACGCCTGGCTTGTTGTCTACCAGCACAGGTTGCTTGTAAATATTGGTGAGTTTTTCGCTGACCATGCGCGCAAAGGTGTCGCCTTGTCCACCGGGGGCATACGCCACCACAATGCTGACAGGTTTGGTGGGGTAGGTCGTAGGAGCTGTTTGAGCCATGACTGAAGTCACGCTTGTAAACAAGGCCGCAAGTGCGAGGAGTGGCTTTAGTAGGGTGTGATTCATAAGATTTGAGATGCAGTTTGAGTGACAGTGTAAGGAAAACGGGTGCGCAAGGTGTTGGTGAAATGGGGGCGGCACACATCGCTCCATGCAGTGGCGCGCACGGCAAGCCATGGCGGGCAACCCATCACGTCCGCAGAGGTCAGGTCATAACAGGCGAAGGATCGGGGGGTGTGGTCCAGATTCAACATACGTTGAGCCAGCACGCAGCCCGGCACTTTAGACAAGCCGGGCATGTGTTCTTCGTTGTACCAACGGTAAATTTCAGCGTCCCATCCGGCCTCTGGGTCGGTTTCCACTACATAGTGGTGCTGGGCTGCGGCAGATTCGGATGCCCCCGCAAGCTTCATTTGGCTTTGCATTCGGCTCACCTGTGCCTCATGACCTGTGTGTGCATGCCAAGCAGCTTCAAGTGCAGAGCACACCTCATGGCCCAGCATATGGGCTTTATGGAAATGTACATAGCCATAGCTCATGGCTTGCCCGTCTTCAGCCTGGTTAGTAGATGCAAACTGCAGAACCCATGGCGAGTCTTGGCCATTACTGATGTTCATAGGCCCCAACAAGCTCGCCCAAGGCAGCGTTAACCATTGGCTAAATTCAGCCTGTGCTCGCGTTTTAAGCAGTAGGCTTGTACATGAAGCCTTGGCTGAATCGGATACAGCAGCGGGCATAGCAGCAGTGTCAGTGCCCAATGTGCAGCGCAACCAGCACGCGTGAAACCATGTTGTACGCGCCGACCGTAATGCATAAGTCCAGCAGCTCTTGCCCCTGGTAGTGCTGGTGCACGCGCGCAAAGAGCTCGTCGGGTACTTCAATCTGGCGGGTCATGGTGTCGGTCAGTTCCAGCACCAACTGTTCTTGTGCATTGAACAGAGTTTTGGAGATGATGGGCTCTTTGACCGCATCCACCTGCCCTTGGCTCATTCCGGCCTCCATAGCAATGGGGGCGTGGGCATTGAACTCGTACATGGCGTTGTTCAGAACCGCCACACGCAGAATTACCAGCTCGCGAATATCGGCGGGCAAGCTGTTGCTCTGGCGAACAGCTCGGGTGAATTCTTCCCATCCTGCAGCCAGCGTGGGGCTGTTGAGCAAGTAGGTGTAGAGCGGTGTGATCTTGCCGCGTTTTGCCACAATTTTGGCCTCAATGTCTGCCAAAGCGGGGTCTTGGCCAATGGTGATGGGGTGCAGTCTTTGGGTGGATGTGCTCATAGGGTGCTCCTGATGTTTAAACCTTAACCTTGGCCTGCACTTGCGGCGGAAACAGTTCTTCCACTTCCATCTTGCGGTGCGTCACCCCTTGTTCAAAGGCGTATTGGGCAAAGGCCGACAAAGTTTTGTGATTGTGGTCAATGCCATAGGGCCAAATGTCTGGCCCCATGATCTGCTCAGACTGCGCCGCGTAGTCTGAAATCCAAGGCAGCGGAAATGAAGACGCCGTGATGTCTTTGGCACGTTCAACGCTGCGCTCTTTAGCCGCCTCAAAACCCTCGAGCAGGTTGGTGGCAATCCATGGGTTTTGTTCAAATACCATGCGCTTGATGGCCATGACATGCATGATGGGAAAGATGCCGGTGCGAGACCAATAGTCGGCTTCTGCCGAACGGTAGTCGGGAATCAACCGCTTGACCACATCAGGGTGCTGCAAAAACGCATTGGGTGGGCGAGCGCTGAGCACCGCATCTAAGCTGCCATCCAGCAACATGGAAGACAACGAAGCATCAGGGCGGGGTGTCAGGCGAATGTTGTGGGGCAGTTTGAGGGCGACCTTTTCTTTGCGTCCCGCGTCATTCACACCGGCTTGGTACCAGTCAATGGACGACAAGTCCACCCCGAAGTCGTGTGCCAGTAGGCCGCGTGAATAAATAGCCGCGGTTTGCGCCCATTCAGGCAAGCCTACTTTTTTTCCTGCAAGGTCGGTGACCTTTTCAATCTTGCGGTCTGCCCGCACGTAGATGGATGAGTGCCTAAAGGCCCTAGAGGGGAACACCGGAATGGGCACTAACCAAGGGTCGGGTTGAGACAAGATGGAAATGGTCTTGGCAAATGACAGTTCTGACACGTCCCATTCTTGAAACTTGGTGAATCTGAAAAAGATTTCCTCTACAGGAACATGAATGGGCGTGATGTCAATGCCCTCGGCGCGGACACGGCCACTCATGAGGTCACGGGTGTGGTCGTAGTCGCCTACGGCAATGGTGAGGTGAAGGTTGGACATGAAACGTGGGTGTTGGTTTGAGGCTTGGGGGCTGAAGTTTCGAATCAATCGACTTTGAGGTTCAGGTCGCGAATGACCTTGGAGTACTTGGCTTGGTCGCGTTTGATCTGCGCTTGCATCTCTTCAAGGGTGGTGACCATGGGTTCTATGCCACCGGCCTTTTGGAAGTTTTCAATCAGGTCTGCGGAATGCAAGGCCTTATCAACCTCAGCACGCAAACGCTTGACCACCGCATCTGGTGTGCCAGCAGGTGCGAACAGTCCAATCCAAATCGTGTTGTCAAAACCCGGAAAGGTTTCGGCAATGGTGGGTATTTCAGGCATGGCTTTAGAGCGTTGAGAGCCGCTCACGGCCAAGGCGTTAAGCCTGCCCGCCCTAATGAGGTTGGCGTTGGATGTGCCTGAAAACATGGCCATGGTTTCTCCGCCTATGGTGGCGGTGGTGGCGGGCGTGCCTCCTTTGTAAGGAACGTGCAGCATGTCAAAACCACCTCTGGCCTTGAGCATTTCCATGGTCAAGTGGTGCTGGCTGCCATTGCCTCCCGATGCATAAGCCAAGGGAGGGTTGGCTTTTTTTGCGAAGTCCACAAACTCTTTAAGTGACTTGAATTTGTAATTGGGGTTTAAAGACAACACAAACTGGTTGGCTCCCAGAGTGGCCACCGGAATCAGCTCTTTGTTCACATCGATCATTCCCGAGCGTTCATACAAATACGGGTTGATCACAAACAAGCTGTCCATGCCCACCAGCAGCGTGTAGCCATCTGCAGGTGCGCGCGCCACAAACTCTGCGGCAATATTGCCGTTGGAACCAATTTTGTTTTCTATGACGACGGGTTGATTGACCAAGGTTGACAGCTTGGCGCCAATGGCGCGGGCAATCATGTCAGGGGCTCCGCCAGGGGGGATAGGCGAAATGATTTTGATGGGCTTGTTGGGGTAGTTTTGCGCCCAAGCCATAGTGGCTATCAGTGTCCATGCGGCGAACACATAAATGAAGCGCTTAAGAGCTTGAAAAGTCATAGGGCGTAAGGCTTGGGTTTGCATAGAGTTCATCCTTAAAAGAGCGGCTATCGTAAGTGATGAGGGCTAAGTATTGGCGCTTGGTTTGGGCTTGCGTGTTGTTAGACTCATTGCACAAATAAAAAAATTGGAGATTCCTTGGTGACTTGTGCTTGCGGTGTGGACGTTCACGCTCACGTGATTCCCTATGACTTTCCCACCTACTTGCGGGGTGCTGCACCCGCGGGTTGGCCTTCTATGGCTCCTGCTCATGAGTGCCATCGAAATGTGATGATCGACGGCAAAAACTACCGCACTGTTTCCGACAAGTGTTGGTCGGTGAGCAAACGTTTGAGCGACTTTGAGCCCATGGGCCTTCAAGTGCAAGCCATATCTCCTATGCCTGAACTGTTGTCTTACTGGCTAGCCCCGCAAGATGGCTTTGAGTTGGTGCGTTACTTGAACGAGCAAATTGCCCTCATGGTGTCTGAGTCTGGCGGAGCCCTGGTGGGCTTAGGCGCTGTGCCTCTACAAGACATGGACTTGGCACTTAAAGAACTGGAATACGTCAAACACAAGCTGGAGTTTTCTGGCGTGGAAATTGGCAGTAACATCTTGGGCAAACCCGTGGGCCACCCTGATTTAGCTCCCTTTTTTGAAGCCTGTGAAGCCATGGATATGGCCGTCTTTGTGCATGCATTGCGCCCAGTCGGTATGGACCGTTTGGTGGGGCCGCCTGCACTGCAGCAAGTCTTGGCCTACCCCAGCGATGTGGGCTTGAGTGCAGCATCAGCCATCACCAGCAATTTGATGGTGCGTTACCCTAAGCTGCGCATAGCGTTCAGCCACGGCGGGGGCACCTTGTTGAGTTTGTTGCCTCGCTTGCAACAAGCTTGGGGGGTGTTTCCAGCATTGGAGTCCAGTGTGCAAAAGTCTCCAGCAGAGCAAGCTCGCAGTTTGTACTTTGACACCTTGGTGTTTGACACCCCGACCTTGCAGCATTTGGTGCAGGTGTTTGGATCTACTCAGCTTATATTGGGTACTGATTACCCATTTAATTTTCACGATCACACGCCGGTGCAACGCTTGTTAGATGCTGGCTTAGATGCCGATACCGTGCAACGCCTCTCGCACATCAATGCCCGTACCTTCTTGGGTATGCCCCTTTAATTACTTTTCTCACAGGAGCCCATATGACCTTAGCTAAAACCCATGCCTCCAGTTTGATCACTGGTTTACGCAGTGTTTCCATTCAGGTGCCCGATATGGCCTTGGCCGAAACTTTTTTCACCCATACCTGGGGCTTGAAGGTCTCGGACCGCACGTCTGAATCGTTGTACTTGCGCGCATCGGGCTTAGACCACCACGTGTTGGCCCTGCATCGAGGATCAGAATCTGCCAGCTTGAAGTGTGTGACCTTGAGAGCCGCTTCTGAACATGCCTTGACCGAGCTTGCCCAGCGTACGGGGAAGGCAGGAGGCAAAGTGCTTCAAGAGATCTCGCCCATTAATGAGCCCAGTGGCGGTTTGGGAGTGACCTTGGCCGACCCCATGGGCAGGATCTATCAAGTGGTGTATGGCGACGCGCAACTTGCACCCGTAAATGAAGCTGAAGCTCCCTACCGTTTGGCGCACGTGGTGCTCAACAGTGTGGATGTACCCGCCAGCCAAAAGTTTTTAGAAGATGTGCTGGATTTTTCCATGTCCGACCGCACCCGCGTTATGGCCTTTATGCGTTGCAACAGCGACCACCACAGCATTGCCATGGCCGAGAGCGACAACAACGCCCTGAATCACATTGCGTTTTTAGTGCCCGATTTGGAAGCTGTGATGCGTGGGGGTGGCCGTATGAAAGATGCGGGTTATCCCATTGAGTGGGGTCCTGGCCGTCATGGCCCCGGGCACAACGCCTTCAATTATTTTGTAGGGCCTTTTAACTTGGTCATTGAATACACCTCTGAGGTGGAGCAAATTGATGACAACTACCAACCTGGCCAGCCTTCAGACTGGAAGTGGCCTGATGGTCGCATGGATCATTGGGGCATTTCCACGCCACCTAGCCGCCGCATGAAGGACGCACAAACGGAAGTATTTTTTGCCTCATAAACTTTCATGATGTATGACGTTGCCATAGTGGGCTTTGGTCCCACGGGGGCTGTATTGGCGGGCTTGCTGGGCCAACAGGGTTTAAAGGTTTGGGTCTGTGACCAAGCCACCGAGGTATATGAAAAACCTCGTGCTATTGCCCTAGACCACGAAATCATGCGGGTGTTTCAGCAGTTGGGTTTGTTGGAGGCTTTAACGCCTTTTGTGGAGCCCTTTACCAACTCTGAGTTCTATGGAGTGAATGGCCAGCTCATCAAGTGCAGGTCCACGGTGGAGCCGCCATACCCCATGACCTTCACGCCTTCGATGGTGTTTTCGCAACCCAACTTTGAGCGCGTATTGCGGCAGCGGGTCCATAACCTACCGTCTGTGCATGTCAATCTGGGGACTCGCGTGCTTGGGTTGCAGCCTATCAAAGAGGGTGGCACGAATGTGGGGGTGACGTTAACTGTGGCGCCGACGGATGATGCACAGCATCACGGGCAGATGGGCTCATTGCACCAAGTTCAAGCGCGCTTTGTGGTGGGTTGCGACGGTGCTTCCAGTCTGGTGCGGCAATCGGTCGGCATAGAGCTAGAAGATTTGGACTTTGATGAGCCTTGGTTGGTGGTGGACGTCTTGGTTAACGAGCAAGGCTTGGCCAAATTGCCCAAGGTCAGTGTGCAGTATTGTGAACCTGAGCGACCCAGCACCTACTTGATCGTCACGCAAAACCACCGCCGTTGGGAACTTTCCATCAACCCTGGCGAAGACCCCAAACAAGTGGCCACTCCTGAAGGCACTTGGAAACTCTTGTCTCGTTGGCTGCAACCCCATGAGGGTACTTTGTGGCGACAGGCCAGCTATCGCTTTCACGCCTTGGTGGCTGAACGCTTTCACAGTGGGCGCGTTTTTTTGGCGGGCGATGCGGCGCACCAGCAGCCCCCTTTTTTAGGGCAGGGCATGTGTCAGGGCGTGCGCGATGCGGTCAACCTCTCTTGGAAATTAGGTGCGGTGTTAAACGGTCAAGCCTCAAATGCCTTGCTGGATACCTACAGCCAAGAGCGAAAAGCCCACGTGAAGGAGTTGACCTCCCGCATCAAAGGCATAGGTCAGTTGGTGGGCGAGCGCAACCTAGATAAAGCCCGCGAACGCGACCGCAAGCTGTTGGCTGAATGCGGCGGTGTGGTCAAACCCATGCCCCGCCAAAATGTGCAGCCTGCCTTGGCGCAAGGCTGCCTAGACCCCGCCGCCTCCGCTGGTACCGGCACCTTGTTCCCACAAGCGTGGCTCAAGCAAGTGCGTATGGACGACCTATGGGGCTGTGGGTGGCTCGTGGTACTTAGCGGCGAGGCTTCTGCCGACTTTGCAACGCTGTTGGCGCAACCGGCCTACAGTTTAATTAAGACCATGAGGCTAGGCGAAGCCGATGCGATCGAGGCCGATGGGGTCATGGCTGCTTGGCTGCAAGCCCATTCATGCCAAGCTGCTTTGGTGCGGCCAGACCACTATGTGTTTGGCACCGCTCAAACCTCAGCCCAACTGCATCGCCAATTGCAACAGCTGGGGCATTATGTTGAACCACACAAACCATAGGAGGCACCAATATGCAACGTAAATCTCTACGAACTTTCCTTTTAGGCCTTGCAGGCTTTTGCCTGCTTAACTGGGCAGCACTTGGCGTTGTCAGCGCTCAGACCAGTAGTGCAGATTGGCCAGACAAGCCTGTCAAGTTCATTTTGTCGCAGCCCCCGGGCTCCGGACCGGACAACGTGTCTCGTTTGCTGGGTGATCGTTTGGGTAAAGCGCTGAGTCAGCCCATCGTGATTGAGAACAAACCCGGCGGCCAAAACATCATTGGGGCACAAGCCGCTGCCCGCTCTGCCCCTGACGGGTATTCGTTTTACTTTGCCACCACGGCTGCGCTGGTCACGAACAAGTTCTTGTTCAAAACCATGCCCTATGACCCCACTAAAGACTTTGTTCCCGTGGCCTTTATTGCCAAGAGTCCGTTTGGATTGTTGGTGCGTGCAGATTCACCCATCACTTCGGTGCAAGACTTGATTGCCAAATCAAAAGCTGCACCGTCCAAAGTGTCGGTGGCTAACGAAGGCCCTCGAACCTTTGGCGGCATCATTTCACGCCTGATCAACGCGCGTACCCAAATGGAAGCCAACTTGGTGTCGTATGCCTCGGTGGCGGTATCTATTCAAGATGTGTTGGGCGGCCATGCCGATGCAGTGGTGGCCGATTTGGCATCCACCTCACAGTTGGTGCGTCAGGGCAAGTTGCGGTTGTTGGCGGTGACCACCCAAAAGAGGGTCATTGGCTTTGAGCAGGTGCCTGCGTTGGCTGAGTTGTTGCCCAATTTTGAAATGGTGGGCTGGTTTGCCGTTGTGGCTCCAACGGGCATACCTCAGGTTGCCTTACAACGCATGAACACAGAGCTCAACAAACTCTTGCAAGACCCCGATGTGGCGCAGCGCATGCTCACCATTGGGCCTATTGCCGAAGCTATGGGGCCGCCCAATCGGCTCGATGCCTTCCTGAAACAAGAATACGACCGTTGGAACGAAGTTTCTAAAGAAATTGGCTTGCTGCCCGAATAACCAGGACCTTTTATGAAAACATGGATCACTCTCATCCAATATGGCTTGCTGTCACTGGGTATTGCTTTCGGTTCGGCTCAGGCTGATGATTTTCCGGCCAAGCCCATTCGCATCTATGTGGGGCAGGGCGCTGGCGGCGGTATGGACACGCTGGCGCGCTTGGTCGGGCAGCGCTTGTCCACCAGCATGGGGCAGCCTGTGGTGGTGGAAAACAAGGTGGGGGCGGGCGGCATTATTGCCACCGAGTTTGTGGCCCGTTCGCCTGCTGATGGCTATAGCCTGTTGCTCAGCCCCATTGGAAATATGGTGTTCACCCCCATTCTCACGCCCAAGCTCAGATACTCTCCCACCAAAGATTTCACGCCGGTGTCTTTACTGGCCACCTTTCCTTTGGTGTTAGTGGTCAATTCCAAACAAAACATCAATACCGTGGCTGACTTAGTGGCCTACATGAAAGCCCAGCCCGCCAAGTCCAACTACGGCGGATCCGGCCCCGCGTTTCAGTTTGCAAGCGAGCTATTTCGCCTGAAAACCGGCACCCCTGGCGAATTTATTCAATACAAAAGCATGAGTGAAACTCTCACAGCCGTTATGGCCGGAGACCTCATCATGTCCATGGTGGATACGGGCCCCGCCATTCCGCAAATTACTGCCGGAAACATTCGGGCCCTGGCGGTCACATCGCCCACCCGTTTGCCCAATTTGCCCAATGTGCCCACCATGGCCGAGCTGGGTTTGCCCGATATTGAGTTCAGATACTGGGCCGGTGTTTTTGCGCCCACAGGTACGCCTGCGGCTGTGGTTAAAAAATTGGAAGCTGAAATTGCCAAGGTCTTGAGGCTGCCCGAAGTAGTCGCACAAATGGCAGTCAACCAAGTCACCGCCACCAGCAGCACATCGGAAGAATTGTCCAAACTGCTTGTCAACGACTTGGCCCGCTGGGCCGCTGTAGCCGATGGCGCCCGCATGAAGCGAGACGGCACCCCATGACGCTGGTCACCCGAACACCGGTGGTGGACTTTCATGTTCACATGCTTGAAGACGAGGTTTTTCGAACCTCCACAAACCGCACGGTGTTTACCGGCTTTGGGGCCAATCCAGTTTCAGAGCCGCGCCCTGGAGTGCAAAACCTCATGCGCCGTATGTTCAACCCCGAGGCCATTTTGGAAGATATGGATGCGCGCGGCATTGACTATGCCGTGGTGACTTCAAGCACCGTGTTGCAAGGTACCAGTTGGGCCGATACAGAGCTGGATACCTCGCTCAGCCAGCGTTGCAACAATCAGGCAGCCCTTTGGCAGGAGCAGCATCCCAAGCGTTTGGTGGGCAGCATGGTGTTGCCCATGCAAGACCTTCCAAGTGCCATGCAAGAGCTAGGCCGAAGCCTTGCGCAGGGTTTAAGGGTGGTCAATTTATCTTCCAGCTATCAGGGCGTGTATGTGGGCGACCCAAGGTTTCATGAGTTTTGGGCCGAGGTAGAGCGGCAGGGCCTGACGATATGGGTGCACCCTGAGGGCGTGCAAGACCCTTGGTTTCAGCGCTACGCGCTGTGGAACTCTTTAGGGCAGTCCATTGAAGAAGCCAAGTGCATGGCCTCTTTGATTTACGAAGGCGTGATGACTAAGTTTCCGAGCCTCAAGGTCGTCATGGCGCATGGCGGCGGATATTTTCCGCACTACATGGGCCGTTTAGACCGCAACACCCTTAACCGCCCTGACACCGTGGCCAATACCGGAGGCATCACCCCGGGCCAAATGCTCAAGCGTTTTTACTACGACACCTGTGTGTATGACCCACAGGTGCTCAAAGTATTGCACGAACGCGTGGGTGCTGACTGCTTGGTCATGGGCAGCGACTACCCCGTGGGTGAAAAAGATCCCGTTCAGTGGTTGCGCGATGCTGGCCTGGCGGGGGCAGAGCTTGAAGCCGCAGCGGGTGGCAACGCAGCAAGGTTGTTAGGCTTGTAGTGGCTGGACTGTAGCCGCTGTATTTAGGTGGCTTTAGGACTTTCCCTAGGTTGAGGCTCTAGGGCGTTAATTCACCCTGAAAGTGCTCATAATCATCAAGCGATCCGGTAAGTGATCACTTAACAGATAACCCGAGGAGACAACATGCCCCAATACAACCTGAAGGTGGACGGTGCGAACCGCACGGTCAAGGCCGAAGCCGATGAGCCGCTTTTGTATGCGCTGATCGATGGACTCAAACTCAAAGGCCCCAAGTATGGTTGTGGTGTTGCCCAGTGTGGCACCTGCACCGTGTTGGTCAACGGGCAGCCCGTGCGTTCTTGCGTCACACCGGCCAGTTCAATTGGTAACAAAGCCGTGCGCACGTTGGATGGCCTTGAAAAGAAAGGCCAACTGCACCCTGTGCAGCAAGCCTTTGTGGATGATCAGGCGGCTCAATGCGGCTACTGTTCCAACGGTTGGGTGATGAGTGCGGTGGCCTTGCTGGAAAAAAATCCACGCGCCACGGACGATCAAATCAAACAGGCCCTGTCTGGCTTGCAGTGCCGCTGCGGCACCCACATTGCCATCTTGCGTGCGGTGCGTAAGGCCCGCGACGTGATGTCAGCCAGCAACAAAGTCAACCCCAAGGTTTAAGGAGCACGCCATGAACGACATGCAAATCAATCGACGCGAATTCCTGCAATCTCAAGCAGGTTTGGTGGTGGGCTTTAGCGGTGGACTCACCGCCTTAATGGCTGGAGATGCGGCTGCCCAGGCTGCCGTACCTGTGGTGGTAGGCCCGCACCCCTCCACTTTGGACACATGGCTGCGCATTGGCAAAGACGGTTTGGTGACCGTGAACTTTGGCAAGATGGATTGCGGCCAGGGCCTGGACGTGGCCATTGCCCAGTTTGTGGCTGATGAGCTTGATGTGGCCTATGACAAGGTGCACGTCATCATGGGAGACACCCGCTTTACCCCCAACCAGGGGGGCGGTAGCGGAAGCACCGGTTTGCGCATGGGTTCCAGACCCATTCGCAACGCTGCTGCCGAAGCCCGCCGCGTGTTGATGGCAGCAGGCGCCGAGCAGTTGGGTGTGCCAGCCAATGCTTTGGGCGTGGAAAACGGTCGTATTTTTGTGTTGGCTGAACCCACTAAGTCGGTCACTTACGCCGCGCTGATTGGCGGTAAGGATTTTTCCACCCCCATGAAGTGGAATAACGCCGTTGGCAACGCCATGGATGCGGTGGGCCAGGCCAAGCCCAAAGACCCGTCGCAGTTCAAGTTGGTGGGGCAGGGCATCAAGCGCAAAGACATTGCGGACAAGGTCAGCGGTAAAGAGCATTACACCGCTCACATTCGCCCTGACAACTTGCTGCATGGCCGTGCGGTTCGTCCACAAGTCGCAGGCGCCATGCCGCTTGAGGTGGACAACGCCTCTATTGCCCACATTGCAGGCGCCCGCTCTTATGTCAAAGGTGGATTTGTGGCGGTGGTGGCCGACACCGAGTGGAACGCCATTCGAGCATCACGCGCGCTGAGGGTCAAGTGGTCAGACGCCAAGCCTGCGTTGACCGGTGGTGAGAATAAGGTGTTTGATTACATTCGCGAAGCTAAACCCACGGCCTCCAATGCAATACCTGCCTTCGGCGGAAAAAAAGACTACAACCCCAAGCCCACATTGGATGCCTTAGCTGGCTCAGCCAAAGTGATTGAGGCCGAATATGAGTGCGGCTTTCAAATGCACGCTCGCATTGCACCGTCTTGCGGTGTGGTCAGTGTGGTGGGCGATAAGGTAGAAATTTGGGGTGACATGCAAAAACCCCACTTCTTGCGTGATGGCGTTGCCAAATTCTTGGGCTTACCCATTGAAAATGTGCAGCTCAAGTGGATGCATGGTGCGGGGTCTTATGGCCGCAGCGACGCCGATGAGGCGCCCTTCGAAGCAGCCTTACTTTCGAAAGAGTTTGGCCGTCCTGTGCGCGTGCAATGGTCTAGAGAAGAAGGCATGGCCTGGGCGCCTAAAGCGCCTGCGGCCATCATCAGCATGAAAGCGGGCTTGGATGCTTCCAACAACGTCACCGGTTGGTACTTTAAGGCCAAGGGCTTTAACGGCTGGGATGTGAAGTTCAATGCCGAAAGTCCAGAGCACACCTTGGTGGGCATGCTGACGGGTCACAAAAAGTGGAACGCCTACAACTTCAATGTGCCGGAAGAGAGCTACAAGTTTGCCAACCATGTGCATTGGTGGGAAACCGTGCCGCCCTACTTGCAAGAGGCGTCGCCTATGCGCACTGCTCACCTGCGTGCGCCACAAGAGTTGCAAACCCGCTTTGGGCAAGAGTGCTTCATTGATGAGGTGGCCCACGCAGCAGGTATGGACCCGGTGGACTTTCGCATCAAGCACATGCAAGAGCCACGTGAAATTGATGTGGTCAAAGCCGCTGCCGACAAACTGGGCTGGGTCAAACGCACCAGCCGCAATACCTCAGGTAAGGTTTTGACAGGGCGCGGTATGTCGGTGCATTCGGGCTACCAGTCATACGCGGCTGTGGCGGTAGAAGTGGAAGTCAATAAAGAAACCGGCCGCATCTGGGTCAAAAAGGTAGTCGTTGCCAATGACTGCGGTTTGGTGGTCAACCCCATTGGTGTCCGTGCCGCCCTAGAAGGTCAAATCATGCAGGGCATCAGCCGCGCCTTGTATGAAGAAGTGCACTTTAATGAAGAGCGAGTGACCAGCGTGGACTGGAACACCTACCGTGTTGCCAAGCTCGAAGACATGCCCGCTCAAGTGGACTTGGTGTTGCTGAACCGCCCCGACAAGCCCTTGGGTGGCGCTGGAGAGCCTGCCATCGTGTGCTTCCCATCGGCTATTGCCAATGCCGTGTTTGACGCCACAGGTGTGCGCATACGCCGCTACCCCTTGGTGCCCGAGCGGGTTAAGCAGCAATTGGCTTAATTTCTAAGCTCAGTCGGGCAACCAGAGCCGCAGGTCGCAAGATCTGCGGTTTTTTTCTTTTGCACCACAATGAGATGAATTAAGTTCAAAATCGCATTTTTATGGAACAAGTCGAAACGGTCGTCATTGGTGCTGGCGTCGTGGGCTTGGCGGTAGCTCGGGCCTTGGCGCTGGCAGGGCAAGAGGTGATGGTGCTAGAGGCAGAGTCGGCCATTGGCACCCAAACCAGTTCGCGCAACAGCGAAGTGATTCATGCGGGCTTGTATTACCCGCAAGGCTCTTTGAAGGCTCGCTTGTGTGTGCAGGGTCGCCAGCAGCTCTATGCCTACTGCCAAGAGCGGGGTATTGCGCACCAGCGGTGCGGCAAATTGGTGGTGGCCACATCGGAGCCACATATTTCCAAGCTGCATGAGCTGATGGCCAAAGCCGCTGCCAACGGGGTCACAGACTTACAACTTTTAAGCCGCGAACAAGCGCTGGCCAAAGAACCTGCTTTGCATGCCTTGGCTGCCGTGTGGTCGCCCAGTACTGGCATTGTGGACAGCCATGGCGTGATGTTGTCTTTGCAAGCAGACCTTGAGCATGCAGGCGGCATGGTGGTCTGCCACGCCAAGGTGGAGCGTTTGGTGGTGGAGTTGGGTTTGAATTCGGGTTTTGAAATTCACACCCAAGATGGCACGGCCCTAAGCGCTCGGCGTGTGGTGAATGCAGCGGGTTTGCATGCAGTGGCCTTGGCCCATGCGGTTCAGGGTATGCCCCAGGCGGGCGTACTTAGCTCAGCCCTACCCAAGGCCTACTTTGCCAAAGGCCATTACTTCAACTTGTCGTGCCGATCACCCTTTAGTCACTTGATTTACCCCGTGCCGGAAGCCGCAGGTTTAGGCGTGCACCTGACCTTAGATTTAGGGGGGCAGGCCAAGTTTGGGCCGGATGTGGAGTGGGTGGATTCCCCAGACGACTTGGAAGTAAAGCCCGAGAGAGCTGGCATTTTTTACCAAGAAATTCGCAAATACTGGCCTCAATTACCCGAGGGCGCTCTGCTGCCGGGCTATGCAGGCATCCGGCCCAAAATTTCTGGGCCCGGTGAGGCGGCCCAAGACTTTGTGATTCAGGGGCCTAAGCAGCACGGTGTAGCGGGTTTGGTGCATTTGCTGGGTATTGAATCACCGGGCCTCACCAGTTGCCTCGCATTGGGCGATGCAGTGGCGCTAGCGATGCACTAAGAACGGTGCGGAGTTAACCGGTGTTGCTGCAGCGCTTGGGCTGCTTCACGAATCAAGGCCGGGCCTTTGTAAATCAGACCTGTATAAATTTGGACCAAGTCAGCCCCCGCCTGAATTTTGCTCACGGCATCGGCTCCGCTTAACACACCGCCCACCCCAATGATGGGGAACTGAGGCCCGAGTTGCTGCCTCAGCTGCCGAATGACGTGGTTACTCATCTCCAGTACCGGAGCGCCGGACAAGCCGCCCGTTTCTTGCGCATGCGGCAGGCCTTGGACTGCTTGCCGGCTTAAGGTGGTGTTGGTGGCAATGACCCCCCACGTTGCCGCAGGGCTTGGGCTCTCTTGGGTTTGGCGTTGCAGGGCTTGGGCAACGACTTGAATTTGTGCGTCGTCTAAATCAGGCGCAATTTTGAGGAACAGTGGCACCCATTTGTTGAAGTGCTTGCTTAACTGATGACGCCGCTCAGCCAGCGCTGATAACAACTGTTCCAAGGCGGCATCGCTTTGCAGCGAGCGCAGGTTTTGCGTGTTGGGGCTGGATATGTTGATGGTGATGTAGTCGGCATGGGGGTACACCGCACTCAAGCACAAAAGGTAGTCGTCTGTGGCTTGCTCGATAGGGGTGTTGGCGTTTTTGCCAATGTTCAAGCCCAACACCATGGGCCTGTGAGCAGGATCCTTAGTCTGAGCGTGCTGTGGCTGACGGCGGCACTTGGCCTGTTGCAGGTTGGAAATGAAGGTGCCCAAGCCTTCATTGTTAAAGCCCAAGCGGTTGATGAGGGCTTGGCGCTCTTGAATGCGAAACATGCGTGGCTTGGGGTTACCCGGTTGGGCCAGAGGGGTCACAGTACCCACTTCTACGAACCCAAAACCCATGGCTTGCCAGCCGTCCAGGCAGCGGGCGTTTTTATCTAATCCAGCAGCCAGGCCCACGCGGTTGGGAAACTTGAGACCCGCAATGTCCACAGGGTCGTCAATTCTGGCTTGTGCATAGCCTAAGGCCAGGGGTGTATTTTGGGTGCGTGCGATCAGCCCAAGGGTGAGGTCGTGGGTAGCCTCTGGATCCATTTGGAACAGCGCTGAACGGGCCAAGGCATACGGGTTAAAAGAAGACAAGAGGGACATCGGATAATTCCTGAAGATTAAAAGGATTTTCCCATGCTCACCCAAGACGAACTCAAAACCCAAGTGGGACAAGCTGCCTTGCAGTATGTGCAAGCAGGTCAATGGCTGGGGGTGGGTACCGGCTCAACCGTCAATAAGTTTATTGAGGCGCTGGCCAGTATCAAAGAACAAATTCCCGGTGCGGTGTCGAGCTCGGTGGCCAGCACTCAGCGCTTGCAGGCGCTGGGTATTCGTGTGGTGGACGCCAATGAGGTGGGGGAGTTGTCGGTGTACATCGACGGGGCTGACGAAATTGATGGCCAAGGTTGCATGATCAAAGGCGGCGGCGCGGCGTTAACGCGCGAAAAAATAGTGGCTGCTCAGTCCAAACGCTTTGTGTGCATTGCCGATGAATCCAAGCAGGTGCAGACCCTGGGGCAGTTTCCTTTGCCGGTAGAGGTGATTCCCATGGCCAGCAACCATCTCATTCGGCAATTTGCCGCAATGGGGGGCATGGCCCAATTGCGCCTGATGGACGGCGTGCCCTTGGTCACCGATAACGGGCAACACTTGTTGGACGTGAAGGGCTTGACCATCAGCGATCCCCTAGGTTTTGAGACCGAAGTCAACCAATGGCCAGGAGTTGTGACGGTGGGGGTGTTTGCCCACCAGCGCGCCAAGGTGTGTTTGCTGGGAACCGCCAGCGGCGTGAAAACGCTGAACTTATAAAAAACGTTTAAAAGTGACTGAACTGGCAACCTAAGCGGCCATGCCCTGGTGCCTGAGCAGAGCGTCTAGGCTGGGCTCGCGACCTCTAAAGGCTTTAAAGGACTCCATGGCGGGGCGGCTGCCACCGGCTTCTAATATGGCTTGCCGGTAGCGGCGGCCTGTTTCAACATTAGGCTGGCCTTGGGGAAGGGCAGTTTCTTCAAACGCGGCGTAGGCATCTGCGCTGAGGACTTCGGCCCATTTGTAGCTGTAGTAGCCCGCTGCGTAACCCCCTGCAAAAATATGGCTGAAGGTGTGGGCTGTGCGGCTCCAGGCGGGCGGATGCAGCACCGCCACCTCAGAACGCACGCGGTTGAGCAGCGGCATAAAGTCCAAAGCGGGGTCGTGTTCGGTGTGCAGCAGCATGTCAAACAAAGAAAACTCAATTTGCCGGACGGTTTGCAAACCGGTTTGAAAGTTTTTGGCTGCCAACATTTTGTCGAACAAGGCGCGGGGCAGGGGTTCGCCGGTGTCGACATGGGCGGTCATGTGCTGCAGCACAGTCCATTCCCAACAAAAGTTTTCCATAAACTGGCTGGGCAGTTCTACGGCGTCCCATTCCACACCGCTGATGCCCGACACATCGCGTTCATTCACTTGCGTGAGCAGGTGGTGCAAACCGTGTCCAAATTCATGGAACAGGGTAATGACGTCGTCGTGCGTGAGCAGCGCGGGCTGGCCGTTGACCCCTTCAGCAAAGTTGCACACCAAATGCGCTACCGGGGTTTGCAGTTGCTGGGTGTCGGGGCGCAGCCAGCGGGCGCGCACATCATCCATCCATGCGCCGCCGCGCTTGCCTTGGCGTGCGGGTGGGTCGAGGTAAAACTGCCCTACCAGTTGGCCATGGCGTTCAATACGGTAGAACTCCACTGCGGGGTGCCAAACGGGCGCTTGGTCGCGCTGGATGCGCACTTCAAACAGGGTTTCAATTATTTTGAACAAACCGGCCAGCACGCGCGGGGCGGTGAAATATTGCTTAACCTCTTGCTCGCTGAAGGCGTAGCGCGCTTCTTTAAGTTGTTCGCTGATGTAAGACCAATCCCAGGGCTGGGGGTCGGCAATACCCAAGTGCTCAGCGGCAAAGGTGCGCAGGTCGGCCACGTCTTGTGTGGCGTAGGGTTTGGCTTTGGCGGCCAAATCTCGCAAAAACTTCACCACCTGTTCGGGCGAATCGGCCATTTTGGGCACCACCGAGACTTGGCCGAAGTTGGCATACCCCAGCAGCTGCGCCTCTTCTTGGCGCAAGGCCAAGATGTCTTGAATCAAGGCACTGTTATCAAAAGTGGCACCAGTGCCTTGCGCTTGGTCGGAGGCGCGGGTGACGTGTGCGGTGTACAAAGTGCGGCGTAAGTCGCTGCTTTTTGCAAATTGCATCACCGGCAAGTAGCAAGGCATTTTGAGGGTGAGCTTGTAGCCATCCTTACCATCTGCATCGGCAGCGGCTCGAGCTGCGGCCTGCACATCTTGCGGCACGCCAGTCAGCTCGTTGGCTTGTGCAAAGTAGGCAAAAGCGTCGGTGGCATCCAGCGTGTTTTCGCTGAACTTTTGCTGCAGCTCGGCCTGACGTTCTTGTAGTTCAGCACAACGCGTTGTTTGGGGGCCTTGCAGGTCTGCGCCACCCAGTACAAAACTGCGCAGTGCATTGCGCAGGGCTTGCTGTTGTTCGGGGTTAAGGGCTTCAGGGCTTAGAGCTTTGTACTTGGCAAACAAGCGCTCGTCTGCACCTAGGCGGGTCCAAAATTCAGTAACTTTGGGCAAGGCTTCATTAAAAGCAGCACGCAGCTCTGGCGTGTCTGCCACGCTGTTTAAGTGGCTGACGGCACCCCAAGCCCGCCCTAGACGTTCGGTGTGAACGTCCAATTCGCAGGACATGGCCGTCCAGTCGGCCGCAAAATTGGGCTGGGTGACGCGCTCTAGAGCTTGGTTGGCAAGGTCGAGCAGGGCATCCATGGCGGATTGCACATGTTCGGGCCGAATCTGATCAAACAGGGGTAGGTCAGAAAAATCGAGCAACGGGTTGCTCTGCAAAACCTCAGGCGTGGGGGAGTGCATGTTCAGCGGCCTCCAAGGTGTTCATGAGCAGCATGGTGATGGTCATGGGCCCTACTCCGCCGGGAACTGGGGTGATCCAACCGGCCACTTGTTTGACGCCTTCGTAGTCCACATCACCACACAATTTGCCTTCGGCATTGCGGTTCATGCCCACGTCTATGACCACGGCGCCGGGTTTGACCATATCGGCGGTGACCAGATTTTGTTTGCCCACAGCGGCAATCAATACATCTGCTTGGCGGGTAATTTGGCCTAAATCAGCCGTGGCACTATGGCAAATGGTCACGGTGGCATGTTGCTGCAACAGCATGAGCGCCATGGGTTTGCCCACAATGTTGGAGCGCCCAATGACCACCGCATGTTTGCCACGCAGCGTGTAGCCAATGGATTCGAGCATTTTCATGCAACCGTAGGGGGTGCAAGGCCAAAAGCCGGGTTGGCCCACCATGAGTGCGCCCGCACTGGCCACGTGAAAACCATCGACATCTTTGGCGGGCGATATGGCTTCAATGACCTTTTGCGCATCGATGTGCTCAGGCAGCGGCAGCTGCACCAAGATGCCATGAATGGATGCGTCCAGATTGAGTGCTTGCACGCGTTGCAGCAGCTCAAATTCACTCAGGGTGGCGGGGTATTGCTCAAGAATTGAATAAAAACCAGTGTCTTCGCAAGCTTTGATTTTATTGCGCACATAGACCTGAGACGCCTGGTTTTCGCCCACCAAAATGACTGCCAAGCCGGGGGTGATGCCTTGTTTTTTGAGGGTTTGGACCCGCTCACGGGTCTGTTGACGCAGTTGCTTGGAGAGAGCAACGCCATCAATGACTTGGGCTGATGTCATGCGGTGGCGTTTTGACCCAGAGCAATTTTGAGCAAATCTGCAACGGTGTTGGCGTTAAGTTTTTCCATGATGTTGGCGCGGTGCGCCTCCACGGTCTTGATGCTGATGCCCAAGTCGTCGGCAATTTGCTTATTCAAGCGACCCGCCACAATGCGCTCGAGCACTTGAGTTTCGCGCATGGTCAGCTTGGAGAGCAGGGCATCGCGGTTGACGGCCTGCTGGTGCACGCTGAAGCTTTGGCGGGCATGGTCCAGCATGCGCTCTACCAGAGTGACCAACTTGACTTCATCAAACGGCTTTTGAATAAAGTCCATAGCCCCTTTTTTCATGGTGTCCACGGCCATAGGCACGTCGCCATGGCCGGTGATGAACACCACGGGCAGTGGGGAATGGTTTTCGACCAAGCGGTTTTGCAAATCCAGCCCGGACATGCCTTCCATGCGCACATCTACAATCAAGCAGGCCACCTCTTTGGGATCGTAGCGCTCTAGAAACACTTCGGCGGATTCAAAGCAACGAACGCGGTAGTCCTTGCCTTCCAATAACCATTGAAGAGAATCGCGAACGGCTTCGTCGTCGTCCACCACGTACACGGTGCCTTTTTTGGGAATCAAACTCATGCGGTGACCTGTGAATTTTTAGGATTGGCCAGGGTTGGGGGCAAGTCTCTTGTAGGGGGCGCTTCTGTGACCGGAATCCAAAAACTGAACCTACAGCCCTTAATTTCCAAACCATTGTAGAGGTTCTCGGCCTTCATCCGGCCCCGGTGAGATTCCACAATGGAGCGGCATAAATTCAGCCCTATGCCCAAACCGTTGACCTTGGTGGTGTGAAAGGCGTCAAACAATTTCTCTTGCACCTCAGCCGAAATACCGGTGCCGGTGTCTTGCACTTCAAACTCCACCACGGCCTGTCCGTCGGCCAAACCAGGAAACACACGCAGCTCGATGCGCCTTTGGTCCAGGGGCTTTTGCGCCTGCACTATGGATTCGGCAGAGTTTTTGAGTAGATTAACCAGCACTTGCTCAATCAAAATAGGGTCCACCAACAACCGTGGCACACGCGCAAAGGAAGTATTGAGTTTCACGTTATGGCGTCGCAGCTCAATGCCCATGAGCTCCATGGCTTCTTCCACCATGCTGGAAACCTCAGTCAGGGTGCGATTGGGTTCACTGCGTTTTACAAATGCCCGAATGCGCTGAATGATTTGCCCCGCCCGCTGCGCCTGGCGGGCGGTTTTATCTAGGGCGCCAATCAGGTCGTCGGTATTGATGTTGCCTGAGCGGATGCGCGACAACATGCCCGTACAGTAGTTGTTGATGGCAGTGAGCGGCTGGTTCAACTCGTGCGCCACGCTGGAGGCCATTTCGCCCATGGTGATCAGTCTGCTGGCATTTTGGGCGCGCTCGGCCTGTTCGGCGGCTTCTTCTTCAGCCCGCCTGCGAGTGGTGATGTCGGTGCCAATGATCATTTGAGCCAAGCGGCCGTCCACCCAAGTCAGGTAGCGGGAGCGCACCTCCAGCCACTTTTGCAGTTCGTCTATATAAATTTCCGCGTTTTCGGCGTCAGCTTCGGTCATGGTGGACGTTGGCATGCCCGCCAAGATGTCCACACTGTCTTGGGCGTCCAGCAGGGTGAGTTGCGGCGACTCGGTTTTGCTGGCGGCCAATTTTTTGTGGCCAGTGGTTTGGTCGTGGAACCACAGCCGGTACATTTTGTTGGCAAACAGCAGTTCATCGGTGCCCAAGGGCACTACGGAGACGGATGAGTCCAAAGCTTCCAGTACCGTGGTGAACCGCTCGTAAGATTCCGACAACTGCTCCCGAATCCGGTTGGGCTCGGTGATGTCGGTCATCGAGGTCATCCAGCCGGTTTGTTGGCCGCGGGCGTCAATGAGCGGCGAAATGTAAATACGCGCATCAAAAATACTGTGGTTTTTGCGTTTCACCCTAATTTGAAAGCCGCCCGGGGAGATGCGACCTTTAAGTTCATCTTCCAAACGCACAGTCAGGTAGTCGATGTCTTCATGCGGCCAATACGGGAAAGGTGCGGTAACTCCCACCAGCTCACTCTCGCTCCAGCCGGTCATCTGGCAAAACGCGGCATTGACGTAGGTGATGCGCCCTTGCAAGTCCAAAGCGCGCATGCCGGTGGGCATGGAGTTTTCCATAGCGCGCCTGAAGTTGGTTTCCACCACCAAAGCCTGTTGGGCTTGCAGTCGCCGTCGTGTGTGCCGCCAGTTGCCAATCAGCATCCAGGCGGTGATGCCGCTGAGGCCCACCACCACCCAGAACATACCGCTGCCAATGACGCCCAAAGAAGTACGGTACGCCCTTGCCCGCAGCAGCAGGCCCGTACCCACAGGGGAAACGGGCACTTCAAAAATGTTGGCGTTGGATGCCCAAGGCAACAAGTTGGCTGCTGTGCTGCGCGAAGGCAGACGGCTACCTGCTAATTGGATGCCATCGGCGCTGTGCAAGGTAAAGGCATAACGGGCAGACACTTCAGCCGGTACACCGTAGCGCAGCAAGCCGTCTACCGAGTACTCCACCAGCAGCGTCCCTAGAAAAAGGTTGCGGCGCCTGAGGGGAATTTGCAATTCCAGCGGCGCACTGCCGTTGTCGGCCACCGCGCGCTGAGAGTACACCGGTTGCTCCAGGCTTTTGGCAAGGTTGAAGTTTTGCAATGCCTCTGGGGGCTGAAGCAATTCGCCCTCAAGATGGTCCCAATTTAAGGGTAGAGCGGGACTAAAGAGGCTGGAGCGCACCAACTTTTTATCGTCCACCCAGTTGATGCTGTAAAGCTCGGGGTATTGAGAGATGAGCGTTTCGGAGCGGAGTTGAAATTCTTTTAAGTCCATATCGCCACTCGACATCTCGCGAGCCATGCGCATGAACTGTTCTTGCCGCTCCATCAGGCGCATTCGCAGCCGCTGCTGGGCATATTCCACATCGCTGCGAAGGGCATCTTTTTCACGTTCTATTTCTTCTAGCCTTAGGTAGGTGAACACCGAGACGATGGCTGCCAAAAACAACAGCACCGCAGCCAAAGGCGCGAGCATGGCAAAACGATCTTGCCGATAGGGCGTTTGGCGGTTCCACCACGCTTTGAAGCGGGATACTAGGTACTGCCGCTTCAGCCAAGACTGAAATTTGGGGAGCCCGTGGGTCATGGTGTTTTAGTTACTTAAGGAGTTGCCAATATACGTGAGGTTGAGTGCATGGGCTTCTAAATACAAGCTTTTATTTCATATGTTGAAACTAATAAGCGTAATTTGAAATTTAAAAAAATATATGCGAAACTTGGCGCCAGTTGGGTATGACACACTTATCGTGCATCCTTAACACGGTCAATATACGAAGCAAAACCAAAACTGAGGAGACGTCTATGTCCGCACTGCCAAACCACGTGTTAGGTTCCAGCGCCAACGATCAAGACAGCCAAGAAACCCGTGAGTGGCTGGACGCCCTCAGTGCGGTCATTGAGCAAGAGGGCCCAGAGCGCGCCCACTTCTTAATAGAGCAGCTCTTGGAGCATGCGCGAGAACACAGCATTGACATGCCGTTTTCTGCAACCACAGGTTATGTCAACACTATCGAGACAGACCAAGAAGCTCGTTGCCCCGGTAATTTAGAAATTGAAGAGCGGCTGCGCGCCTATATGCGTTGGAACGCCATGGCTATGGTCGTTAAGGCCAATAAGCACAACCCGCCAGATGGTGGTGATTTGGGCGGGCACATCAGTTCTTTTGCATCGCTAGCCAATATGTTTGGCGCAGGCTTTAACCATTTTTGGCATGCTGAAAGCGAACACCATGGCGGTGACTGCCTGTACATACAAGGTCATAGTTCTCCAGGTGTCTATGCCCGCGCTTATTTAGAAGGCCGCTTGACCGAGGAGCATCTGCTCAATTTCCGTCAAGAAGTCGATGGCAAAGGTATTTCCAGCTACCCCCACCCCAAACTCATGCCCGAGTTTTGGCAGTTTCCAACCGTGTCTATGGGCCTAGGCCCCTTGATGGCCATTTACCAAGCACGATTCCTTAAATATCTTCACGCCCGCGGCATTGCCAACACCGAAAACCGCAAGGTATGGGTGTTTTGTGGCGACGGCGAGATGGACGAAGTGGAAAGCTTGGGCGCAATTGGCTTGGCCGCCCGGGAGAATTTAGACAACTTGATTTTTGTCATCAACTGCAATTTGCAGCGTTTGGACGGCCCGGTGCGTGGCAACGGCAAAATTATCCAAGAGCTGGAAGGCGAGTTCCGTGGCGCAGGCTGGAACGTCATCAAGCTGCTGTGGGGCAGCAACTGGGAGCCCTTGCTGGCGCGCGACAAAGAAGGCCACCTGCGCAAGCTGATGATGGACACCGTAGATGGTGACTACCAAGCTTTTAAAGCCAATGACGGCGCCTATGTGCGGCAACATTTCTTTGGCAAGAACCCCAAGACGCTCGAGATGGTGTCCCACATGAGCGACGACGATATTTGGCGTCTGCAGCGCGGCGGCCACGATCCTCAAAAGGTGTATGCGGCTTATCACCAGGCGGTGAACCATCAAGGTCAACCCACCGTGTTGTTGATTAAAACCGTGAAAGGTTTTGGTATGGGCAAGAGCGGTGAGGGCAAAAACACCGCCCACCAAACCAAAAAGCTCACCAGCGACGACATTCGTATTTTTAGGGACCGTTTCAATATTCCGGTGCCTGACGACCAGCTCGACAAGCTTCCGTTTTACAAACCGGCGGACGACACGCCAGAAATGAAATACCTGCACGAGCACCGCAAAGCGCTGGGCGGCTATCTGCCCAAGCGCCGCACCAAGGCTGACGAGCTGTTGCAGGTACCCGACCTAGAGGTGTTTAAAGCGGTCATGGAGCCCACCACTGAAGGGCGCGAAATTTCCACCACCCAAGCCTATGTGCGCTTTCTGACCATCTTGCTGCGTGACGCGCAAGTAGGCCCACGGGTGGTGCCCATTTTGGTGGACGAGGCCCGAACCTTTGGTATGGAAGGTTTGTTTCGTCAGGTGGGTATTTACAACCCACAAGGGCAGTTGTACACCCCGGTGGATAAAGACCAGGTCATGTACTACAAAGAGGACAAAGCCGGTCAAATTCTGCAAGAGGGCATCAACGAAGCAGGCGGCATGAGCAGCTGGATTGCGGCGGCCACCTCTTACAGTACCAGCAACCGCATCATGGTGCCCTTTTATATTTATTACTCCATGTTCGGCTTGCAGCGCGTTGGCGATCTGGCTTGGGCTGCAGGCGATATGCAAGCGCGCGGCTTTTTACTGGGCGGCACATCTGGCCGCACCACACTCAATGGCGAAGGCTTGCAGCACGAAGATGGCCACAGCCACGTGTTGGCCAGCACCATTCCCAACTGTGTGAGTTACGACCCCAGCTTTGCCCACGAAGTAGCAGTGATCATGCAGCACGGTCTTAAGCGGATGGTGGAGCGCCAAGAAAACGTGTTTTATTACATCACCCTGCTGAACGAAAACTACCCCATGCCCGGTTTGCAACCCGGCACCGAGGAACAAATCATCAAGGGCATGTACCTGTTGGAAGCGGCTGAACAGGGCACAGCTAAAGCTGGCAAGGGAAAAGGTGCTGCCAAGTCTGCGCCGCCTACTGTCAACTTGTTAGGCTCTGGCACCATCTTGCGCGAATCTATGGCGGCGCGTCAGCTGTTGCAAGACGAGTGGGGCGTGGCGGCCAATGTGTGGAGCTGCCCCAGCTTTAATGAGTTGGGCCGTGACGGCCAAGCCTGCGAGCGTTGGAACCTGCTGCACCCCACACAAGCCGCCAAAGTGTCTTTTGTGTCCCAGCAACTCGAGCCGTTTGGAGGGCCGGTGGTGGCCTCAACCGACTACATCAAAGCCTATGTGGAGCAAATCCGCCCCTTTATTCCCAAAGGGCGCAGCTACAAAGTGCTGGGCACCGATGGTTTTGGCCGCAGCGACTTCCGCAGCAAATTGCGCGAGCACTTTGAGGTGAACCGTCATTACATTGTGGTGGCCGCCCTCAAGGCGCTGGCCGAAGACGGCGTGATCCCTGTCGCGAAGGCGGCAGAGGCGATAGCCAAATACGGCATCAAGGCCGACAAAATCAACCCATTGCTCGCCTGAAGCGGCGTCAACCTCAGGAAACCAGATATGGCCATTATTGAAATCAAAGTGCCCGACATCGGAGATTTTGCCGAGGTGTCGGTGATTGAGCTCTTGGTAAAGCCGGGTGATACGGTCAAAGCCGAGCAGTCCCTGATTACCGTGGAGTCTGACAAGGCCTCTATGGAAATTCCGTCTAGCCACGCGGGTGTGGTCAAAGAGCTCAAGATCAAGCTGGGCGACAAGGTCAAAGAAGGCTCTGTGGTGTTGATGCTGGATTCGCAAGCAAGTGTGGCCGCTGAGGCTCCAGCAACTGCTGCTGCCCCAGCCCCAGCTCAATCAGCTGCAGCCCAACCCGCCCCTGTGGCTCCTGCTGTTGCAGCTGTTGCTGCATCGGCTCCAGCTGTGGCCACAGCCTCCGCGTCCAAAGCCGCTTTGCCTGCTCACGATCCTATGGTTACCAAAGGCGCGTTACCGCACGCATCTCCCTCGGTGCGCAAGTTTGCACGCGAGTTGGGTGTGCCTTTGGACGAGCTCAAAGGCTCGGGCCACAAGGGTCGAATTACTGAAGACGACATCAAAAACTTCACCAAATCTGTCATGGCGGGTAGTGCATGCACCAGCAGTATGGGCGCTGCATCCGTTGGCGCTTCAGGCGCTTCAGGGGGTTCAGGGCTTAACCTGTTGCCTTGGCCTAAAGTGGATTTTGCAAAGTTTGGCGAAGTCGAGCGCCAAGATTTATCCCGCATCAAAAAAATCAGTGGCGCCAATTTGCACCGCAACTGGGTGATGATTCCGCATGTCACCAACCACGACATCGCCGATATCACTGAGCTGGAAGCCTTGCGTGTTCAGCTCAATAAAGAAAACGAAAAATCCGGCATCAAGGTGACCATGCTGGCTTTTGTGATCAAAGCCTGCGTGGCCGCCCTGAAAAAGTTTCCAGACTTCAATACCTCCCTCGACGGAGATCAACTGGTCTACAAAAAGTACTTCCACATTGGCTTTGCCGCCGATACGCCCAACGGTTTGGTGGTGCCTGTGCTCAAAAACGCCGACCAAAAAGGTATTTTGCAAATTTCCCAAGACTTGGCCGAACTGTCTAAAAAAGCACGAGACGGCAAGTTGTCTCCGGCCGAAATGACTGGCGGCACCTTCTCAATCTCGTCTTTAGGGGGTATTGGGGGGCGGTTTTTCCACCCCATCATCAACGCGCCTGAAGTGGCTATTTTGGGCTTGAGCAAGTCCTTCATGGAGCCGGTGTGGAATGGCAAAGAGTTTGCGCCACGGCTGTCGCTGCCGCTGTCCTTAAGTTATGACCACCGCGTGATTGATGGTGCGGCTGCCGCACGCTTCAATGCGTATTTGGGTCAGGTGCTGGGCGATTTCCGCCGCGTGATGCTGTAAAGGAAACCCCATGTCAGTTATTGAAATTAAGGTTCCGGACATTGGCGACTTTGCCGAGGTGTCGGTGATTGAGTTGCTGGTGAAGGTGGGCGACACCATCAAACCCGAGCAAAGCTTGATCACCGTGGAGTCCGACAAGGCCTCCATGGAGATTCCGGCGAGCCAAGGCGGTGTGATCAAAGAGATCAAGGTCAAGTTGGGTGACAAGGTCAAAGAAGGCTCTGTGGTGTTGATGTTGGAGGCGGAAGGTGCACATGCATCTGGCGATAAACCAGCTCAAAACGCTGAACCTTCGGCTGCACCATCTGTAGCTCCTGCACCTACCTCAATCTCTGCGGTGGGCGCAACTGCTAATGCACCTGCCGCTGCCAGCTTTGGCGGCTCTGCCGATCTGGACTGCGACCTCGTGGTTCTAGGTGGTGGCCCTGGCGGTTATTCGGCGGCTTTCCGCGCGGCGGATCTGGGCCTTAAGGTCATCGTGGTGGAGCGCTATGCCACCCTGGGCGGCGTGTGTCTTAACGTAGGTTGCATACCTTCCAAGGCGCTGCTCCATGTGGCGGCTGTGATGGACGAGGTCAGCCACATGGCCGACCTGGGCGTGGATTTCGGCAAGCCGGTGGTCAACATCGACAAGCTGCGCGGCCACAAAGAAAAAGTCATCGGCAAGCTGACCGGCGGGCTGGCTGCCATGGCCAAGATGCGCAAGGTCACCACCGTGCGCGGC
>CAMAWQ010000003.1 GCA_945862005.1 Hylemonella gracilis | reverse complement strand
GCGCTCAAGTCCAGCAAGGCCTGACTGGAACCACGATACGGAATGTGGGTCATAAAGGTACCCGTCATGGACTTGAACAATTCGCCCGACAGGTGAATAGACGTGCCATTACCGCTGGAGGCCATGTTGAGCTTGCCTGGGTTGGCCTTGGCAAACCTTACAAAGTCTTCCACGGTGTTGATGCCGCGCTCCTTGGCTTTTTCGGCATTGACCACCATGACATTGGGCACCGCAGCCACCAGCGTGACCGGCGCAAAGTCTTTAATAGGGTCGTAGGGCAATTTGTCGTACAAGGCACGGTTGATGCCATGCGTGCCCACAGTGCCCATCAGCAAGGTGTAGCCGTCGCCTGGAGATTTGGCAACGATTTCAGCCCCCAAGTTACCGCCAGCGCCGCCACGGTTTTCCACCAAAAACTGCTGGTTAAACGCCCTCGACAGCTCCGGTGCCACCGCACGGGCCAATATGTCGGTGGTGCCGCCAGGGGTAAAGGGCACCACAATGCGCACCGGCTTGTTCGGCCAGCCTGACGTTTGGGCGTTGGCCAGGGTGGCAAAACCTAAACTGGCGCACAGCAATGCACCTGCATAGGTGACCGTCAAGGCTCTAGCCTTAGCCAAACGAGCCGGTTTGCTTAACAGCCGAATTAAATGGTGGGTCTTCATAGGTATCTCCTCTGTACGTAGGTGGTGGCTTTGTTATGCGGCCTTTGTTCTATGACATTAGCCCGGGTCAAGCCTTGTTTCAGGAATGTATCAGCCTAATCCAGTAAATAGACCTATCGCACTCCCGCAAAATAGAAGCATCATGCCCGTAGACCCGCCTCCCAGCTTTCGCAGAGCCCCCCAGCCAAAAGGCGTTGCCCAAACAGCCTCTGCACCCGCCACCAGCCGCCTGAACAAGCGTATGGCGGAATTGGGGCTGTGCTCTCGGCGCGAGGCCGACGAGTGGATTGCCAAAGGCTGGGTCAAGGTCAACGGGCAAGCAGCCATCATGGGCAAGCAGGTTTTACCCAGCGACAGAATAGAAGTGGATCCGCAAGCCAACCGGCACCAAGCCACGCAGGTGACGGTGTTGCTTCACAAGCCCATGGGTTTTGTGAGCGGTCAAGCCGAAGATGGCCACACCCCCGCTGTCACCCTCATACAGGCCAACAACCGCTGGGTGCAGGACAATGCGCGCTTCTTTTTTCACCACTCCCAGCTGCGTGGCTTAGCCCCGGCGGGTCGGCTGGATATCGACTCCACCGGGCTGCTGGTCCTGACCCAAGATGGGCGGGTGGCACGCCAACTGATTGGCGAAGATGGCGCCACTGAAAAAGAGTATTTGGTGCGGGTGAGCTACGCAGGCGGCACCGTAACCACCCAGGTACAACAAGCTTTTCCGGCCGAACAGCTCCAAAGGCTGCGCCACGGCTTAAGTCTGGATGGGCAGGCCCTAAAACCTGCCCAAGTGAGCTGGGAAAACCCCGAACAACTGCGTTTTGTGCTGACCGAAGGCAAAAAACGTCAAATCCGCCGCATGTGCGAGCAAGTGGGCCTGCTGGTGGTGGGCCTCAAGCGGGTGCGCATTGGCAAGGTCATGCTGGGCAACTTGCCGGCAGGGCAATGGCGTTACTTGGCGCCGCACGAAAAGTTTTAATCAAAAGTTTTAAGCCGCCAGAACTTGAAATTTTGGGCCCGGCCACCATGTGGCGATTACTGCAGTTGTACCTCAGCTGCATGCTTTCAACCTTAGACATTTCAAATCCATGAGCAAACAAACCCATTCCTTTCAGGCCGAAGTGGCCCAACTCCTGCACTTGGTGACGCATTCTTTGTATTCCAACAAAGAGATTTTTCTGCGCGAACTCATCTCCAACGCCTCTGACGCATGCGACAAGCTGCGTTTTGAGGCCCTAGAAAACAGCGCTCTGTATGAAGACGCGTCCGACTTGCGGGTGCGCATCACCCTAGACAAAACCGCCAAAACTCTGACCATCACCGACAACGGTATCGGCATGAGCAGCCAAGAGGCCATTGACCACCTGGGCACCATTGCCAAAAGCGGCACCCGCGACTTCATGAGTAAGCTCAGCGGCGACCAAAAAGCCAACGCCAGCGAGCAAGGGCAGCTGATTGGTCAGTTTGGTGTAGGTTTTTACTCGGGCTTTATCGTCGCCGACAAAATTTCGGTGGAAACCCGCCGTGCGGGCGCCAAACCCGAAGAAGGCGTGCGTTGGACCAGTGGCGGCACCGGCGACTTTGAGGTGGAAGCCATCACCCGCTCAGAGCGGGGCACCAGCGTGATATTGCACCTGCGTGAAGATGCCAGCGACTACCTCAACACCTGGCAAGTCAAAAACATCGTCAACAAGTATTCCGACCATATTTCTTTGCCCATTCAAATGCTCAAAGAAGAATGGAAAGAAGGCCAAGACAACCAGCCCGGAGAAATGGTTACCACCGGCGAGTGGGAAACCATCAACAAAGCCAACGCCATTTGGTCCCGCGCTAAAAAAGACGTGACCTCTGAGCAGCACCACGAGTTTTACAAACAAATCAGCCACGACTTTGAAGCACCCCTCACGTGGAGCCACAACCGCGTGGAAGGCGGCACCGAATACACCCAGTTGCTGTATGTACCTTCCAAGGCGCCGCATGATTTGTGGAACCGCGAGCGCAAGGGCGGTCTTAAGCTTTACGTCAAGCGCGTGTTCATCATGGACGACGCCGAGGCGCTGCTACCTAATTACCTGCGCTTTATCAAAGGCGTGGTGGATTCAGCCGACCTGCCTCTGAACGTGAGCCGTGAGCTTTTGCAAGAAAGCCGCGATGTGCGCGCCATTCGCGAAGGCAACACCCGCCGCGTTCTGGGTCTGCTGGAAGACTTGGCCGCCCACAATGAGCACTCAGCCCCTGAAGCCGCCACAGACAAAGACGCCGTGACCGATGTGGTGAGCGAAGAGGACCAAGCCAAAGAAGGCAAATACGCTCAGTTTTATGCCGAGTTTGGATCGGTGCTTAAAGAAGGTTTGGGCGAAGACTTTGCCAACCGCGAGCGTTTGGCCAAATTGCTGCGTTTTGCTTCCAGCACCACCGACACGAGCAATGTATCTCTGGCCGACTACAAAGCCCGAATGAAAGAAGGCCAAGAAGCCATCTACTACATCACCGCCGACACCTTGGCGGCCGCTAAAAACAGCCCGCAGCTTGAAGTGTTCCGTAAAAAGGGCATCGAAGTACTGCTTATGACCGACCGGGTCGACGAATGGGCTCTGGGCTTTTTGAATGAATTTGAGGGCACTGCCCTGCAAAGCGTGGCTAAAGGTGCTGTGGATTTGGGCAAGCTCCAGGACGAAGCCGAGAAAAAAGCCACCGAAGAAGCCGCCGAAACCTTCAAGCCTGTACTTGCCAAGCTCAAAGAAGCCCTCAAAGACAAGGCAGAAGACGTGCGTGTGACAAGCCGCCTGGTGGATTCACCAGCATGTTTGGTGGTGCAAGACGGTGGCATGAGCTTGCAGCTCTCGCGCATGCTCAAGCAAGCGGGCCAAAAAGCGCCTGAGACCAAACCTGTGCTGGAGGTGAATCCAGAGCACGCGTTGGTTAAGCGGCTGGACGGCTCGGTGCACTTTCATGACCTGGCGCATATATTGTTTGACCAAGCCTTGTTGGCCGAAGGCGGTTTGCCTGAAGACCCTGCTGCTTACGTCAAACGCGTGAACGCGCTACTGGTTTAAAGCTACACCGGATTTAAGGGCTACACCATCAATGCGGGGTCTTGCATGGCCTCGCATTGGTCTTGCAGCATTTGAATCTGACCCTTCCAGTAATCACTGCTTCCAAACCAAGGGAAGTTGATGGGAAAGGTGGGGTCGCTCCAGCGCTGCGCCAGCCACGCGCTGTAATGGATGAGGCGCAGGGTCCGCAAAGGCTCCACCAAAGCCAGTTCCCTCCGGTCAAAACGGCGGAATTGTTCATAGCCGTCTAACAAGCAGCTCATCTGAAACGTGCGCTGCGCGCGGTCGCCGCTAAGAAGCATCCAAAGATCTTGGACTGCGGGCGCCATGCGGGCATCGTCCAAGTCCACAAAATGGGGGCCGGGCCCTTGAGCCATAGGCACGTCGGTGGGTGTCCACAAAATATTGCCCGCATGGCAATCACCGTGCACTCTTATGAACGCAATGGGGTCATCGTCTGGGCCAGCATGGCCAGGCGTCTTTAAGTCTTTAAAGCTGCTCAACACATTTAAAGCCTCTTGAAAGGCCCGCTCCCACTGGGCTTGCACGTCCAGCGGAATCAGCTCCTGCGCCAGCAAAACATCTCGCGAGGCCAGTGCAAAAGTCTCTACGTTCAAACTGGGGCGGTGCGAAAACGGCTGCTGCTCGCCCACCTCATGTATTCGAGCTAAAAACCGGCCAATCCATTCCAAGACTTCTGGTTGATCCAATTCTGGCGGGCGTCCACCACGCCAAGGGCTGACTGAAAAAGCAAAACCGCCAAAATAGTTCAGGGTAGAAGGCGAGCTTTGAGCCTTAGGGGCAGCCAACGCCAAGTGCATCGGCCCCACCACGGTCACCTCCGCCTCGATCAACTGTTGAGCAAAGGTGTGTTCTTCCAGAATTTGCGCAGAGGTCCAGCGCTCGGGGCGATAAAACTTGGCCACCACTGCAGGTCCGTTATCCAATTGCACCTGATAGACGCGGTTTTCATAAGAGCTCAGCGCCTGCAAGCGGCCGTCTCCCCACAAATCCACGCTGGCTAAAGCGTCCATCACCACATCTGGGGTAAGGCTCTCAAAGGGGTGGGGGGCATCGGACATGACCCAAGCTTAGTGCTTCTTGAAAAGTGACGGATTGTCAGACAACTTCCTACAAGAAGTTGCGCCTCCTGCCGACTTCACTTATTAAGACCGAGGCCTAAAGTAGATCACGTCCACTTTGGATGCATATCGAGGATAAACCATGCAAAACGATCTTATTTCACTCAACCCCTTCAGCCTCATGATGGAGCCTGAAAACGTACTCCAAGCGATGGAGCAGTCCACCACCTTACGCAGCCTCAAACGCCGCGTCTTGCGTCCCTTGGACAAACCCCTGATTCCCTATGCCAAGGGCAAGAACCCCTACGAGGACATTGATCAGGAAATTGAGCTGGAGCTTGACCAGGATTTTGGCGCTGCAGAAGAACACATTCAGTAAAACCTTGGTGTTGATTACTGCGACTTGTTTTGAGCTTGTAGTATCAGTGCTCCGTGATCGATAAAGACGTCCCCTTGGGGGGCCAGCGCTAACAGCGCCCGCTCCTGCGAAGTGAGCTTAGCCTCACGTTGTTGCGCCAAATCCAAGCAGGCCTGAGCTGCACGGGCTTTTTCAGGCTTACCCTCTTGCAGCATCACTGCAGCTGCACGCAATTGTTGAATTTCGCGCGCCAAACTTGCCGCCACTTGGGCCCGCTCAGCACCCTCCTGTGACTCAACCACCGTACAAATAGTTGGGCAACCACAAAGTGAGTTGAGGCCACACATACATGAGCACCATACACACAATCACAATCAACATGTAAGGCATCATGCCGGCAAAGATTTGGTTGATGGTGACGTGCGGCGGTGAGACCCCTTTTAAATAAAAGGCCGACATCGCCACCGGCGGCGACAAAAAGGCAGCCTGCAAATTCACAAACACCAGTACCCCCCACAAGAGGGGATCAATTTGAAAGTGCTGCAGCAATGGCAGAAAGATGGGCACAAAAATCACAATGATTTCTGTCCACTCCAGCGGCCACCCCAGCACAAAAATAATGGCCTGAGACAGCAGCAAAAACTGTATGGGGGTGAGGTTCATGGACAAGACCCACTCCTCCACCAAACGCTGTCCGCCCAAAATCGCAAAAACTGCGGAAAACAATGCGGAGCCCACAAACAGCCAACACACCATAGAAGTGGTTTTAGCCGTTAAAAACACGGCCTCTTTGATGCGTTCGAGGTTCAGGGTGCCTGCACTCCACGCCATCAAAAAGGCGCCCGCAGCGCCCACCGCAGCAGACTCGGTGGCGGTGGTGATGCCAAACAAAATCACCCCCAACACCACAAACGTCAGGATAGCCAATGGCATGACCGAGGTGATGAGCATGGACAAAATTTCGTACTGCTCAGCATCAAACCCCCTGTAGTACCAGGCGAGCAAGCCCAACACAACCAAGCAAGTCACAGCAAACCCAGAATAAAAGCCTTCCGGCACAGGCTCGGTTTTAGGAGCATTGACACCTTCTCCGGCACCCATTTCTTGCAAGGGCTCTTCCGGTACAGCCGCAGACTCTTGCAACGTGGGGGTGGCGCCCATTTCTTGTAAGGGCTCGTCTCCAGCAGGTGGTTCTTGCACGCCATTACTCTCTAGCGCTTCTTTGGTAACTGGCTCAGCAACACTTGCCGCAGAGTCGGATACAGATTGCATGGCCACTACGCCGGTGTCTTCCACCTGTTGTGAATGGATGGTGACGTACCACCAGACCGTACCCAGGCTGGCTACAGCCAAAATTACGGGAGCCAAGGCCCGAACCAGTGCCTTGAGCAGGCTCAGCCACCCTAGGTTGACACCGTCTATG
This sequence comes from Hylemonella gracilis, assembly GCA_945862005.1. GTDB lineage: Bacteria > Pseudomonadota > Gammaproteobacteria > Burkholderiales > Burkholderiaceae_C > Hylemonella > Hylemonella gracilis_D. Next base: position 40,661 of record CAMAWQ010000003.1, on the reverse strand, counting down.
CCACGCTGCAAAGCCTTGGCTGGACTGAGCACCGCCCAAAGCAATGCAGGCAACATGAAACGCGAATAGCTGCGTGACACATGCGCCACCCAAGGCGAAATGGGCGCCCGCATTTGCTCTATGGGCAGCTTAGGCGCCACTTTGGGATCCAGCAGGGCCCAGCCGATTACATAGACCAAGTACAAAAAGGCTAAAAAGAAGCCTGGGAACATGGCCGCCGCATAAAGCTTGACTACAGACTGCCCCGCAACGGCCGCATACACAATGATCATCACTGAAGGAGGAATCAAAATGCCTAAGGTGCCGCCCGCCGTGATCACGCCCGCAGCCAAGCGGGTGTCATAACCGGCATTGAGCATCGGCCGCATGGCAATCACACCCATCAGCACCACCACAGCGCCCACCAAACCGCTGGCAATACCCCAGAACGTGCAAATGACTAGGGTGGTCACCGCCAAAGAACCGGGCAACCTGCGAAACGCCAGCTGCACGCTTTGGAACATTTTGTCCACCAGCGCACCACGCTCCATGATGTAGCCCATCAACACAAACAAAGGTATGGACAACAAGACGTCGTTGTTCATGGCGCCGAAGGCGCGCTGCACCATCAGGTCAAAAATTTTGTTAGAAAAAAACGGAACGGCGGGGTCGTAAAAGGCGTAAAACCCAAACATCATGCCCAAACCCATCAGGGTAAAGGCAGTGGGAAAACCCATCATGATCACGACCACGATCATGCCGAGCATGGTCAGGCCTAGTGCTGCATTGCTCATCATCAACCTTTCAAGCCTTTGGATTGTTCAATAGCCAAGCGACGGGCTTCTTCATCCACCGATTCGCTGCCAGCCAACTGTTGGACCACCACGTCAGACTCTTGTGCGTCTTTAAGGCGCGGCGTCCATTCGCCAGTTTGCAGGCACACCACACAGCGCAGCATTTCAGCCAAACCTTGCATCAACACCAAAGCACCCGCCAGCGGAATGATGAACTTAAAAGGGTACACCGGCAGTGGGTCTGCGTTGAAAGTTTGCTCGTTGATGGCCAATGAATCTTGAAAATACGTCCAACCTGACCAAGTTAAGGCCATCACGCCGGGCAAAAAGAACAGGCCAAACAACACCAAATCGATGGCGGCTTGTTTGCGGGGTTTCATGCTGCCGTATAAAAAATCGCCGCGCACATGCCCGTCCTGTGACAAGGTATAGGCGCCCCCCATCATGAACAAGGTGCCATACAACATATTGCTGGCATCAAACACCCAAGCGGTGGGTGCATTCAAGATGTAGCGCTTGAACACCTCCACCACCACCAGCAACATCAAAACCACAATCAACCAAGCAAAGCTTTTACCAAACCAAGTGCTGATGAGGTCTGCTGTGTGCAGAATTTTTTGAATCTTCATGTGGGCAACACCCCTTAAAAAACAAACCAGCCAATCGGTTACCCGATTGGCTGGAAGTAGAAAACTCCAGCGTCAACCTGACTCAAGTTGACCATCAGGGCGCGGATTTTAGTCCACGGCCCTGATGTTTGACTTACGCTTTAGGTGCGGCCTTCTTAGCGAAGAAATGGTCGTAGGCCATTTTGAAGTCGACCATATAGTCGCGCTGCCACTGGCCAGCGTGGATGGCATAGGCACGCTGAGAATCCAAAACCTTCTTGAACAAAGCGTTCTCAGAACCTTTCTTCTCGATGATCTTGTCCCAAGATGCCAACTGAGCTTTCAAGATGGCGTCGGGTGTTTTGAAAAACTTGATGCCTGATTTTTTCAGCTCAATGTAGTCTTTGGTGTTGCGGTCAATGGCTTTCCAGCTCATGTCGGCACTGGCGGCCTGAACAGAGTAGTCAATGATGGAGCGCAGTTCAGCTGGCAGCGTGTTGAGCTTGGTCTTGTTAAACAAAATTTCAAACTGCTCGCCGGACTGGTGGAAGCTCTGCAGCATGCAGTTTTTCACCACATCAGGGAAACCCAAGATGCGGTCAGAAGTGGCGTTATTGAATTCAGCACCATCAATCAAACCACGGTCTAGAGCCGGCACGATTTCGCCACCGGGCAGTGGGTTCACCGCGGCACCCATGTCGGTGTACATGTCCACAGCCAAACCGACGGTACGGAACTTAACGCCCTTCAGTTGGCTCACGTTAGAGATGGGCTTTTTGAACCAGCCGAATGGTTGGGTAGGCATAGGGCCATACAAGTAAGACACCACGTCCATGCTCAGCGATGCGTAAATTTCTTCAAGAAGCGCTTTGCCGCCGCCGTAGTTGTGCCATGCCAGCACCATGTTGGGGTCCATTCCAAATGCAGGGCCAGAACCCCATAAGGCCAGAGCGGAGTTCTTACCGTAGTGGTAAGCCACCACACCGTGCCCACCGTCCAAGGTGCCCTTGTTCACGGCTTCCAGCAATTGGAAAGCAGGCACTACGGACCCGGATGGCAGCACTTCAATTTTGAGTTTGCCGCTGGCCATGTCATTCACTTTTTTTGCGAAGTCGTTGGCGTACTCGTGAAAGATATCTTTGGCAGGCCAAGTGCTCTGGAAACGCAAAGACACGGTTTGCGCCGTAGCGATCATGGGTGCGGTCATGGCGCCAGCTGCAATGGCAGCGCCCTTGAGCAGACTGCGACGACGAGGGGTAGTGGAAGTATTCACAAAGATCTCCAAAGTTTGAGTTGCGGAATCTTTCATTCTGAACGTGTAACCCTCCCAAATCGTTTAGGGTTTTCACCAGTAAATAGCGCGTATGTTTGTAAGCGCTTCGTAAGTGATAAGGTTGCGTCAACAAATCTTTGATCGATGACGAGCTCATAGCCTTTAAGATGCCACCTCGGAAATATTCAAACAAGGAGACCGCAATGGATCGTCGCAATGTCTTTCAGGGTTCTGCCCTGAAATTGGGGATCCTGTTGCGCGTGGTAAATTGATAGAAATGCACATGGACGGCCTGCCCAACTTGAGCGTGAAGATCGTTTAACTGGGTATGTCTTCATTGGATTTGGGCGTCACCCCTGCGCAAGGCTACGCCGGCGACATCACCCCCCAGCTGGCTCACCAATGGTGGCAATCTGGGGAGGCCGTGCTGGTAGATGTTCGCAGTGATGCCGAGCGTGAGTGGGTGGGCTTTGTGCCAGGTGCCTTGGCCATTGCTTGGAAGCAGTGGCCCGGTATGGCGCTCAACCCTGAGTTTGATGCGCGCATTCAAACCGCAAGCCCAGACCCCAAAAAATTGTTACTGCTGTGCCGAAGCGGCGTGCGCTCCATAGCTGCGGCACAACGCGCCACAACACTGGGCCTAGAGGCTTACAACATTCTGGAAGGCTTTGAGGGCAACCCTGATGCCCGCGGCCATCGCGGCATAGTAGGAGGCTGGCGTTTTCATGGGCTTCCTTGGAAGCAAAACTAAGCCCCACCCTCAAGCTTCACCCATAACCACGACCCATGACGTTTCTTGCCATTGATGTGGGCAATACCCGCCTGAAGTGGGCTTTGTTTGATACCCCCCACCCTGGGGCCACCATCTTGCAGCAGGGCGCCGCATTTTTAGACAACATCGACCGCCTGAGTGACGGGGAATGGGCCAAGTTGCCCCAACCCAGCAGCATGTTGGGCTGCATTGTGGCCAGCGACTCGGTGCGTCACCGGGTGGAGGCGCAAATGGAGATGTGGTCTTGTGCGCCTCAATGGGTGGTGTCCAGCGCCTCAGAGGCTGGCTTAACCAACAACTACGACCACCCCACGAGACTTGGACCGGACCGATGGGTGGCCATGATTGGCGCTTGGCACCGCATGCGTTCTGTTGGCCCAGCACGTCCCATCGTGGTGGCGATGGTGGGCACCGCCGTCACCGTTGAAGCTATTGATGCAGAGGGTCATTTTTTAGGCGGATACATCTTGCCCGGTCACGGCATCATGCTGCGCGCGCTGGAATCCGGCACCGCCGGTTTGCATGTACCCACAGGCGATGTGCGCCCCTTTCCTACCAACACCAGTGACGCCCTTACCAGTGGCGGCACATTCGCTATATCGGGTGCTATGGACTGCATGGTGCAACATGTACGCCAACACTGCAAAACCGAGCCCTGGTGCGTGATGACGGGTGGAGCTGGTTGGAAAATGTCGCCCAACTTGTCCATACCCTTTGAATTGGTGGACAACCTGATTTTTGATGGGCTGCTTCAAGTGGCCAGCCAACGCCATTTCACCTGAGCCAGCGCTCCACCAAGCGCACCCAGTAGCTGGCCCCTAAAGGCAGCAAGGCATCATTGAAATCAAAGCTGGGGTTGTGCAGGGTGCAGGGCCCAGCCCCATGCCCCACAGAGCGGTGGTCACCATCTCCGTTGCCAATAAAGCAGTATGCCCCGGGCTTGGCCTGCAACATGTAGGCAAAGTCTTCAGCGCCCATAGTGGGTTCTTGCACCAAAACTTGATCTGGCCCCACCAAATCTGTCATGACCAGCTTGGCAAATTCAGCCTCGGCTACAGCGTTGATGGTGGGCGGGTAGTTGCGCAAAAACTCAAAGGTGCAGGTCAGACCTTGCGCAGCACAGGTGTGCTCGGCAATTTGGCGCATTCTGGCCTCGATCATGTCCAGCACCTCTAGGGTGAAGGTGCGCACGGTGCCTTGCAATTCACAGCGGTCGGGCACCACGTTGGTGGCTTCTCCCGCATGAATCATGGTGACCGAAATCACACCAGCATCTATAGGTTTTTTGTTGCGGGTGATGATGGTTTGAAACGCTTGCACCATTTGGCAAGCCACCGGTACGGGATCTAGGGTGGTGTGAGGCAAAGCGGCGTGTCCCCCTTTGCCTTGGATGGTGACCTTAAATTCATTGCTTGACGCCATCACAGGCCCAGGGCTGACCGCAAAGGTACCCGCTGCCATACCCGGCCAGTTGTGCATGCCAAACACGGCCTGCATGGGAAATTGCTCAAACAAGCCATCGCGAATCATCTCGCGGGCACCGCCACCGCCTTCTTCAGCCGGCTGAAAAATCAGGTACACCGTACCGTCAAAGTGCCGATGCTGAGCTAGGTGTTGCGCAGCGCCCAGCAACATAGCGGTATGGCCATCGTGTCCGCAGGCGTGCATCTTGCCGTGGTGTCGGCTGGCATGTTCAAAGGTGTTTTTTTCTAAGCTGGGCAGGGCGTCCATGTCAGCGCGCAGGCCCAAAGCACGATCTGACGCGCCGTTCTTGATAATCCCCACCACACCCGTGCCACCCAAACCCCGATGAATCGGTACGCCCCATGCGGTGAGTTGCTGGGCTACCAGGTCAGCGGTTCTGTGCTCTTCGAAACGCAGCTCGGGATGGGCATGAATGTCCTTGCGAATGCGGGCAATGGCGTCAGACTGGGCCGAAATGCTGTCGATGATGTTCATATTGAGTTTTACTCAAGTAGGAAATTTGGAGTCTAGCTTGACTTAGGACAAGTCTCTATAGCGCACTCTAAATGCCGCACTTATGCTCTACGACTTCCAATTGGTCACCCCACATGCTCCCCTTCCAAGCTCCCGACGCCTTTGAATTGATGCAACTCGTGCACAACTGGGGTTTGTGGCGCGATACGCGCAATTGGTCACAACTCAGAACCTGCTACGCGCCCAACGCACATGTCAAAACCACTTGGATGGTCGGCAGTGCAGACGCATTTATAGACGCCTCCATACTAAGCAGTCTCAACCCCAAGGCCGCGACTTCTTGGCACAGCATGGGTGCGTGCTCGGTTCAGCTTTCTGGCGACAAGGCCTTGGCCGAAACCCGGGTGACCCTGATGCTTAGGGCCCGAATTCATGACGTGGACGTGGACGTCACAGCGTGGTGCCGTTTTTTAGATTGGTGTGTCCGCCCAGACCATCGCTGGCAAATTGCCCAACGGCACCCCATACATGAGCGTGACCGAATGGACCCGGTGATACCCGGTACACCTATTCCCTTAGATACTCAACTGCTGAATAGTTTGCCTTCAGCCTACCGCCATTTGACTTATGTGCAAAGCCTTAAGGGCGCACACATCACGCCGGACCTGGTGCAACACAACTCTCCTGAGCAGGGCGCCTTGTACGCGCAAGCTCAGCAGTGGTTAGGCTCTTAAATCCAGCTCTAATGCCACGCTTAAAACACTAAGGAATCCCAAATGCTGCCTGAACTTAAATTGCGCCACATGGGCATGTTTGTATGGGACATTAAAACCATGTCGAGCTTCTACCAAGAGGTTCTGGGCTTTGTGGTGACCGATGCGGGTCATGTCCGCGACCACGACGTGGTTTTTTTGAGCCGCGACCCCAACTCACATCACCAACTGGTGATGGAAACCGGTCGGCCGCCCGGCTCAGGTCCCGGATTTGGCTTGCAACAAATTTCGTTTCAAGTTATCAACCTGCAAGACCTGCGGGTCATGCACCAGCTGGTATGTGCGCGAAAAGATGTGACCTTGATTCAAACCGTAGACCACGGCAACTCTTGGTCTTTGTACTTTAGGGACCCGGAAGTCAATCGAGTGGAGATCTATCTAGACACCCCTTGGCATGCAGACCAACCCTATCTCGAGCCCCTAGATTTAAGCTTAGACGATGCGAGCATTCTTCAAAGCACCCAAGCGCGCCTGGGCGGCAAACCCGGCGTGATGCCCATGGCGCAGTGGCAGCAGGAAATGGCCGCCAAATTAAAGGCGCGGCTGGGTAGCTCTGACTTGGTTTGAGCTAACTTAGTCAGCGGTAACTTTGTAACGCGCCACCGAACCGACCCACCGCTCAACCTCTTCTTTTAAAAAGGCTTGTTGTTGGTTGGGGCTGATGTTCAAAATGCGTCCGCCATCGCGGTCGACACGCGCCACAAAGTCAGGCTCTTTGTTGATGGTAGCCAAAACTTCACGCAACCTAGCCACGACCTGCGGGGGGGTACCTGCTGGCGCAAAGATACCAAACCAGCTCTCACCGTCAAACTTCACCACCCCAGTTTCATTGATGGTGGGCAAGTTTGGCATTTGAGGGTTGCGAGCAAGTGAAGACACCGCCAAGCCCTTGAGCCGGTTGGCTTGAACATAGCCCTTGGAAGCTGAAATGTTGTCAAACATCACATCCACACGACCGCCAAACATTTCTTGGTGTGCAGGACCCGCCCCTTTAAAAGGCACGTGCACCATATCCAGACCCAAAGACCCCGCCAAAATAGCGCCCCACACATGCTGCAAGGTGCCAATACCTGCAGAGCCATAAGTGAGCTTGCCAGGTCGCTCCTTGGCATAAGCCGCAAACTCAGCCAAATTGTTCACGGGCAGGTCCGCACGCGTGATCAACATAAAGGGATAGGCCGACACAAAACCCAAAGGAATGAAGTCTCTTTCGGGCTCGTAGGACAAGTTTTTAATCAGGGCCTTGTTCATCACCATATTGAAGATGCCGCCCACCATAAGCGTGTAGCCATCAGGGGCTGAACGCGCCACAAACTCAGTGCCCACCAAAGAGCCAGCACCCGTTTTGTTTTCCACCACCACCGATTGCTTGAGAAGCTCGGTCATGCGCCCGGCCACATGCCGACCCAAAATATCGGTGCCTCCACCGGCACCTTGAGGCACGATCATTTTGATGGGTCGGTTGGGATAGTCTTGCGCCCAAGCGGATCCCGAACACAGGACTTGAAGAACCCATAGGAAGGTCGCCGCAAGCACCCCATTAACCTTTAAAGATTTCATGCCACGCATGGGTCACCCTCCAATTTGTTTCAGTCAATTACAAAATAGCTTAAGCCTCATCCACCACAGGGTTGGACAAAATGCCTAGGCCCTCAATTTCAATTTCGCAAACGTCGCCCTTTTTCATAAACAACGGTGGCTTGCGAACAAAGCCCACACCAGCGGGCGTGCCGGAAATGATGATGTCGCCGGGCTCCAACGCAAAGGGCTCTGAGCACACAGACACCAAGGTAGCCACATCAAAAATCATGTCGCTGGTGCTGGTGGTCTGCACCACTTGACCGTTAAGGCGGGTTTGCAGCTTCAGGCCGGTTGCCCCTGGCGATAGCTCGTCAGCAGACACAAACTCAGGGCCAAACGATCCCGAGGCGTCGAAGTTTTTTCCCATCATCCACTGAGTGGACTTGAACTGGTAATCACGCAAAGAGCCGTCATTGAAAATGGAGTAGCCCGCCACATGGTCCAGAGCATGGGCTTTATCAATGTATCGGCCCGCTTTACCAATCACCACGACCATTTCGCCTTCGTAGTCAAACTGCTCAGACACTTTGGGGCGAACCAAGGCCTGACCGTGACCCACCCAAGAACTGGGATAGCGGTGAAATAAGACTGGATAGGTCGGCGGCTGAAAATTGCCCTCTGCCGCATGGTCTTTGTAGTTCAAGCCTACCGCAATGGCCTTTGCTGGATTGGCAACAGGTGGCAAATACTGCACCGAAGCCAAAGGGACGCGGTGGCGCGACTGCTGACCTGCAGTGTGCGCCGCCGCCATGGCATCAGGTCCAGCGCGAAGCAGAGCGTCTAGAGTCGTCGGGAAACCCAAAGCGGTGAGATTCACCACTTCAGAACCTATACGCAAACCTAAAGCCGCTTGCCCTTGGTGTTGAAAAGCGATCAATCTCATACTAAATCTTCCTCAAATCAAATCTTCTTGCTTCAATGAATCAATTCTTGGCGTGTTGAACAGCGCGGTTGTAGTAGCTCATGTCTAAGAACTTGTCTACCGCAGGTGCTTGGCCGCCCCATTGGCCTTCCATTTCAGCACGCAATGAAAGCACATTGCGGAACCCTTGCATATCAAAGGCGCAATCTTGGCTCAAGCCACTGCCCTTGGTCGTCAAGGCTTGGTAGGTCAGGTTGGCAATGCGGTCGTCGAGCTTCAACTCGCGCTTAAGAACCTGCAAGGCAAGAGTTTTTTGCGTGGGGTCTTGAGCAGCGCGGCAGCCTTCAATGTAAGCGGCAATGTAGCGCTCCATAGCTGAGGCATTTTTCTGAGCCCAGGGGCGCATGACAAAAATACCGCTGGCTTGGTAGGGGCCGTACAAATCAATGGTCAAGCCTAGGCTCTTGGCACCACGGTCTTTGGCAATAAAGTTCCAAGGTGGGTTCAGCAAGGTGGCGGCACCGGCTGGGGTATCCAAGCCTTTGGTGCGAGCCTCAGATCCGCCCAATGGCTCGAGTTTGTAGTCCTTGCCCTCCGTCAGACCTGCGTTTTTAAGCATCTTGCGACCAATTAAGGCATAGGCGGTATTGGGTGCATCCACCACATAGGTGCGGCCCCTCATGTCGGCCAAGGTTCTAATGTCTTGACGCACCAACACTTCATTCATGCCGCCGTCACCTCCGGCCACAATCACCACATCGTTTTTGGCTACTTCAATCATGGCCACCGCATTGTCTACCGCGGCATGGGCAATTTCAAAACGGCCAGCGGCCAAGCCTGTGCGCTGTTGGGTGGAGTTGGGCGTGAACTGCAGCTCTGTGGTGATGCCACGGCGCGTGAAGTAGCCCTTCTCAATCGCCATGTAGATGGGCAAGTTACTTCCGCCCCTAAACACATTGACGCGCAAGGTCACAGGGTCGTTGGCAGGGGCTTGAGCTGTGGGCGTGGCACAGCCGGACAAAACCATGGCCGACAGTACAGCAGAAGTGGCCAATGCGAGTTTGAAAAGGGGACGGAGCTTATTCATAAGGATCTTTCTTAGTTAAGGAATGGCGTGTGCAATAAACGGAGCGGGCGCAGGCTCGCCCCACTGAGAGTTCAGACCCTCTTCAGGCGTCATGTAGTTGGTTGGCGCATGGATGTTGAGCACATCACTGTCGCTCCAGTGTTCGTGAACGCGACCCCAAGGGTCTTTCCAATAATCGAACACTTGGCTGCCTAGAACGTGTCGGCCAATACCCCACACGTGTTCGTATTTTTTGGCGGCTTGCAAATGTTTGTGGCCCAGCATGATGTCATCAATGTCTTGCGCCTCAAAAGACAAATGGTTCAAGCCAGTCAAGGGGCCTTTGATACACAAAAAGGTATGGTGGTCTACAAAGTCTTCACCACGGTCCACGCGGTTGAAGGAGGCAATCACGTTGTCGCGGCTGCCCGCATAGACCTCATCGGAGCACACTAGGCCAAACATTTCCCGGTACCACTTGACCTTTTCTCCTGCGTCGGGCGTCAAAATCACCGCATGAGCAGCCCGCTTAACCTGTGAAGGACCCTGCTTCAAACGCATCAAGCTGCCCGCACGGTTGTATTTTTGATCGCCGGTATTGATCACAGTTTTGCGAACGGACAGAGGCGCTAACTGCTCCATGCCGCACATCACCTCCATTTGGTAGCCAAATGGATCAGAGATGCGAACCCGCTTGCCTCCCCCGGGCTCGTCTACATGCTCAATACCCGTTGCACCAGGTGCTTTCGTAAAGGCTTTGAGGTCGTCTTCATCGCGAACAAAAAAGCACAGCCCCATAAACTTAGAGGGTCCTAGATGCGTGACATGAATATGGTGGTTGGGGTCCGTGCCCCTCATGTACAAAGCATTTGGTGTGCGCTCGGCGCGCTGCATGCCAAAGTTGGTTAAAAACTCTTCAGCCACATCCAAGTCGGGGGATTGCAGCCGGCCAAACGCCAGATCGGTCACTTTTACATAGGACATCGTGGTCTCCTTACTTCGGTATGTTCTTAAGAACGTTCAATGCATCAGGCTTACGCATGGATGGCCTCACCCAAGTAAGCCTGCCGGATATGGGGTTGGCTCATCAACTCTTTGGGGTCACCCATTGAGACAATGCGCCCACCCTCCATCACATAAGCGCGCTGGGCAACAGCCAAGGCGCGCGCAGCATTTTGCTCAATCAGCAAAATAGACACGCCACTTCGGTGGATTTCAGAAATCGCCTCAAACACCTGCTCCACCACTGAGGGTGCCAAGCCCAACGAGGGCTCATCAATCAATAACAACTTGGGTTGCGCCATCAGCGCACGACCAAAAGCCACCATTTGCTGTTGGCCACCCGACAAGGTGCCCGCTTGCTGCCAAAGGCGCTCTTTCAAAATAGGGAACAGTGCAAACACCCGCTCCAAGGTTTGCTCTTTAAGGGGGCGAGCCATGGGCCGGTATCCGCCCATGTCCAAATTCTCTTCCACCGTCATGCCACCAAACAGCAAGCGCCCCTCTGGGACGATGGACACATCTCGGTTGCACATGTGTGTGGCGTTCAGCGAGGTGACATCTTCCCCGCGCCACATCAAGCGACCCGAACGCACGGGCAGCAACCGCATGACGGTATTGATCAGGGTGGTTTTGCCAGCACCATTAGGGCCCACCATGGAGACCAGTTCACCTTCTTGAATGTGAAAGTTCACATCCCACAACGCGGGTGCATCGCCATAAGACACGTTGACCTGTTCGGCACGGAATAAAGCTTCTGAATGCGAGGTAGCGGTCATGACTGAGACGTTCCCAAATAAGAACTGATCACTGCAGGATCTTGCATGACCTCTTTTGGTAAGCCGCTGGCAATGATCTGCCCATAATTCAACACAATCAAACGGTCGCAAAGTTCTTGTACGGCTCGCATGTTGTGTTCAATAAACAAAATAGTGGAGCCTCTCTGTCTGATCTCTCGCACCATGGCAATCGCGTGGTTGATTTCAGATGGGGTTAAGCCCGCCAATACCTCATCGAGCATGACCAACTGAGGTGCCGATGCCAAAGCTCGGGACAATTCCAAAAATTTGCGCTGATGCAAATTGAGCTCAGAAGGCAGCGCGCGCGCGCGCTCTGCTAAGCCAACAAATTCCAACCAATACATGGCCTGATGTGCGGCGACCTTACGGCTCAACTGCTGTCCACCAAACATACCCGCCAAGGTGGCATTTTCGAGCACCGTCAAGTTGGTAAAAGGCTTGGGGATTTGGTAGGTGCGCGCTATGCCCGACCGTGCAGCGCGGTGCGCGGGCAAAGGCACCAAGTCCGTTCCATTGAGAAGCAAGCGGCCGCCCGTGGGCTTGTAAAAACCGCTGATAACGTTAACCATGGTGGACTTACCCGAACCATTAGGTCCCACCAAACCCAAAATTTCGCCACGGCGCACCTCCAAACTCACATGAGAAAGCGCTTTCACCCCGCGAAATGCCATGGACACATCGTCAACTTGCAGCAACACCTCTCCAGCTGCGCCCTTGATCGTCATGGCTGCTGGGGCTATGGGCTTTGGTAAGGGCGGGGGCTTTTGATAGCGGCGCCACCTTTTCAAGATCTGCCCCAAGATACCCTCGGGCATGAACAAAATGACCAAAATCAGGGTCAAGCCCACCGTGGCGCGACCCACCACCGCAAAGTCTCCAGCTGTAAAGGCATAAAGCAGAGCGGTAATGGCGGTTGCGCCCACCGCTGGGCCTAACCAATGCCGCGAGCCGCCCAAAACGCTCATGAGCACCACATTCAGGGGCACCACAATGTTGAACACCTCGCTGACCGTGACGTACGACACAAACAGGGCATGCACACCACCAGCCACGCCGGCAAAAGCACAAGAAATGGCCAGCGCCTGCAACTTGAAACGCAATGTGGGCACACCCTGGACTTCAGCCACGTCTTCATCATCATGAATGGCGAAAAGACCCGAACCCAAACGGTTGCAGTAGATGTAATAGGCCACCCATACGCACAGCACCGCTAAAGCCAGCGCCAGTAAATAAAAGGTTGCAGAGGGAGATGGCCCCAAATTGGGAATAGGCACTGCTGACAGGTACACCCCGGGGCCACCATCGATGGGGGTGTTCAAAATGATAGTGGCTATAACAAAGGTCACCGCCAAGGTGAGTAAGCCAAAAAGCTCGCCCCGCAGACTGCGCAAGCGAAACACAAGGGCGCCCAAACCCACGCCAAACAGAGCCGGCACCAAGGCAGCAAAAGGCAAGGTATACAAAAACGGCCAATTGAACTTGCCACTGAGCACCGCGGTGGTGTAAATACCCAGCCCAAAAAAGGCACCATGCCCGAAAGAAAAATAGCCCGAGTAGCCCGACAAAATATTCCAAGAGGTGGCCAGCACCACCCAATGGAATATCAAATACAAAAAGGATTCGTAAAACGCAGGGAGCTTGAACATGGGTAAGACTGCCAAAGCAGCAGCCACCAATGCAAACACCGTCAACACTTGCCGATTCATGTCAAATTTTTCCCGGCCGCACCAACAACACGGCAATCAACAACGAAAAAGACACCAAAGGCGCCCAAGCCGGCACAGTAATGGCCATGGTGGTAGCCTCTGACAGGCCAATCACAATGCCGGCAATCAGTGGGCCCAAGGGGTTACCTAAGCCGCCGATCATCACGGCTGAAAACACCACGCCAATCCAGCCGTAAATTTGCGAAGGGGCCAAGGTGAAGCTCAAGGCCAAACACACGCCCGCCACACCTGCAAACGCCGAGGCCGCACCTGACAACCACAGAGCCAGCATGCGCTCGTTAACCCCAAATGCTGCCGCCATGCGGGGGTTTTCAGACATGGCCCGCATGGCCTTACCTGTGGAGGTGTAACGCAACACAGCCCAGGTGCCTAACGCTAAAGCGATGGCCAGTAGCAATGTGAGCAACTCAGGCAGAGGGATGTAAAACAGACCCACCTTGAACTTGATTTCAGCGTAATGGGATTCCAGCTTGCGGTAGTCTGCAGTCCATACATACTGAATCAAAGACTCGATGATGGCCAAAAGGCCAAAGGTGACAAGCAGTGAATTGAACGGCGTGACCTTAAATTTGGCAAACACCCAATGCATGGCCATGCCAATTAAGAAAAACCCCGGCGCAATGATGACCAGAGTGACCATCGGGTCCACCCCAAACGAGTTGGACATTTGGTAAGTGAGGTACGCCCCTAAAAAAGCAAGCCCAAAGTGCGCCAGGTTGATTTGCTTGAGCATGCCCCATGACAAGCTCAAACCCAAACCCAGCAAACCGTAAAGGCCACCTATAAACAGCCCGGACAGCAGGGACTGTCCGAGCAACTCAAACCCTGGAAGCTGCATTCAATTAAGGGGCCTGTAGCCTAGCTCCAGGTTTTGCCGAGGCACGTGGCCACACCACTACCCACTCGCCGTTTTGCACCTGCTTGACTTTGGTCATGTCATCGCCGTAGTTGTTGACACCATCAAAACGCATGGGACCTTGAATGGTGTTGACCGTATTCTTTTTGAGCCAGAGCGATATGGCACGGTCATCCAAACTCTTGGTAGCAGTGACCGCAGCCTCTATGACTTGCCAAGCAGCAAAAGATGCTGCTGCTTGCGTATCCACAAAAATGTCAGGCAATCCAGCCTTAGCAGCACGCTCGTTGTAAATCTTGGCAAACTCAACTGCGCCCGTGTTGCTCATCATTGGGGCGTGCTGCTCAAAGATGGTCATGGCCAAAGCATTTTTGGCATCGGCCGACTTCAGCATGGGGCCAGGGGAGGGTAGGAAGTGGAACATCTGGGGTGGGGTGTAGTCGATTTTTTTCATCGCATCCAAAAGCATCATGCCTTCAAGTGCAATCACACCGCCCCAAATGAAGTCGGGCTTAGCTTCTTTAAGACGGCTGGCAATGGCGCCAAAGTCTCGATTGCCAAACTCCCACTCCAAGAACAGCACCTCACTTAAGCCGCGTTTTTTGGCTATTTCGCGGGCACCCAAGGACATAAAGTGCACCGATGGAAACTTAGACGTCACGATGGCAATCGTCTTAGGCGGCTTGGGGCCTGAAGACAGAGCATCTAGCACCAAGTTGGGGCCCGAAACCTCAGGCGTGGCGCCAGTGGCCCAAGTAGGAAACTGCATGTCGTAACGGGCCAAATTGGGAATACCAAAGGTGTGGTGAATCAACACCTTGTTATAGCGCTGCGCCACACCCATGGCGGACAGGATGTTGGCGGTAGCGTAGGGGCCAATCAGCAGATCGGCTTTGTCTACCGTGACAATTTGCTCATACAAGGTGCGTGCCATGTCCGGCCTAGACTGGTCATCTTTCAAAATCCATTCCACAGGACGACCCAACAAACCGTTCTTTTTGTTGAGCTCTTCCACATAAATTTCACCTACCAACTTATGAATCATGGCGGTGGCTGAAAGCGGCCCAGTTAAGGCCAAGGTGCCTCCCACCTTAATGGGAGCACCTGAAGGCGCGGCCATAGTGGCTGCGCTCCATACAAGCGCCGCACAACCCAGCACCCTGGTAACGTATTTTTGAATAAAACTTTGCATGATCAGCCTCCTCGTTAGCCTTTAAGAGATGGGCTTAATCATCCGGTTTTAGGGCTTACGGAACAATTAGCGTAAACCTTAATAAGGAAGCTACTTACTGGTGCTGCAAAGCCACAAGCTTTTGAAGGTCATGAACAATGCGGCCTCCCGACTGCTGCAAGCTGTTTTGGCGATCGGCCAAAGCACCAAACAACAATTTGCCATGGCGCTTTTGAATGGTCCCCGCCACCAAAACCGTGTCGATATTGGACAAGCTGGTTTGTGTGACCACTGAAGCCACAGGGTCATGCACGGGCAACATATTCAAATCGTCCACACGTACCATCACCACGTCGGCTTGTTTGCCAGGAGTGAGCGATCCAATGCGGTCTGACATTTTGAGCATCTTGGCGCCTTCTATGGTGATCCAAGACAAAGCCTCGCGTGCCGTGATGGTAGAGGTGTCAGGCAGCTTTTGGTGCAGCTGCTTGGATTCGGCATTGTCAAAAGCGCGCTGGGTAGCCATGGCCATGCGCGCCACCGTGAACATGTCGCCACTTATGCAAGACTCCAAATCCACACCCAACGAGGGCTGATACCCCATTTTGCGCAGTCTGCCGGTGATGGCAAAGCCATGGCCTTGAAACATTTCGGTCTCGGGGGTGAGTGAAAAGCTCACACCCTGGTCCAACATGAAACGCAACTGCGCGTCTGTGAGGTCATTGCCGTGGACGATGTTGTTGTTATCACCGAGCAAGCCTTCTTGGGCCAAGCGGTCCCAGCCATCGGGCACACGTGCTGCTCCACCGGCACAGTGCATGCTGGCAATCAAGCCGAATTCGCGAGCCAATTTGAAGTCGTCCACCGCCACGTCATAGGTGGAGTAATGCGGCCCCAAAATTGCCAAACCTAAAGTGACCAACTGGTCTTGAGATGTAAAGCGGCTTTTAAGCAGCCGCTCCACTTCTCTGCGAGGGTGTGGCACTTCCCAAAAAGGCTTTTGTCCCGGCTTGGGGTCGGGCTTAGGCGAGCCATGAAAAAACACGGCACGAATGCCCGACTCCACCAATCCGTCAATGCCCGCATCGGTATGGGCGGGGGTAGGGTTGTTGTGGCACCAGTCTGCCAAAGTGGTGGTGCCGCAGTTGATTTGATTGAGCGCCCCGACGAGGTTGGCTATGTAAATGTCTGAGGGCTGAAACAAAGTGGCCAAGCCAGCATGCATTTTTTTAAAGTATTCCAACACCGTCCAGTTGGAGGCCAAGCCGCGTAGGCCGGTTTGCCATGTGTGCATATGAGCATTGACTAAGCCGGGAATGACCACGGTACCCCGCGCGTCGATCACTTGTGCATCATCTGCTTGGATGTGCGGAGCAACTGACACGATGCGGTTACCGTCTATCAAGACATCGCCGATGGGTAAGTCCCCGATTTTGGGGTCCATGGTTATCACGGCGCTGCCGGTTATCAGAATTTGGGTCATGTCGAACTCCTAATGGTGTTGAGGGTGTAATTTCGCAGAATATCGGTTGACAGTTGCTGCACATCGGACAAGCCACACAACTGCAGGGTTCGGTGCAACTCGTCTCGCAAAATGTCTAAAGCACGGTCAACGCCTTCAAAACCGCCGCCCATGGCGCCGAACAAGGTGGCTCGACCTAGCAAAACGCCTTGCGCGCCCATAGCTATGGCTTTAGCTACGTCTGCACCGCGACGGATACCGCCATCCAACAGAACCGGCGCTTTACCAGCCGCCCCCGCCAAAACTTCAGGCAAGGCGTACAAAGATGCACGTACACCATCGAGTTGGCGACCGCCATGGTTGGACACCACCAAGGCGTCGCACCCCATGGCCACCAAGCGCTCAGCATCGTCTTGTCGGTGGATGCCTTTGACAATGAGTTTTCGCGGCCAGCGGTCGCGCACTTCAGCCATGCGGCTCCAGTCAAAGCCCGCGTCGTAAGCTTTGCCCACAGAAGATGCCAAAGCTTTTGCAGAGGTAGGAAGCTTGTTCAGGTCTTTGAGGTTGACCAGTTCGGGCAAACCGTTGATCAACATGTCCCATGCCCAGCGGGGTCGACTGGCAAAGTCCAGCACATTGCGCGGGGTGTAGCGAAACGGAACCGAAAAATGGTTGCGCATGTCCCGCTCGCGCTTGCCGCCCACAGGCAGGTCCAGTGTGATGACCAAGGCCTCAAAGTCTGCAGCCAAAGCGCGTTCTAACAGACTCCAAAAAAAATCTTGGTTTTTAAAAATATAGGCCTGAAACCAAAGGCGTCCTGGCGCTTTTTGGGCAATGGTTTCAATAGTGGTGGTGGCACTGCTGGACAAGGTGTACGGAATGCCGTGCTTGGCAGCAGCTTGTGCTAAGGCCGTATCCGCCTCTCTAAAACCATAGCCTGCACCGCCCGTTGGTGCAATGGCCATAGGCATTGCAGCAGGAGCACCCACAAGTTTGGCCTCGAGCTGAACAGACCTCACATCTTGAAGCACCCTAGGAGCAAACTGCACCTCAGCAAATGCTGCGCGGTTTTGCTCTAGCGTGAATTCGTCTTCAGCGCCACCGGCATAGAAGTCGTAGATACAGCGCGGCAGACGCTGCCGCGCTAAGGCCTGCAGGTCTTCCACATTGAAGCAATCCCCCACATGCCTTGGGGTGTAAGCGGTCACAACGACCGCCCTATTTTTTGGCAGCAGGTTTTTTAACGGGCGAGACCTTCAAGAGTCGCTGCGCGTTGCCACCCTGGATGAGGTCTTTGTCTGCTCGGCTGAGCTTTTTGACAGAGCCAATTAAGCCCAGCGGGTCTTCTTCACCCATGTCGTAAGGGTAGTCGGTACCTAGCAACACATGTTCAGCACCAAAGCGGTTGATGAGGTGACGCAGCATGTCGGCATCAAAGGTGATGGTATCGAAATAAAACCGCTCTAAATAAGATGAGGGTTTTTTCTTGATGACGGTTTTGAGGTCTGGGCGGGCGCGGTGCGCATGGTCCATCCGCGCCCAATAGTGGGCCAAGTAGCCGCCACTGTGCGCCAGCACCACTTTGAGCTTGGGGTTACGCTCCATAACGCCATCAAAAATCAAGTGGCTGACCGCAATGGTGGTTTCTAGCGGGTTGCCAATCACGTTGTTCAAGTAGTGGTTAGTTAAACGCTGTGCATCGGTAAACCCATTGGGATGCATGAACAGGGTGACCCCCAGCTCTTGTACGCGGGCAAAGAACTTTTCGAGTTTTAAAGAGGGGTCGGTCAGGTTTTTGCCATTGACGTGGGTATTGATTTCAATGCCCCGCAAGCCCAAATCTTTAACCGCACGGTTGAGCTCTTTCACAGCGAGGTCGGCGTTTTGCAAAGGCACCGTGCCCAAGCCCATGAAGCGGTCCGGGTGCTTGGCCACGATGTCGGCAATGCCGTTGTTGACATCGCGCGCCAACTCGGCTCCAAAGTCAGGCTCCGCAAAATAATAGTACTGAAAGGGTGCAGGAGATACCGCTTGGATGTCGATGCCCATGCGATCCATGTCTTTCAGGCGAACGTCAATGTTGGACAACTTAGGCGCGCGGTCTTTCATTTGCTTGGCGTTGACATCGCGCGTCAATTGATTGGCAAAAATATGTCCCACTTCCAGCTCTACGGGGTTCAAAACCGAGGCTTTTTTCCCCACCTCGGGATTGAAATAGTGGCAATGAATGTCAATGCGCGGAGTTTTACCTGCGCCCTTAGAGGTGCCCGATGCCTTTGCTTTGGCGGTGGCCGGAAGCGCGGGCACCGACACGCGCGCCCTGCTGCTGGATTTGGTAGCAGCTGCGTGGTGCTTATGTGTAGGGTCGGTGCAATGGGGGGCGCAAGTAAAAAACATGTTCAATCCGCCTTGATGTTGTTGTCTGCAATGAGTTTGGAATATTTGGCTTTTTCAGAGGCCAAGAAGGCCCTGAATTCTTCGGGTGATGAAGCCATGGCCTCCACACCCAAGCCACCAAAGCGCTCTTTGAGGTCGGGGTTGACCATCACCTTACTCAAGGCCTCGTTGTAACGGTCTACGATGGCCTTAGGTGTACCTGCGGGCAAAAACACCCCCCACCAGTTCACCGCCACCAAGCCCTGCAAACCCCCTTCAGCAAAGGTGGGAATGTCCGGAAACAAGGGCGAGCGTTTTTCGCTGGTAATAGCTAGAGGGCGCAATCCACCAGATTTGATGTGCTGCGCCACGGGCAAAGCGTCTGAGACGATAAAGTCAATTTGACCTGCCAGCACATCATTCACCGCCAAGCCGCCGCCTTTGTATGCCACACCCGTCATCTTGACGCCCGCTTGGCGCATGATGAGTTCTCCCGCCAAGTGAGACATGCTGCCCGTTCCGCTGGTACCAAAATTAAGGGAGTTGTTTTTGGCTTTGGCTGCTGTTAACAAATCTCCCAAATTTTTAAATGGTGATTTACTGGGCACCACCAAAATGTTGGGACCGGTAGCGCTTAGAGAAACCGCAATGAAATCGTTATCCATGTTGTAAGGCACTTTGGTGATCAAAGGGTTCACCGATGCGGGGCCCAAGTTACCAATCACAAAGGTGTAGCCGTCAGCCGCCTGACGTGCAGCAAACTCCATGCCAATAGAGCCTGCCGCACCGGGCCTGCTTTCAATGATCACGGGTTGGTTCCAATACTCACTAAGCTTTTGACCCATGATGCGGGCCATCAAATCTGAGCTGCCGCCCGGTGGATAAGTGACCACCAGTTTGACGGGTCGGTTGGGAAAGTTTTGAGCTTGAGCCGCACCCACCATGCCAGCAAATACCAAGCATGCAGCCCCCAAAGTGGTCCATAGATTTTTCATCATGTTTGTCTCCTGATTGATGTTATGTGCCAACATGCCTGAGAGATGAAGTACCCAGTATTGACAACTTCATTCTAAGGAATTAACTCAGCTGATGCTGCGCGCAAGCACCCCCAAACCATCAGTAATTACCCCACTTTAGAGTTCTGCAAACAAGTGAAAAATCTTAGAAATTTATGATCTCTAATGATAGTTAGCAGCATATGTAAAACCCGAGTTCACACTCAAGACTTCAGGAGCCTTCATGAGCCATCCCATTGGACACAGCGTTCGGGCACGCGCACCTTACCAATCCATAGTTAACCGCCCAAGCTTGAAGCTTCCAGGAGATGCTCGGGTGGTGCTCTGGAACATCGTCAACGTAGAGGTATGGGAGCCCACTAGCGCCATGCCGCGGGCTTTGCTGCCGCCCCCCATGGGCAACCCCATGCTGCCCGATGTGCCCAACTGGTCTTGGCATGAGTACGGTATGCGCGTAGGGTTTTGGCGACTGCTGGAAGCGCTCAGCGACCGGAAGATGAAGGCCACTTTCGCACTCAATGGCACCACATGCCGCATGTACGAAGAGGTGTGCACTGCGGCATTACATGCGGGTTGGGACTTTATGGGTCATGGTTTGGTGCAACGGCCCATGCACAAAGTGGAAGACCAGCTGGGAGCCATTCGTGAAACGATGGACGAAATTCGCAAATTCACAGGTAAAGCGCCACGGGGATGGGAAAGCCCTGGCCTTACAGAGACAGACGACACCCTAGACCACCTCGCTGAATGCGGAATTGACTACGTGGCCAACTGGGTGTTGGACGATCAACCCGTGTCGCTTAACTCCTCAAAGGGCCCCATAACCGCGTTGCCTTACACCATTGAGTTGAATGACGTGGCCATTTCAGCTGTGCAACAACACTCGTCGGATGAAATGCTCAAACGGGGCAAAGCCCAATTTGACCGTCTGTACAAAGACGGTGCCCAAACCCCCAGGGTGATGGCCATATCGGTACACCCCTACCTGAGCGGTGTGCCACACCGCATTGGCTTCCTTGAAGAGCTTTACGACTATGTCTTAGGCCATGACAAAGTGCTGGTATGGACCGGCGAGGAGATTTTGGACTGGTTTTTAGCGCAGCAACGCACATCCTGAACGCCTCAAACGCATTGGCCAGACATATGGCACTGGTGGTTTATATTCATTAAAGGAAATCAACGGGAAACTTCAATCATGCTGCATGCACCTTCACCCGCGTCTCGCGCGGATCAAACCCTTTCACTCAACATGAAATTGCTCGCGCACCACGAGCTTTCGGGCTTTGGTGGTTTGGGTGAAGGTATGGCTATGCAACTGACAGGCGATGGGCGCCGCATCCTGTGGCTAGCCCATGAATCGGCGCCTAAAAACTTTTCGGGCGTGGATGTGACCGACCCACGCAACCCTAAGTTGATCGTGCAAACCGACCTGCCGCACATGAAACTGCGCTCCAATTCTCTAGATGTGGTGGGCAACATCATGGCGGTGGCTTATCAGGCCAGTACCGTCGGCATTAAGCCTGCTGGGGTTGATTTGTTTGATATCAGCACGCCAGAACAACCCAAACTTATTTCGCACTTTGATTGTTCTGGCCCACATTCGCGTGGTGTGCATGCGCTTTGGTTTGTGGACGGAAAGACCATCCACATGTCTTCTGGTGCGCCAGACTTTACCCCCCGCAACCCACTGGACGATCAGTTTTACAGGGTGCTGGATGTGTCCAACCTGTCCAAGCCTGAAGAAATTGGCCGTTGGTGGTACCCCGGCACACGGGAGGGAGACGAAGCCCCAGCACCAGATAGATTGCCCAAGCAGTTTGATACAGGCTTTAGAACCCACAACACCAACGTGTTCCCTGATCGGCCGGACCGCGCTTTTATTGGCTACATAGATGGTGGTGCTGTTGTGCTGGATATTTCAGACATGAGCAACATGAAGGTGGTGTCCAAATGGAACCACTCTCCGCCCTTTAATGGCTTTACCCACACGTTACTGCCTTTGTTTGACCGCGGGCTTTGGATCGTGAGCGATGAATGCGTGCAAGATTTAGGCGCAGATTGGCCCAAGCTGGTTTGGGTGGTAGACGCCCGCAACGAAGCCAACCCCGTGCCCATCAGTACCTTTCCTGCACCACCCGTGGAAGCCTTTGCAAAACGCGGCGGACGCTTTGGGGCCCACAACCTGCACGAGAATTTGCCCGGCCCCACGTCATTCAGGTCGAACGCCATCATCATTGGTTCATTCTTTAACGCTGGGGTTCGGGTGTATGACACCACCAACCCTTATCAGGTTCAAGAAATTGCGTACTTTGTGCCTGGCGCACCCAAACTATCACCAGCTGGGGCCATTCAACTCAACGATGTGTATGTGGATGACCGTCGCATTGTGTACACGGTGGATCGGTTTACCGGCGGGCTGTACGTTTTAGAAATGAACATTTGACCCCAAGAGTCAATGACTCCAAGACCCACACCTTGATGAGTTCGGTAAGCAGGCCCAGCGGGGACGAGCCTTTTTTTAGAGACCCTTTAGCTGCTGCCATTCCGGTCACACTTATCACTGGTTTTTTAGGGAGCGGCAAAACCACCCTGATAACTCAACTGCTGCGCCACCCGGGCATGAACCGCGTGGCAGTAGTGATTAACGAGGTGGGGGAGATTGGCATAGACCACGACTTGGTCACCATGTCATCTGAAAACATCAGCCTGCTGGCCAATGGCTGCATTTGTTGCTCCGTGCGAACCGACTTACAGGAAACTTTGCGCGAACTGTTTGCCGCCCGTCATATAGGGCAGATGCTGGAGTTTGATCGGGTCATCATTGAAACCACAGGTTTGGCTGACCCAGCACCTGTGGTGCAAACCTTGAGCAGCGACACGCTGTTGGCAGCACACTTTAGGTTGGATGGTGTGGTGACGCTGGTCGACGCCTTTAATGGGATCCATCAATTGCTTAGCCAACCAGAAGCCGTGAAGCAAATTGCGTTGGCAGACCGCATCATCCTCACGAAAACCGACTTGGTAAGTACAGACCAAGTGCAAGAGCTCAAAACCAGCATTTGGGCCATGCGGCCAGACGTGGACATTTTGACTTGCTTGCACGGAGCCTTGGCGCCAAAAACACTCATGGGGCTGGGCTTGCAATCGCGTAGATCGAGCGACGCCACTTTAAGTTTTTTGGGTGAGCCCTTGCAAAACAATGAGGCCAAGCTTCCAAGGGGTGAAGCTTACCTTGGTGAGATGCATTCGGCCAAGGGCAAGGGCAAGCTGTTGCATGACGCATCGATTCAAACTTCGACCCTAAGATTTCATAAGCCGTTTTTATGGACCGCCTTTTCAACTGCACTTGAGGTCTTGACACAGTTGCGCGGACCCGACTTGTTGCGGGTAAAAGGCATTGTGAATGTAGAAGGACGTCCTGTGGTGGTGCAAGGGGTGCAACACCTATTCCACCCCCCTGTAGAGCTGGACCGATGGCCCAGCGCCGATCAAGATACGCGACTGGTCTTTATTACCAAAAACATGAAGCCCCAAACCTTAGAGGCTTTGCTTAACGCCGTTATGGATGTGGCTTGACTTACTTTTTAACTTGCGCATTAAGCCACCACACGGGTATTTGCGTGCAGTCCAGATCGTCAAAGCCATCTGCAGCGGCTTGATCGAAATTTTTCAAAGTCTGTTCAGTGAGTGGCAAAGCTAGATGGTTAGATTGCGCATGAGCCAACATAGCCCTAACGTCTTTGCGCATAGTGGCCAGATGAACAGTGACGTTGGGACTCGGGGTGCCTGCCAAGGCCTGCACCACCATGCCGCCGCGCACTTTCAGCATATTCGGCCCACCAGAAGACTCGGTGAACATCTCCACCACGCGCTGAGGGTCTAAACCCAAAGGCTGAATCAAAGACAAGGCTTCCGCAAAGGTTTGCCAATACACCATCAAAGGCAAATTGATGGCCAGCTTCATGGTGGCACCGGCCCCATGTGGGCCGACGTGCTCAATACGACGACACAAGACTTCTAAAACAGTTTGTGCACGCAACAGATCCGCCGCATCTCCGCCCACAAAGCCCATTAATTTACCTTCTCGTGCGGGGCCTACGCTACCACTGACAGGGCATTCCAGATAGGCGGCACCTTGAGCCTGAACCAAGGCAGTCATAGCTTGCTGTTTGGTTGGAGAGGTGGTGCTCATCTCCACAATCAATTTGCCGCCAACGGGCCCTTTAAGCAAACCATCGGCGCCTTGATAGACCTCATCCATAGCCGCCTCATTGCTAAGTAGGCTGAGCACCAGGTCGGTGTTTTGAATCAGTTGCTGTGGTGTGGCCGCCCAAGTGGCGCCAGCGTCTAGCAATACTTTGGCGCGCTCTGGCGTGCGGTTGTACACCATAACGACATGCCCTTGCTCCAACAGACGCAATCCAATAGCTGTGCCCATTTTGCCCGCGCCTGCAATGCCCACCTTAGCCATTTGATGTCTCCTGTGATGTTTTGGGTTGTGGGGCCAGTGTATTATTTGTTGTTTGTTTGATCAACAAACAGCCTTAGCGCTAAACCCTGAGTTCTTCACTATCAAGGTCCAATGAAAACCAAGCAAGCCACATCAAAAACCGCCACTTCCCTCACCAAAAGTTCAAGTAGGAGCAACCACGCAGCTCCAACGGTGGGCGTGATCGGTTTGGGCATCATGGGGTCGGCCATGTCGACCAATCTGAGTCAAAGTGGCTGGCATGTGCTGGGCTACGACACGCAAGCTGCCACCCGCAAACGCATGAGCAAGCACATTTCAGAGGTGAGCTCTAGTGTGGCGGAAATGGTGGGGCCAGCCAAGTTGTTTATTGCTTCCTTGCCGTCTACCGCAGCCTTGATGCAAGTTAGTCAACAAATGGCCGAGGCTGCGCAAAAGCTCAAAATCAAGGCAGGCACGGTGGTGTTGGCTGAAACCAGCACCTTGCCCGTGGCAGACAAGCTGCAAGCCAGCACCCTTTTAGCTCAGGCGGGTATTGAGATGATTGACGCCCCACTTTCTGGTACTGGCGCTCAAGCCAAGCACAAAGATCTAACGGTTTACGCAAGCGGCCCTCAAAAAGCTGTTAAGTCCATGGCCAAGGTGTTTACCGGATGCGCGCGCGACTACCGAAACGTGGGCGAATTTGGTAACGGTATGAAAATGAAAATGGTGGCCAACTTATTGGTGGCCATACACAACGTTTCAACTGCCGAAGCCATTTTGTTTGGGGAAAAGTTAGGGCTTGATCCCAAACAAGTGGTGGACGTGGTGGGCGGAGGCGCAGGCGGCTCGCGCATGTTTCAGGTCCGCGGGCCGATGATGGTCCAACGCAACTGGCATCAAGCCACTATGAAAAATGAGATTTGGCAAAAAGATATGACCATCATTCACAAAGCATTAGTAGATTTGTGTGTGCCCGCGCCTTTGTTTTCAGCTTGCTTACCCATTTACCATGCGGCTATGGCTCAAGGCCATGCGCTGGATGACACCGCATCGGTTTATGCGGTTTTGGAGCGTTTGGCCGGAGGCGCCTGATTTAGCAAGCCGGGGTAGACCTTTTGGGCGCCATGTAAAAACAAATCAATGGCGTCACCCGTACGCAATTCAAAAGCGGTTTGAGGCGTGGCATTGAAAATAGTTTTGCGCACGGCCCAATAGAACATGCTGCCGTGCAATGACCACACCAGCTCAAGTTCTCTTGAATTGATGGGTGGCAGTTTGAAATCGCTTTTTACAAACTCATGCCGAAACTCTGCGCACATGACCCGCAGTATTTTCTTGCGCACCATATCCAAGTAATCGCGGTTTAACCCCAAATCTGCTAAACCTGCATACATATAGATGCGAATCCATTCAGGCCGGTAAGTCGCGGCGGCGTACTGCATATAAAAGTGCATCAGCCTGTCGCGCAAGGGCAGGCTTCGATCCTTCAACCCCTTGACCCATCCATCATTCCATTGGCTTAAGAACACCTCATCGAACACCGCAGCAATGAGATCTTGCTTGGATGGGAAATATCGGTAGAGCAAAGGCTGGGATACGCCAATACGTCTTGACAGCTCACGGGTTTGAACTCCAAAACCAGCTTCGGCGAAGTAGGCTACGGCAGCGTCCAGAATTTGTTGGCGGCGGACTGCGGGGTTAAGGCGTAGCCCGGTTTTTTGCTTGAGAGATTTATTTGTCAAATGACTGATTTGAGTTTTGCTTCATTCGCCTGCTCCATGTACACCCAATCCACGATGTCTTCATTGGGCGTATAACCAGGCACCAGCTGCTGCATCATGAGCCTAATGACACCCACGTCATTTACGTTAAGCGCCATCTCTAAACTCTTGAACTTATCTTCCAGAGCTGCCCAAGGGATGAACTCTTCATGGGCTTTCAAGATCTGAAAATGTGATGTTGGATTGGGGTTGTCACCAATCAGTAGCTCTTCATAGAGCTTCTCACCTGGACGCAGGCCCGTAATCTCGATTTCAATATCACCATCAGGATTTTGCTCGTCCTTCACAGTCAATCCTGAAAGCTCAATCATCCGCCGAGCCAAATCCATAATTTGGACCGACTGGCCCATGTCGAGGACGAAAACGTCACCTCCCTTGGCCATCGCACCTGCTTGGATCACCAGTTGGGAGGCTTCGGGGATCGTCATGAAGTAGCGGGTGATATCGGGATGGGTCAGCGTAATCGGCCCACCATCGCGGATTTGCTGACGAAATTTGGGCACGACCGAACCTGACGAGCCCAGCACATTGCCGAAACGCACCATGCTGAACCTGGTACTGGGGTTGGTGGCAGCGATTGCCTGCAATACCATTTCAGCCAAACGCTTGCTTGCCCCCATGATGTTAGTCGGACGTACGGCCTTGTCGGTACTGATCAGGACGAAGTCAGAGACACCATTTTCGGCAGCGGCTTGGGCGGTACGCAGCGTGCCCAGCACGTTGTTCTTGATGCCAGCGGCCGGGTTGTGCTCCACCAGCGGCACGTGCTTGTAGGCGGCGGCGTGGTAGACCGTGTCCGGGTGCCAGGTGGATAGGATCTCGCGCATGCGGTCGTCGTCCTGCACCGAGGCGAGCAGGGGCACCAGAACGGGTCGCGTCGTGTCGTCCAGCGCTGCCCGCTTCTCTTCCAGCTCCTGGTGAATCGCGTACAGGGCGAATTCGCTCTGCTCGATCAGCAGCAGCTTGGCAGGGGCCACGGCCAGAATCTGTCGGCATAACTCGCTACCGATAGAGCCACCGGCCCCCGTCACCAGCACCACCTTGCCCACGATGTTCTTGGCCAGCAGGATGTGATTGGGGGTTACCGGTTGGCGGCCCAGGAGGTCGTCGATGTCCAGTTCCCTCAGGTCCGAGATGCTCACCTTGCCTTGGGCCAAGTCGGTCACGCTGGGCAGAGTGCGCACGGCTACTCGGGCCAGACGGATCTGGCTCAAGATTTCGTTACGCCGACGTCGCGAGAGGCTCGGCATGGCGAGTAACACATCGCTGATGTTGAGCGTGGTGGCAAGATTGTCCAGATCGGCCGGGTTGAAGATTGGCTGGCCGTTGAGCACGTGGCCGTGCAGACGGTCGTCGTCGTCCAGGAAGCCAGCCACCTGCATTTCGTGGCTATTGGCCATGGCGGCGGCCAACTGTCGGCCGGTAGTACCGGCGCCGTAGATCAGCACCCTCGGGCGTGAAGCGTGCTTCAGGATGCTGAGGTACTGGTCACCCAGCCAGACCCGGGCCACTGCGCGGGATGCGCCCACCAACAGCAACAAGAGCATGGGCTGAATGATGCCCACCGTGCGGGGTACCCCAGCCACGCCAATGGCCGTGAAAACGGAGGCGTACAACAGACCATAAATGCCCACCGCGCGGGCGACAGCCAGCAGGGCGGGCCAGCCGCTGTAGCGGAAGATGGCGCGGTACAGGCCCGAGACGATAAAGATGGGAAGCGCAATACCAACGGACACTGCGCCTGCCCAAACGGCTCCTTGTGCCAACTCGCTTGACCCTGCAAAGCTGATGAACTCCCCTAGGCGTAGGTAGTAAGCCAGCCAGACCGTCAACACGCACAAACTCAGATCGACTAGCAGGGCTACGAAGCGCTTCGCCGGTCTTGGCAGTGCGAGGACAGGAACTGCTAGCTTGGAGAGCGGCTTTTTCATCGTCATTCTTGCCGAATGCGGTCACCACGGCCTGCGCCAGTGACCGTCTTGATGATGTAGGTGAAGTACGCTGCCAGGTCCAAACCCCTCAACATCTGTGCATCGGTCTCTGCTAGCAGTCTTGGGGTGGACATGTCAATTCCATTGATCTGGGCCAGTCCAGTGATGCCAGGGCGGGCGGCAAAGACCCCTCGCGCAGCACGCTCTTCTATGAGCTCCGCCTGGTTAAACAGACAAGGGCGTGGTCCCACAAGGCTCATTTCCCCTTTGAGCACATTCCACAATTGTGGCAGTTCATCGAGCTTGGTACGGCGCAAGAAAGCGCCCAAAGGCGTCACTGCAGAAGGGTTGGCCAGATGGGTGGCGACCGATTGGGTGTCTGGCCGCATGGTGCGGAACTTCACCAAGATGAACGGCTTTTGATGTCGACCAACACGTTCCTGCCGAAACAGGGGCGTCCTCGTATCAAACCAGGCCAGCACAAGCAAGAGAACCAAAATAGGAGCCGTACCAACCAGTCCAGCAAGTGAAAGAACGACATCAAACGCGCGCGTCATGTAGGGCCATTTTTTTTAATTGTTCATCCATACTGGACGGAGGGTGCCATCCAAGCATCTGCCGAGCTTTAGAGTCATCGACCACCAAAGATCCAAAGAGACGGTCTGCAAGCAAGGACTTCCCAGTGCATCGCAACGCTAGACGCATCAAGTCCACCGGAGCTGAAAACATCCGACTTTTACAACCATATGCTTTAGCAATACGACGCAACAATTCCGTCGTCGAGACATCTTCGCCATCCGACACCAAAAAAACCTGACTCTTGGCACTCGGTGATCGGGCAACATCTGCGCAAAGCACCGTGAAATTTAATAAATTATCCAACCCAATCATCGAGCGACGATTGCGAAGACCACCAAACGGCAACGGAACTCCATTCTCTACCCACTTGATCAAGGTTGCGAAATTTCCTTTAACCCCGGGGCCATAAACAAGCGGGGGGCGAATGATGACTAGCTCAAGCCCTATTTTTTTTGCGATTTCTAAAAGTCCCTGCTCAGCCTCCCACTTAGTAATCGCATAAGGGTCTTTTGGTTCAGTTAAATCTTCTGGGCTGAAACTGCATCCTGGGGCGGTCTCCTCGCCGTTCACTTTGATCGTACTCATGAAAACAAATCGACGTACGCCAGCCTCAATGGCACGTTTGGCGAGCTCAATAGTCGTATCAACATTGCTTACACGAAACGCTTGCAACGGATTTCGTTCTTGATCCTGCATAACGTGGGCACGCGCAGCCAAATGGATCACGCTGTCACACCCATTTAGAGCGGCTTTCCAAGACGCTGCGTCGTGAACGATGACCTCGTTGGCAATATTGCTCTGGCGGCGAACTACAGGTACCACTTCATACCCAAGCTCAGCCAGGCGAGGGCACAAGGCACTGCCCACGAAACCGTTAGCGCCGGTAACGAGTACCTTCATCTTCGCAAAAACTCTAGTATTTTGGCTGGGTATTTCGAGAGTATCTTCACGATATTGGTCTGTAAGCCATTCTCACGGCAAGCTCGCAGCACTTCGCGATTGAGACGCAGTTTGGCTCCAAAACCACTGGTACTTGCCCCACCGGTCTGCATATTCACTAGTACCTCTGGCAGGTGGCGATAGCGCATTTCATGACCATGGAAGGCACGCACAATAAACTCGTAGTCGCCAGCGATTCGGTAACCCGTCTTGAAGCGCCCAACACGCTCTACAACCGCTCGGCTTAGGAACAGCGCCGGATGGGCAGGCATCCAGCCCCAGGCCAATCGGCCTGGTGTGAAATTATTGGAACGATAGCGCCGCACCATGCGCTGTGGATTTGCTTCGTGAAAGTAACCTACATCACCCATTAGCGCATCAAGTTGGTGCTCATACATTAGCATCGCGACACGTGACAACACTGAATTTGAAGCGTACTGATCGTCGGCATTCAGAAAACATACGATGTCGCCAGTGGCCCGATTCAGCCCTTTGTTCATTGCATCGTAGATGCCTTGGTCCGGTTCGCTGACGATGTGGGCTAGTTTTGCACGGAACCGATCGATGATCACTGCTGTTTCATCTTTGGAGGCTCCATCGATGACGATGTGCTCTAAGCGCGGCCAATCTTGATCTACCACAGACTGCAGCGCTCGCGTGAGCGTTGCCGCACTGTTGTAGCAGACCGTAATGACTGAAATAAGTGGTTCGGCTCGCAAAGATTAATATCGCAGAAAACGGCGCGCTATTTCCTTGGCCCACATAGGTACAAACTGCTGTATGAACCGTCGGCCACGCACGCTTGAGACCGGCTTCAGACCTTCCTTGAAATCGGGGACCACGGTTCGAACGTCGGCCAGACACTTTTTCAACTCAGCTTCATAGACTTCGTATACCGCGGCCGGCTCCGCACACTCCGAGGTATAAAAGGTGGAAAGGCGGTCGAACTTACCGTTTTCCAGCAGCTGGAACTGGTGAAAGTGGTAGAAAATTAAAGGCGCGCCATCGACGGTAATACGGCCAGCAGGATCTTTGTCGAAACGATATTGCGCATAGTTCCAGGGGGCGATTCCAGCGCCCGGATGCATGAGGATATGGCAGGAGGAATAGCGATGAGGCCATTCGTCCAGATATTTCTGGTCGCCCATCTTGCCATCCTCAAGACGGTAGTAGCACCATTCGATGCACTGTTCGCGCCAGCGAGAAAGGCAAGCCAAGCCTTGCTCATCTCGACGGAAGCTGTCCCATTCGACGCAGAAGCGGCCATTGACCTCGCGGTCTTTCAACCTCTCGGAGAAGCGATGCTCGATGATGGCGATAGAGGCATTCCCGATCTCGTCGAAGAGGGGCTGCACATCCGAATAGAACAACAGATCAGCATCGACATAGGTGAGAACGTCGATTTCCGGATAGTTCTGCATCACATACCAAGTGAAGCAGGACGAAAGCGTCCAACAATACTCGGCTATGCCACGATCAGCTTTTGCATTGAGCAGTTCCTGGTTTTCCACCTCAGCCAGTGTGACGCAGTTCATGAAAGGCATGTCCAGCCGTTCGAGGATGTATTTCGTCTGATCATCCATGCACAGCACAAAGATTTTTGCCCCTTGGCAGTTACGCTCCAAGCTTCGTATCATCGCTAGCCCTTTGAGCAAGTAGTTGCCGTCAAACAGGGTGCAGAAATATCGTGTAATCATGAATCCATCTTCTTGCACACATAGGTGCGATTGGCCGAGCCGACACCATCTTGAACAAATTCGTCCAAGGTATAGGTTGCAATCAGTTCCAGGCTTTGCCTATCCAACAGCGTCAGAAACTGCGGCTCGTTGAAATGGATCTCCACCGTCTCCACGCCGTAGGCCTGCTTGCGGTAGTACACATTGGGTTGCCCCAAGACCACGGGCGTGCGATGGAAGATGGCGTAGCGACATGCCACCCGTGCCGTCTCCGCCACGGCAGCCTCATATTCGGGGATGTGCAGTAGACAGCAGCCGGATATGACGATGTCGAATGCGTTGTCACCATAGTTCAAGGCCGTGGCATCTTCGACTTCGAAGCGCAGTGCGGGATACTTGTGGCGCGCCAATCCAATAAAGGCGTCGGAATAGTCGCAGCCGGCGTAGCTCACATCCAGACCTGCAATCTCAAACACTTCCGAGTAGAAGCCACTTGAGCATCCCACCTCCAACACCGACATGCCGCGCACGTCCGATGGCAGGGCACGCAATGCCCGCGTCATGACGTCAAAGACATCCACCGGCTCACCGCGCCGCAAGGCCGCCAGCTGGGTGTCAACCAGTTCCCGCTGCCGCACCGGCAGATCCTGCGACCGCCAAGCCCCCCGCAGACGGCTGGACTCTTGCACGGCCTCCCCACCCCGAAGTTGAACGTAGTGAGACGAGACTCCGCCTGCGGGTCCAAACAAATTCCCCACCCGCTTCAAAAAGCTCTTCAATCGAAGGACGCGATTGACCGCCCCAAGCGCAAAAGACCGGAAACTCATCATTTGACAGACTTTTCCACCATGACGGCAAAATAGCCGGCTCCCTCGAACGACTGTTCATGCGTGAGGGAGCCAAATTCTCCGGCAACAGACTTGAGCTTGTTGGCCTCATCCGCATTGAGATGACTGTAGGCGTGCCAGTGTAGACCCTCCGAAGGCTGCGCCTCCATGATGCGGTTGCGCAATTGCGCGGGAGTCGCATACGCGTCCGGAACGGAAACCACGACAGTGCATCGGTCCGTCAATACATTGGGTCTTCCCAAACTACCGCCAAAGGTGGCGAAGTAATGGTACGCATTCGACATGGATGGATTCAGGAACACCGTCACCGGATGACCATCGCATTGCTCCATGACCGTCCGCCCCACGGGCGTCGAAGTGGCAAATGACGCCCATACGCTGTCGCTTTGCTCCACCGGAGGCCCAAGTCCCGCGAAATGCTGCCGACTTGTTTGCGTCACACCAGCGACCATCACGGCCATCGCCGCCAAACCCATCACCCGCTGCGCCTGGGCGGGGAGCAGAATGGACAAAAACATCATCCACCATGCACCGGATATTGCGAAGAGGAACAGGTTGGGGCGAATCTCACCGATCGGCCACAAACCAATCCAGTTCAGGGCGAGCAAGGTAAGGACAAGCACCAGTCCATAGATCAGTAGCCCCCTCAGAGGCTGCGCAACAACGGAAACCCGGCGACGCCACCATATGTACAGCGCATAGAGGAGACCCAGGCCGCTCACCATGAGCATCCCATGCCACGCGCCTACCACGGAGAACGCTCCGACCCAAAGGCCCTGCAATCTATTGACCGCAAATGCCAAGTAATTCCCCCGTGCGGGGTCATGAAATCCGTCCGCCCAATAATTGATGAGGCCCTTATCCGATCCATACGACCAGACACAGACATACAAACTGACAACAACAGCCCCAGTCACGAAGAAGGTGCCGAAGGCCAGCCAGAGCTTGTCCCGTTCCTGCGCCCAGACCTTGTATGCCAGGGACAATGCCATCGCCGGCAGCACAAACACTATGTTCGCCGCGCAGAGCAAGGCAATCACCAGTGCCGCACACAAAGCCCCCCAGTGCCAAGGCTCGCTGGACTCGGACGTAATCAGACCAAGCCACAGATACAAACAGGCAAGGTGAACCATCACCTCGAACAGGTATGGCTTGAATTCGTTCGAGTATTGAATGAAGTGCGAATTGGCGGCGAACAGCATGGCCGCGCCAAAGGCCCAGACAAACCCGCCTCCGGAACGCCGAGCGATGGCAAAAGCGAGCACGACACTCACAAGTCCAGGCAAGAACGATGACAAGCGCAAGAACCATGGGGATGTGCTCACCACGCCCAGAAGACTGTTAAACGCCAGATACATGGGCGCAGTGATGGCCGTATAGAGATCTGGAGCTGTCCAATACCTGGCAATAGCCCCGGGATCCAGAATCAGGTTAACGCGCCAAAGCTCATCAACCCAAAGCGCCCGTCCATCGAAGCCGGGCAGCCGCAACACCACGGCCATGCCGATCAACAGCGTGACAAGCCCAGGCGCCAACCATCTTCTACATAGGCCAACCTTCATGCGCGCTGGTCCGTTCAGGTCGCGGGATTGGGGTCAAAGACGGGAATGGACAAGTAGCGCAGACGTCGCATCTCCCGCTTGGAAATAGCCACTGCCTCGAGGAGAACGCCGCTAAGCACACTGAGCGAGGAACAAACACCTATACCGGTGATCAGGATCAGAGTCGGAAAACGGGGCACGAGCCCGGTCTGCAGATAGTTGAAAAGAATGGGGCCAAAGAGGATCGCTGCGATCAACGCTAGCGCAGCGCCGACCGCACCGAAGAATTCGAAAGGCCGTTCGTTCTTCATCAGTCTGACGATCGTCCTCAGGATGCGAAAGCCATCACGCCAAGTATTGAGCTTGCTTGTCGAGCCTTCCATGCGATCGCTATAGAGCGTATCCACTTCCGTGACCGCCATGCCCATCTGGAGGGCGTGTACAGTCAACTCCGTCTCTATCTCGAACCCCCGTGACTGCGCCGGAAAGGACTTCACATATCTTCGCGAGAACAGCTTGTACCCCGATAGCATGTCGTCGAACTGACGCTTGAAGAGCACACCGACCAATCCGGTGAGGACCGCATTGCCCAACCTGTGTCCCGGCCGGTAATTCTTCTCGGCAGTCTCCACCCTGCGGCCGTTGACCAAGTCGTACGGCCCCGACAGCAACTTGTCCACCAGCTGGCGCGCCTGAGTCGCGTCATAGGTTCCATCGCCATCCGCCATGACGTAGACGTCGGCGTCGATGTCGGCAAACATGCGGCAGACCACATTCCCTTTGCCCTGCCTGGTCTCGATGCGAACGATGGCACCTGCGGCGCGTGCCTGCTCTATCGTGTCATCGGAAGAATTGTTATCGTATACGTAGATGCGGGCCGTCGGAAGCGACCGCCTGAATCCATTCACTACGGACGCAATAGCGGCTCCCTCGTTGTAACAAGGGACCATTACCGCGATCTTGGGCTCAATCGTCATGGTCGCTCACAGACAACAAGAAGATTCTTTCCACCGACACGTCCAAACAGCGTATCAAGCGCTCGGCTGACGGGGAATACGAAGCGATCATATGCCGACAGCGCGCCCACATTGATACGACCGCTGGAGCTGCCAGCCCATTTGTACGCCAGCGAAGCGGGCACGCCCAGACAATCCACGTACTCGCGGCGCTCCACAACAAATCCCGCATCAGTGACCTTCTGGATCAGGTCCTTCATGTGGTAGCGCCGGACGTGCCCCACGGCGGCGTCCATGCTCGAATGTAGCCACTGCAACGCCGGCACATACACAAGCAGGCGCCCTCCCGGTCGCAAGGCCTTGAATATTTCTGACAGTATTGCGCGGTCGTCCTGGATATGTTCCATGACATTCACTGTGTAGACATAATCCACGCCCCCCTCAGGCAACGCCGAAATACTGTCCACGACTTCGTAGCCAGCGGCCTTCAGCATGTCCGTCTGGACGGCATCCGGCTCCACGCAAACCAGTTTGTGGGCCCAAGGTCGGACTGTCTGAGCCAGCGCTCCAACCCCTGCGCCAAAGTCTACGATGGTGCGGGCCCCTTCCGCGTGACGACGAATGAGCTGCCCCAAGAATCCGTTGTAGTTGCGGGCATGCTGCATCACCAACAGGTTCTCGTGACCGGTATACGTAAACTTGTATTCCGTCTCCATTTAAGATTTTCTCTTCCTGAATACGTACAGATACGACAGCGAAAAATTAACTGCCAGCCCCGCGCCAGCTCCTATACCCAGAGCCACGATCGGCCATGCAGCTAGAGGCGGAAAAGCGTAGACACAGGATACATAAGCTGCCAAATTGAGCAAGGCTCCCACGCCTTGCGTCGCCAGGTAGCGCACCCCCTCTGACAAAGCGCTGTCGCGGGAATAGAAATTATACTGACGGTTCAACCACCAAGTGACAAGAACTGCGCAGGGAAACGAGAGCAGCCGCGCCATTACAGCAGGCAGGCCAAAGCTCTGTGAGGTCGCCAGCGTAATAATGAGCGCCTCGACCGCAAAACCCACCCCCCCGATTGCAACAAATCCTTGGAAACGCTTCCAGATTTGTCCGGTCATGATGCCGCGGCCAATTGAAGGTACCGATCGAGTAGCGGAACCAACTCTTTCATGCGATGGCGATAGGTGTGCTCCTTCAGGGTACGGGCCTGGCCCGCGAGCGCGATGGCCTGTGCCTCATCGGGATGGGCCAGGTAGTAGTGGATCAGCTCCGCCGCCTCCTCCGCAGTGGAATAGGCCACCACCTCCTTGCCGACCTCGAACAGCTCGCCCAAGTTGTCCTTGCGATCGGTCAGCAGCAGCGCACCCACGCCGGTGGCTTCGTAGAGGCGCATGTTGTTGGCATAGTTCTCCGCCACGTTGATGTGGCGGTTGAGCGTGATGCGGCTGCGCGCCAGTGCCCGGTACATATCCAGGCCCCAGACCTCACCGTGATGGCGAGCCCGGATCGCCGAATCTCGGGGCAGGCTTTCCGCACCGTAACCGAAGAACTCCATCGGCGTGTTCCTCGCCATGTGCTCAAGCATCGGCACAGCCTTCCCATGGTGCCTGCTAATGCCACCGACAAAGCTTGCATTTATATCTTTTTCGACGGTCCCGAGCGCTTCCAACACGCTAGTGTCAAACCCGATACGAAAGTAATCCGAAGCAACACCGTGGGCGCGTATGCGATCCACAAAATGAGGGAAAGAGGTCAAGATCAGATCGTAGCCCCGGATGTAAGCAGGCGATGGCAGAGGACAGGCAATCTGCCCGACGATAAGCCTTGACCGCTTGCGCAATCTGGCCAGAGCCTCCGGTAGCAGGAAGCGAATATCCTGGCAATAGACGACATCAGGAGCCAGCGACTCGATCTGTTCGATTGCGATGTCGACAATTCCACGCATTGCTACCAGTGCCTGACCGATCACTGGCAGTTGAAACAGCCGATAAGGGATCCGCAGCGCAAACGAGTTGACACTCAAACCATGCTCCCTGGCCCAGGCTGACTGAAGCGGCACGCAGTTGCCGATCAGGTCCACTGCGCTGCAGGCAAGATCATTAAGGTGCCGGGAATAGAAGTCCGCTGTTCCAAAAAAGCCGCCAATCAATTCTTGCGTCTGGCGGCTGGAGGATTCAGCCGCAAGCCCTCCATGCGCCGAATAGAACCGGTTCAGGAAGCCGGGATGGTAGGTGTCAAGCAGCGCGATTTTCATGGTTCAAGGTACGGGGCGGCAGCCAGTTGCGACGTAGACGCCGGTCGCCTGTTCTTACCCCTGGTCAGGGCGCCACAGAAATCGATAGCTCCTGCGCTCAGCAGACGTTTGATCGCGTGCAGATCGCAAAACTGCTTGTGCTTGACTAACACCGCAATTACGTCTGCGCTGGCCAATGCGTTCTCCAGACTGACGATGTCGAACTCGTCATGTGCCTCGATGTTGGGCTCGACAGCAACCACCTGGCGGCCGGAGGCCTTGATCGCCCGGGCAATTTGAAGTGACGGAGATTCGCGCAGGTCATCAATATCCGGCTTGAACGCGAGGCCAAGACAAGCCAGCCTGGCCGGCCGGCCCAGCCGTTGGGTTGCCGCGGTCATGGTTTCGCTAATCTTGTTGACCGCCCATTCCGTCTTGTGGTTGTTTACCTCGCGCGCAGCCCGTATCAGTCTGGCGCTCGCGGGGCTTTTCGCAACGATAAACCATGGGTCGACGGCAATACAATGCCCGCCTACCCCAGCCCCAGGCTGAAGAATATTCACACGCGGATGATGGTTCGCCAAGCTAATGAGCTTCCAGACGTCGATGCCCTGCTCATCGCAAATGATCGAAAGTTCATTGGCTATGGCGATGTTTACATCCCGAAAGCTATTCTCAGCCAGCTTGCACAGTTCGGCAGTCTTGGCATCTGTCTCAAGCACCTGACCCTTTACGAAAGTCCTGTAGAAGTCTGCTGCCACCCGGGTATCGGCTTGGGTTACGCCTCCCACCACACGATCATTGCCGACCAGCTCTGTCATGATTTTTCCGGGAAGCACCCGCTCCGGACAGTAGGCGATATGGATGCTAGACACGTCGACACCCTGCCCGGCCAGCATCTCGCGCATCTCCAATGTGGTTCCCACCGGCGACGTGGATTCCAAGATGACCAGATCTCCGCGCTTGAGCAAACCGGCGACGCTGCGGGTCGCAGCCATCACGTATTCGACATTGGGTTGTGGAATCTCAGTGCCTTCATGGAACGGCGTGGGAACGCAGATCATGTACACATCAGCGGCATGGGGACTGGTGCATGCCCTGAGACGTCCTGCCGCGACCGTCGCCTGGACAACTGCATCCAAGTCCGGCTCAACGATGTGGATCTTGCCCTGGTTGATCGTGTTTACCGCGTGCTCGCTGACGTCAACTCCAACCACCTCATAACCTGCGCTAGCCAGCAAGGCCGCCGTCGGCAGGCCTATGTACCCCAGGCCGACAACACATACCGTCTTGTTCTTCACTGATTAACCCTCAAAGCTTAGAAATCAATTCTTGAGCACCACCGCCCCCCTGCGTCAGGCCCTTCATTCTCCAGCAAAAGCTCGCCAAGAAGGCCCGGTCGCCATTGCAGCGGCGAAAACGGGTCAGCAGGGGCAAAAGATTGCGGCGACTCAAAGGACTTTTGGTGACCGCAAATCAGCCCGGGGAATGATGCTGGAATTGGTTTGATTGGCCTAATTAGCTTTCATTGCGATCCGGTACTTCTCTGCATCCCAGTTCAGCAAATCATCCACCTCGAGCCCCGTAAGAGTAACTATTCTGCAGCCTTCCGGCACCCGCACCAGCACGTCATAGTAGCAGCGCAGTTGCGCACGCTGGGCCTTGCTAAAAGCTGGCATCACATAGACGCCTGCCCCCCGGACGAACACCAGTTCCGGCATGGGCTGCGATCTGCGCGCCTGTGCAACGAGTTCATCCATATTGTCATAACAAGCGGCCTTCCTGCCCAGGAAGACCACATGGTCGGGATACAGAGCCCAGCCACTCGATAGGCGCGCGTAAAGCGAATCGTCAAGCGCCAATCCTTGTATATCAGCGTCGTCCAGCACGACGTAAGAGTGGCCGCAAACCTCGGGAACCGACGGAGCTATACCCTTTGGGCGAGCATGTTGCAACACTCCTCCTCGCATCTTCAAGAGCACTTCCCGCAATTGCTGCTGGACATCTGCAACAGTTGCCCCTCCCAACACAAGCCCATGGTTCTGCAAAAAAAGGCAATTGATGTCAGG
Organism: Hylemonella gracilis; assembly: GCA_945862005.1. Taxonomy (GTDB): domain Bacteria; phylum Pseudomonadota; class Gammaproteobacteria; order Burkholderiales; family Burkholderiaceae_C; genus Hylemonella; species Hylemonella gracilis_D. The sequence continues at coordinate 1,599 of CAMAWQ010000003.1, read as the reverse complement.
TCGCTCCCTCAGCCTGTCGGCAACTGCCTGCGCAAGTGCTGCGCCGGGTTTTCGGTAGGGAACCAGGGCTGTTCCATTGACGGACGGAAGCGGAGCCTCGGAATGGTCACGTACCAACCAGGCCAGTATGTCGACAACATGCAGGTGGACGACGACCTGATGCGGCATCAGCGCGTGTAACAAGGTTTCAATTGACGGCCTCAATGTCGCCCCCGCGATCGCCTTTGGTATCGCTTCAAAATCGCCAGCATCCAGTGATACGCGCAATGCACCCAGATCCACCGGCACAAAGATATCCCGCTCACCGGCATCCGCCAACCAAGTGCCGGACGCCTTGACCCAAAGGACTTCGCCATCCTTCCAAGATACATTGCCGCCCGCACCCTGGACCAGCAGCGGATCCCGTCCGAGCGACTGGCAGAAGCGGATAAGGTCGCTTTTGATCGACATGACCAACTTACCGGCGCTTCGCGCACAGCTCCGTCAAGAAGCGCCGCAATTGAGAGTATTCGGTAAAGGCCGCATCAGGCGCATTGGCCTCGGTCCCAAGCGGCGTATCTTCGTGGATTTTCTGGATTGTCGAGGCGTTCATCTGTTCCCTCGCCCCTCTTATATCGTTGACGGGGTTGTCCCCGATCATCCAGATGCAATCACCCTTTGGCCTCATTTTCTCCAGCGCAAGTTGGAATGGAGCTTTGTGCGGCTTGTCATACCCCGCCTCCTCGCTGGTGATGATGTAGTCAAAATAATGATCCAGGCCAAAGTAGACCACCTTACGGAACTGGATCTGGGCAGTCAGGTCGGTGACGATTGCAGTCGGGATGCCCAGTCGCCGGACATCATCCAACAACTCCTTCACACCCTCAAACAGGATCGCATTGCTGAGAAACGTGCGCCAGTATGTCTGCTCGAAATCCAGCGCCCAAAGAACCTGCGAGCCCAGCCCCATGATCTCCAGCATCCGCTGCAGATATAACAAACGACTATGCGAAGAGGCTGTGTGCTTGAGCCGCGTCTTGACCTGCTTGCGGGCCTCATCGAACGCCTTGTCAAAGTCCTCCGGCTTGATCGAGAACGTGGTGACAACTTTGGCCCGGACAGCTGCCTGAGCTGCGGCATGCGCTGGCGCATAGGGATAGAGCGTATTGTCCGTATCGAACAATATGGCGTCAGGCAACCTGCTGAATCGGTCTTTTGAAAATATCTTCATAGAAAGCGCTTTGTCAATGCCTGATTAATATGCGACAAAGTGATCAATTGCATCAGGCCCAAGACGCCGTCCGCCCAGTTCGGTCTGATATCCAGGAATTCCAGCGCCCGGGGGCACAGCATCTGCGCAGCCAAAGCCACATCTTCAGCCGAGGTCTCCCCCTCTATCGTAAGCTCCACCTCCGAAGCGTCGTTGGACGTGGCCATATCGACGTGCAGGCCGCACACACCCACCAAAACGCGCGTCAACGACAGTTCATTGAGTCCATTTCGGGAGCTCGCCAGCAATTTGAAACGCAATGGACGCTTTCCGTCGGCTTCCTCCAGCAGACGCGGATGGATCGGATGCAAAGACAACACCAGGTCAGCGTAGGCGGCCTGCGGTCGGAT
>CAMAWQ010000002.1 GCA_945862005.1 Hylemonella gracilis | reverse complement strand
AAGGCATTGATGAAGCTAGGCAAACAGGGGATTGGTTCACGCCATGAAGCTGTTTGCCTCTTTTTGAATTTCATCTCTATTCGTTTCACAGCAAGCAGCTGGAGGGTGCCAACATGGCCATGCTAAATTTTGAAAAGAAGTACAGAGTGCGAGGGGGCACGTTGTTAGGCGGTGACCTTTTTGATTTTTGGGTCGGCCCTTTTTACGTCGGGTTTTTCGGCGTCACCACTTTATTTTTCTCGTTCTTAGGAACCGCCATGATTTTGTGGGGCGCCTCACAGGGGCCTACTTGGAATCTGTGGCAAATCAGTATTGCGCCGCCCGACTTGTCGTACGGCTTACGCTTCGCCCCCCTTATGGAAGGCGGGCTGTGGCAGCTCATCACGGTGTGTGCCATCGGCGCCTTTGTGTCGTGGATGCTCCGAGAGGTTGAAATCTGCCGCAAATTGGGTATGGGTTTTCATGTGCCCGCAGCGTTCGCTGTGGCTATATTGGGTTACGTCACCTTAGTGGTGGTGCGCCCTGTGCTCATGGGCGCTTGGGGGCATGGTTTCCCATACGGCATTTTCAGTCACTTAGATTGGGTGTCCAACGTAGGCTACCAATACCTGCACTTTCATTACAACCCCGCCCATATGCTGGCGGTGACCTTTTTCTTCACCACCACCTTAGCTCTGTCCTTACACGGTGCCTTGGTGTTGTCTTCCACCAACCCGGCACCAGGTCACACCGTCAGAACCCCAGAGCACGAAGACACCTTTTTCCGAGACATCATCGGCTACTCCGTAGGCACCTTGGGCATTCACCGGTTGGGTTTGTTCTTAGCCTTAGCAGCCGTTTTGTTTAGTGCCTTGTGCATCGTTATCAGCGGACCGTTCTGGACCCGTGGTTGGCCTGAATGGTGGAGCTGGTGGCTCAACATGCCCATTTGGAAATAAGACAGGAGACTCACATGGCTGAATATCAAAACATCTTCACCGTTGTGCAGGCTACCGGCCCTGTGCAGCATGGCGTAGAACTTGGGCATGGCAACAGTCCCCGAAGCGGACAGCCCTTCTTAATCCATTTGTTCGGACGTCTGGGTAATGCGCAGTTGGGTCCCATTTACTTAGGGGGCTTGGGCTTGGCCTCACTGATCTGTGGTGTATTTGCCTTCACGATCATTGGCATGAACATGTTGGCCTCGGTCGACTGGAACCCGATTCAATTTGTGCGACAGTTGTTCTGGCTGGCACTAGAGCCGCCCGCACCAGCCTACGGCTTGGGCATTCCGCCCATGAACCAAGGGGGGTGGTTCCTGCTCACAGGATTCTTCTTTATGGCCTCGGTGTTGCTGTGGTGGGCTCGTGTGTACCGCAGAGCCACCGAATTGGGTATGGGCACGCATGTGGCTTGGGCCTTTGCTGCCGCCATCTGGCTCATGATGGTGTTGGGTCTGTTCCGCCCCATCTTGATGGGATCTTGGTCTGAGGCGGTTCCTTACGGCATCTTCCCGCATCTGGATTGGACTGCAGCGTTCTCATTGCGCTATGGCAACCTGTTCTACAACCCCTTTCATGCTTTGTCTATTGTGTTTTTGTACGGCTCTGTTTTGCTGTTTGCCATGCATGGCGCTACGATTTTGGCGGTCACCAAATATGGTGGAGAGCGTGAAATTGAACAAATTGTCGACCGTGGTACCGCTTCTGAGCGTGCGGCATTGTTTTGGCGGTGGACCATGGGCTTTAACGCCACGATGGAATCCATTCACCGCTGGGCATGGTGGTTCGCGGTTCTGTGTCCCCTAACAGGTGGCATTGGCATTCTGCTCACCGGCACGGTGGTGGACAACTGGTACCTGTGGGCTGTCAAGCATGGCGTGGCGCCCGCTTACCCCGCTGTATTTCCTGCTGTAGTGGATCCTGCCCTGATGACTGGAGTGAAACCATGAAACCTTTTCAAGGCTTAAAGGCCTCTAGTGGCGTGCTGGCTGTTTTGGCCGTCTCTGCTGTCATGCTGTTGTCAGGTTGCGAACGACCCCCCATAGAGTCCGTGCAACACGGCTACCGGGGAACTGGCATGGTGCAGGTGTACAACCCTCGCACGGTAGAGGCGAGCCAAGACATTCACACCGCACCGGTCTCCTTACCGCAAGCCTCTGGCGATGGGCCTTTGGCAGGCAAGGTCTATAAAAATGTTCAGGTCTTAGGCGACTTGAGCGTTGGGCAGTTTGCACGCCACATGGTGGCCATCACCAGCTGGGTATCGCCCAACGAAGGCTGCACTTACTGCCACAACCCGGCCAACTTTGCAGAAGACAGCAAGTACACCAAGGTGGTGGCGCGGCGCATGATTCAAATGACGCAGCACATCAACGCCGACTGGCAGCCTCACGTGGCCCAAACAGGTGTCACGTGCTACAGCTGTCACCGCGGTCAGCCTGTACCTGCGCAAGTTTGGTTCAAAGAGCCGGACCAACACCGCGGTGCCGACTTTATTGGCGAGCGTGCTGGCCAAAACTTGGCTGCAGAAAGTGTCAAGCTGGCCTCATTGCCGTCTGACCCCTTCACACCATTTTTGCTCGGCGACTTGGACATTCGGGTGTCTGGCACCACAGCATTGCCTAACGGCAACCGCCACTCCATCAAGCAAACCGAGTGGACCTACAGCCTTATGACCCACATGTCCTCATCATTGGGTGTGAACTGTACGTATTGCCACAACACCAACTCTTTCTCGAGCTGGGAGGGCAGTCCGCCACAAAGGGCTAAGGCTTGGCATGGCATTCGTATGGCGCGCGACCTGAACAACGAGTACATGGAGCCCTTGCAGCCTACATTCCCTGCAGAGCGTTTGGGGCCATTGGGCGATACCGCCAAAATCAATTGCGGTACCTGTCACCAAGGCGCTTATAAACCTTTAAATGGCGCCCAAATGGCTAAGGACTTTCCTGAGCTTTTAAAGTCTGCGGCCACACGAGATGTTGTTGCCAAAAAATGAGTTGAGCCTTGCCCTCTAGCGAAACGCCCGCCACTCCTGTGCAAGGGGTGGTCGTGGCTGTTTTGGTGGACTTTAAACTGCAGCATCGTGCTTGGGGTTGGAGCCGATTGGTCAAAGGCCCTAGCGCCCTTAAAGGCCAGCCCGGAATGGTGTTTGCCAAAGTCATGGGCAGTGGGCACGAGGGGGGGTTCAGTCTCAGGCCCAGTTCCAGTCATCAAGGGCTTGTTGCGGTACTCGACAACTTAAGCCACGCCCGCGATTTTTTAAACAGCGAGTTGGTGTGCGCTTACCGTGAGCATGCACACAGCTGCTGCGAGGCCCTCATGTCGGTGCAAAGCTCTCGTGGCGAATGGGATGCCATGCCCTGGGTCACGACCCCAGAGGCCTGCCTAGAAGGTGCTTATGCATTGGAGGCGCCTGAAACCCCCAACTTGTTTGCCGCTTTAACCCGTGCCAGCATTCGCCCCGCCAGTGCGATGGCCTTTTGGAAGTACGCCCCGGCGGCTCAAGAGCAATTGCCGCAAGCCGATGGTTGCGAATTGGCCATGGGTTTAGGCGAGGCACCCTTGGTGCGGCAATGCACCTTCAGCGTCTGGCGCAACTGGGAGGCCATGCACCTCTATGCAAGGCGTGGCGCACACCAGCGCGCCATTGAGGCCGCGCACCGTCATTCCTTTTTTTCTGAGTCCATGTTCACACGCATGCGTGTTTTAGAACTTCATGGCCAGTGGCAGCAACGTCAATTTGCTTTCAGTGCCGCTCCAACCTCTCATGACTGATGAACACGTGGTGGTGGTGGGCGCAGGCATGGCCGGCTTGGTCAGCGCACTGTTGCTGTCCGATGCGGGTTTTAAGGTCACGGTGATCGAAGCGGCCGAAACCCCTGGGGGCAAGATTAGGCAGCTTCACGTTCAGGGTGCGGCCATTGACAGCGGGCCTACGGTGTTCACCATGAGGCATATTTTTGAAGACATTTATGCCCAAGTGGGCTTGAACTTGTCAGCCGAACTTGAGCTGCACCGCTTGGATGTGATTGCCCGCCACGCTTGGGAAGACGGCTCCCAGCTCGACTTGTTTGCGGACCATAAGCGCACGGTGCATGCCGTTTCTGAATTTGCAGGTGCAGCAGAAGCCCAGCGCTATGAGCAGTTTGCTGTGTTGATTCGAGAGTTGTTCGACACACTTGAACATGCTTACATGGGCAGCGCCGAACCCAGCACCTTCAACCTGACCCGGTCTCTGGGCTTTAAAGGCTTGGGCGTGCTCAGAAAAATCGGCTTGTTTAAAAGTTTGTGGGACAGCTTAGGCAAGCAGTTTGCCGACCCCAAACTGCGCCAGTTGTTTGCCCGATACGCCACCTATTGCGGCTCATCGCCCTGGGAGGCACCTGCCACCTTGATGTTGATTGCCCAAGTCGAAAGGGACGGGGTGTGGTCAGTCAAAGGGGGCATGCATGCCATTGCCCGAAACTTAATGGACCATGCGCTGGCCAAAGGAGTGGAGTTTTGTTTCAACACCCGCTGCGAGCGCATTGAGGTGCAAGGCGGCAAGGTGGTTGCTGTGCACGTGGGCTCCACCTTAGCGCATTCGCCTGATACCAGTCGCCGTTTGGCCACCGAGCATGTGGTGTTCAATGGCGATGCAGCGGCGCTGCGTCAGGGCCTTCTTGGTACCGAGGCCATTGCGGCAGTGTCTGCCCAAGCGCCCGAGCGCTCGTTGTCTGCCATCACTTGGTCCAGCTTCATCCCCACCGAGGGCTTTGAACTGGACCGGCACAACGTCTTTTTTCAGCAAAGTTACCATTACTCCAGCGAATTTGGCGACATTTGCAAAGCCCACCAGTTGCCCAGAAAACCCACGGTGTACATCTGTGCCCAAGACCGTGGCGCCCATTCGGTGCCCCAAGGTCCAGAGCGTTTGCTGTGTTTGGTCAATGCGCCCGCTGTGGGCGACACCCCCACCTTAAGTCATGAGGCGATACAAGCATGTCAACAGCAGAGTCTTTCCTTACTTCAACGCTGTGGCCTCAAGCTGCAGTTCAGCCCGCAAGACACGGTATGCACCACACCAGCACAATTTCACAAGTTGTTTCCGGCCACGGGCGGCGCGCTGTATGGCCAAGCCACCCACAGTTGGATGGCGGCCTTTGCGCGTCCCTTAGCGCGCAGCGCCCTGAAGGGGCTCTACCTGGCGGGAGGGAGCATTCATCCGGGGCCGGGCGTGCCGATGGCCGCGCTCTCGGGACGCATGGCGGCCGAGGCCCTGGTGGCCGACCGCAATTCGACCAAGCGGTTCCACCCGGCGGCTACTTATGGTGGTACCTCGACGCCCTGAGTGATGACGGCCAATGGGGCCTGACCATCATTGCCTTTGTGGGCAGTGTGTTTTCTCCCTATTACGCGTGGGCGCGCCGCAGCACCAGGCCACCCCAAGTGGTCGATCCTGAACACTATTGCTGTTTGAATGTGGCGCTGTACAGCAAAGCAGCCCCCCGTTGGGCGATGACCGAACGAGGGGCTTCGCACTCCCACCGTACGGCAGATCGTTTTGTAATTGGGCCCAGCCACTTGGAGTGGGATGGGCAAGCGCTGCATATTCATATCAACGAAACAGCTGTACCTTGGCCCAGGCCCATCAAGGGGCGCGTCAGCGTTTTACCCACACAGTTGTTTGACTTCAGCACACCCTTAGATGCCGCAGCCCGCCACCACTGGGGACCTATTGCGCCCCATGCTCGGGTTGAAGTGCAGTTGCAGCAGCCTCAGCAGTCTTGGTCGGGTCAAGGGTATTTGGACTCCAATGAAGGGATAGAGCCTATAGACCTGCCCTTTAAAGAGTGGGACTGGTCACGCAGTGTGCTGCAAGACGGCAGCGTGGCCGTGTTGTACGACGTGCAACCTCATCAAGGCACTGACCATTTGCTGGCATTAAAGTTTTGTCCAGATGGGCAGGTGCGCTCGTTCGACGCGCCTCCCAGGCAAACCTTGCCCAGAACCGCTTGGGGCATGGCACGTCGCATGCGTTCAGAAGGCCCCGTCAAGGTGCAACACCAATTGGAAGATGCGCCTTTTTACCAGCGCTCCGTTATTCAAAGTCGCTTGTTGGGTGAGCCCGTGGTAAGTTTTCATGAAACGCTGCACACGGGGCGGCTAGTTTCACCGGTGGTGCAGGCCATGCTGCCTTTTAGAATGCCGCGCCGGTCTTAAGTGCACCAATATCTGAAGGGCATGCTTTGATTTTCACTTCTATGAGTGTCTTGGCGCTTGTGTTGGCCGGCACTGTGGCTGGGCTTTGGACGCCCGACTTGGACAGAAAAGTTCTCGAGAATAAGTACGCCACACCCAACAGCCATTTTGTGGTGGTAAGTAGTTTGCGCATCCACTATCAAGACACCGGCCCTAGAGATGCCCCCGTGCTGTTGCTGTTGCACGGTTTTGGCTCCAGCCTTCAAACCTGGGACGTTTGGGCCCAGTCGCTAGAAAGCAGGTACAGAGTCATCCGCCTCGATTTGCCTGGGTTTGGCTTAACGGGCCCAAGCCCCGACCAAAAATACGCCGACCTTGATGACGTTCAAGCTATAGCCCATTTTGCAGACCATTTGGATCTCACCGAGTTTTCGTTGTTGGGCCATTCCATGGGCGGAAAAATCGCTTGGAACTTTGCGGCGGCCTACCCTAAGCGGGTCAAGAGATTGGTGTTAATGGCCCCCGACGGCTATTCCAAGCCAGAAGATTTTGGCTCCAAACCCTACGCTATGCCTTCATTCATGAGCGCCATCAAATACTGCTTACCAAAGTTCATGGTCAAAAAGTCCATTGAACCGGCTTTTTTTGATGCCCAAGAGCTGCAAGAAGATTTGCTCAACCGCTACTTTGACATGCTCAGGGCCCCAGGTGTTCGGCAAGCCATCATCGATCGGGCTAATCAAACTATCAACACAGACCCGGCTGACCGTTTGAAGCGCATCACCGCACCCACACTGCTTTTATGGGGCCAAACAGATCAAATGATTCCCAGCGACAACGCCAAGAGCTATGAGCTGGTGGTGCCCCAATACAAAACCGTAGTACTGCCCAAGCAGGGTCATTTGATGCAAGAAGAGCGCCCCCAAGAGGCTCTGCTTGAAGTGACCCAATTTTTGGAGTCTGCGCTTTAGAGGGTTGCCTTAAAGTGTCGTTTTAAAGGGCGAGAAGTTGGTGTGGGTGTCGTAGTAGTCTTCTTGTTCTTGACGTTTAAGGTAGCCCACGACCACGTAAGTTAAGGGAGTGGCCAGCACCTCCCAAGAGGTCTTGAGCACATACTGCACCAGGGCTACCGTCACCACTTGCTCTAGGGGCCAAATGCCTGCAAAAGCAATCACATAAAACAAGCTTGAGTCCACCAACTCTCCAGCGGCGGTGGAGCCGATGGTGCGCAACCACAGTTGTCGACCCTGAGTCCACACCTTGAGCTTGGCCAATACATAGGCATTGACAAAGCTGCCCATCCAGAAGGCGGTGATGGAGCCCGCCACAATTCGCCAGGTGTTGCCAAACACCATTTCTAAGCCATTTTGAAGAGACGAGTTGTATTCGCCTGGAGCAGGGGTGAGAGACACCACCACACTGGCCATGATGGCCGCAAATAACAAGGCGCCAAAGCCACACCAAACGGCTCTGCGGTCATGCGCGTAGCCGTAGACCTCGGTCAAGATGTCGCCAAAAAAATAAGCAATCGGGAAAAAGAGAATCCCCGCTCCAAACACCACGTTGCCCACGAAAGGCAAGTCCACCTGAGCTACTTTACCCGCGCCAATCAAGTTGGAGCAGAGCAGGACCGTCACAAAGGCGGCCACAATGAAGTCGTAGTAGCGGTAGTTTCTTTTAGGCAAATGGATAAGCTGAGTGACTTGTTTGAATGTTGCGAAACACAGACGAAATAGGCCGATCCTAAGTTGATTGATTCAAATTTTAGGTTTGAATTCACTGTTCGAGTTTCTCAAGCAGCGTATGAGTTCTTGTGCATTACACAGCTTTGAATGCTAAGGGCTAGGAACAAGTGCAACAACAGGTATTACCCTAGCCACACACATTTGCTAATTCACCAAGTGTTTACCCCTATTTAATGATTTGCAAAATAATCATAAAAATGGAAAACTTTAATTAGGTGAGAATTATGAATAAATACAGTTTATTGAATCGGTTTGTGATTAACCTTGTATCAGCTGTAGCGGTACTAATACTTGGCAGCCATTCCTTCGCATGGGCTCAGACGTGGCCAGTAAGGCCCGTGAAAATAGTGGTTCCATATCCAGCTGGGGGCGGTACGGACATAATGGCCCGGTTCTTGGCGCAAAAGTTTTCTGATATGTGGGGGCAGCCCGTTGTCGTCGAAAATAGAGGAGGTGCGGGGGGTAATATCGGGGCAGATCAGGTTGCCAGGTCTGCTCCTGATGGGTATACCCTGGTTATGATGCCCAGTAACCTTTCTATCAATCCCTCATTATTTGATAAAACCCCATGGGATCCCTTAAAGGACTTTGCTCCTATTGGAACAGTGGCATCATCCCCAATTATGATTGGGGTAAATGCGGGTGTTCCTGCGAATTCTATTCGTGAGCTTATTGCTTTGGCAAAAGCCAAGCCAGGTACTCTTAACTATATTTCATGTGGCGGCGGATCTCCGCAGCATATTGCCGGAGAGTTGTTTAACTCTATGGCTGGTGTTCAGATGCAGCATGTTCCTTACAAGGGGTGCGGGGCTGCAATACCCGATGCGGTTGCGGGTGTTGTTCAGGTCTTATTTACAACAGTTGCCAATATGAATCCACATATTAAAACTGGTCGATTGAAGGGGTTTGCAGTTGCAGGTGCCAAGCGCAGCGACTTAGTACCAGAGCTTCCAACTGTTGCAGAGGCGGGTTTGGCAGGTTATAACTTTGATGTTTGGTTTGGTTTGCTTGCACCTGCCAAAACACCTCGCGAAATCATTATAAAAATTAATCAAGATATCAATACATTATTGTCGCAGCAAGATGTCAAGAGTCGTCTACAGGGTCAGTTCTTTGATGTGATGCCGGGAACTCCAGAGCAGTTTAGTACTTTGATTGAAAAAGACTTTGTCAGATTTGGCAAAATCATTCGAGACGTTGGCATCAAGCCGGATTGATTTTAAGTATGGCGCATAAACTTTTTGACTTATCTGAAAAGGTGGTCATAGTTACGGGTGGTGCGTCTGGAATTGGGCGGGTCTATTGTGAGGCGCTGGCTTCTTGCGGCGCAAAACCAGTGATTGCAGACCAAAATGAATTTCTCGCTCAACAGCTGGCATCAGACTTGAACGCAAGAGGACAAAGTGCACTAGGTTTGGGTTGCGATGTTTCTAATCCGGACTCAGTTATCAACATGGTCAGTGCCGTCATCAAGCATTTTGGTTCTGTTCACGGTCTTGTGAACAACGCTGCGCTCATGAGCACACTTCCCCGAGGTCCATGGTATGAAATAGAGCAGTCAGACTGGGATCGCGTGATGGAGGTTAATTTACGCAGCCTATTTTTGTGCAGCAGGGCCGTCTATCCACACATGAAAAAAATGGGGGGTGGACGAATTATCAATATTTCATCCAACCGCATTTGGGATGGCACGCCCAATAGACTGCATTACACAACATCAAAGGCAGGCGTCGTTGGTTTTACTCGTGCGCTCTCACGTGAAGTGGGTGATGACAACATTACGGTTAATGCCATCACGCCCGGATTCACTGCAAGTGAACGGCAAATCGAATTTAGTAATCCAGCTTACGTTGTAAAAATGCAAGAGTTAAATAGTCGCAAAGCATTAAAGCGCACACAAATACCTGAGGATTTGGTGGGAGTGTTGCTCTTTCTATTGTCGGATGCAAGTAGTTATATAACTGGCCAGACCATCAATGTGGATGGCGGTGCGATGATGCATTAAATCCCTTTTAATTATGTTTCGCTTTTTCGCTGTGAAAAAAATTCTGTTTTGGTAGTGAGTTTCAAAATGTGCCGACTTATTGCGCTTGCAGTGCTTTCTTTCATATCTTTTGTTTCGGTTGTAAACGCACAGGACACAACACCAATTCGAATACTTGTTGGCGCACCAGCAGGTGGTTCTACCGACACTATTGCTCGAACACTAGCCTTGGAGTTTGGTCGGCATCTCGGTCGATCGGTGATTGTGGAAAACAGGCCGGGTGCTGGCGGCAACATTGCTGCTGACGCCGTAGCTAAGGCTGCGGCTGATGGCAACACACTGCTAATGAGTTTTACAAGTCACGCCATAAATGCGTCGCTTTACCCATCCCTTACTTTTGATCCTGTAAAAGACTTTACCCCACTGACTCTTGTGGCCACTTCCCCGTCCATTCTGGTTGCACATCCATCGTTACCTGTTAAAAACGTGCATGATTTGATCTCGTTGGCCAGAAGTAAGCCCGGTCAGCTTAATTTTGCAATAGGCGCCATAGGGTCGTCATTGCATCTGGCAGGTGACGCCTTCAAGATGCAGTCGGGTGCGTTCATCGTCAATATTCCTTATCGGGGAACCGCACCAGCTTTACAAGACGTTTTAGCGGGACAGGTTGAATTGATGTTTGCCGCAATCGGTAACGCATCAGCTCATATAAAGAATGGAAAACTTCGAGCCCTTGGTGTAACGAGCTCTAAGAGGCTGACGGCGTTTCCAGACGTGCCCGCTATCAACGAAGTGTTGCCGGGATTCGAATCAAGTGCTTGGTTTGGTCTTTTTGCTCCAGCTCGAATGGATGTTGTATTGGCTCGCAGGCTCTCAGATGCTGCACGTCATGCCTTGTCGCAGTCCGAAGTAAGGCGAAGACTTGAAGTGGAAGGCTATACACCTGTTGGAAATACTCCAGATGAGTTCTCTCGCTTTGTTTTGGCTGAAATTGTCCGTTGGTCTAAGGTTGTGAAATTTTCTGGAGCCAGACCCGAATGAGTCAACTGCAGTCTCTTGCTCAAAAAATTATTGCCAGAGCTGCTGGCCGTAATACCGTAGATGTGGGCGAAATTGTGATTTGCAAAGTCGACCTCGCCATGTTCCATGACTCATCGGGCCCGCGCCGTCTCAAGCCGATGCTTGAGGAGCTGGGGGCACAAATTTGGGATAAGTCACGCGTTGTCTTGGTTATGGACCACTATGTGCCAGAGCGTAATCCTGAATCTCGCAAGATTGTGAACATTGCGCGAGACTGGGCACGCGAGCAGTCGCTTCCAAATGTCTACGACAGCCAGGGCATCTGTCATGTGGTGGTTCCTGAGAACGGACATATTTCTCCGGGTATGTTCTGCGTTGGGGGTGATTCTCATTCGACTACCGGTGGAGCCTTTGGCGCCTATATGTTTGGGATAGGCAGCACTGAGATGCTTGGAGTTGTCGTTACCGGCGAAATTTGGCTCCGGGTACCGAGGACTATCACTATGAACTGGTCTGGCCGGCTGGCTAGGGGCGTTTGCGCCAAGGACATGATGTTGTTCATGATTGCCCGTTTTGGCATCAATGGTGCAAATTACGAGGCAGTCGAGTTTGCTGGTAGCGCCGTGAGGGAGCTCTCGATGCAGGAGCGTATGACGCTTTGTAATATGAGCGCAGAGCTGGGTGCGCAGACTGGATTGGTAGCGCCAGATGCTGCCACCATTGAATGGCTTGGCCTTAACGGGGCTGTATTGCCTAATGGGATCGAGAATTTGCAATCCGATCTTTACAGTAGCTCACAACAATACGATTTTGACGCTGACGTGTTGGGGCCACAGCTGGCTGCTCCCCATAGCCCTGCTCATGGTGTGCCGTTGGTCGAGTTTGCAAATACATCTATTGATGTTGCCTATATTGGCGCTTGTACTGGGGCTAAGCTAGAAGACTTACGTTTTGCTGCCCAGGTCTTGAGGGGTCGCAAAGTAGCCCCTGGAGTTCAGATGTTAATCGCCCCAGCAAGCTTGAAGGATCAGGCGGTTGCTGCGTCAGAAGGAACGCTTCAGACTTTGATCGATGCGGGTGCCAAAATCTTACCGAGCAGCTGCGGAGCATGTGCTGGCTATGGGCAAAACTTTGAAGAAAACCAAACCGTTATTTCTAGCACTGCTCGTAATTTTCAAGGCCGCATGGGCCCACTTAGCACTGAAGTGTTTCTTGGTTCCCCATACACCGTTGCTGCTTCAGCGCTTCGGGGTTGCATTACTGACCCGAGGGAGGTCATGATTTGAACGCAGTAGAACCTAAGAGTATTTACGCCGGTGCCCCGCACAAAATCTGGCATTTGGGTGACGAGGTGAATACCGATGCGTTAGCTCCCGGAGCATGGATGCAGTATGGAATTGATGTGGTTGCAAATCACTGCTTAGAAAGCTTAGTTCCTCACTTCGCCTCACTTGTAAGACCAGGGGATGTGATAGTGGCGGGTCGTAATTTCGGCATTGGATCTTCCCGGGAGCAGGCAGCAGGTGCCCTAGTTCATCTAGGTGTGGCTGCTGTCATTGCTCCTAGCTATGGCGGTCTTTTTTTTCGTAATGCATTTAACTTAGGTCTGATTTTGCTGACTTGTACAAGTGCCGATTCGTTAAAAAATGAGAAGCACCTTTTGCTAGATGTGGATCGATCTTCGGTTGTTTTATTGTCTGGAAAGCGCCTTAATTGCGAACCTGTTCCTGACTTTCTTCTGCAAATGGCGCTCAAGGGAGGTTTGCTTGCAAGCCTCAAACAGCGAAACTTGAAATAAATTCCTTATGGCTGATCTCAGCTGCAGTCTCGAATACGGTCCAGTCTTAGCGGTCGCTGTGCCCCAAGCCAATCCAACAGTCGAGCCAGAAATGCAAGCATTGCTGTCTCAAGGCAACAGCTTGTTAACGGCACGAATGACGAGTCTGCTTCAGGACTCTCGGGCTCGGCTGATCGATTACTTTGACAAGCTAAGCCAAACCTTAGATCAATTTGATGTGGCTCCAGTTCAGGTGGCTGGCTTTGCTTGCACTGGATCAAGCTATCTCGTGGGCCTAGAGGAGGATCAGCTTCGGCTTGGTAACTTAACTTCAGCACGTGGCTATCCAGTAATTGGGGCTGCTCAAGCCATCAAACTTGCTCTCCAGACCCTGGGCGCACGACGTATAGCCTTGCTATCGCCCTATCCTGATTGGCTTTCAGCAGCTGGCCAGGCCTACTGGCGCGCCTGCGGTTTTGATCTGGGGCCTATTTTGACCCTGCCTCAAGAACTGCTGGACACTCGCAATATTTATGGTCTGAGGTCTAGGAGCGTGTTAGAGATTTTTGACCAGATTGATACCAGCTTGTGCGATGCGGTGTTGCTTAGCGGCACGGGTATGCCAACGTTGCGAGTTATTGCCCAGCGTTACTCCTCAGTGCCGATTCTTTCGTCAAATCTTTGTCTAGCCTGGGCTATGCGCTGTGCAACTGCGGTTCAAACCAGTCACCACCATATATTAAAAGCTATGCTTGATCCGAAAGCTCAGTGGCGAAGCGAGATTGGAAGTTGCCGTTGATAGTTGGGCTATTGAATCTGGCCGCTGAGTCTCAGTCCTTCGATCATCGATGTGCGAAGCAGGTGCTGCCTATGGGCAACAGGGTCATCAGCAATAACCTGAAGTTTCTGCAAGGCCTGGCGGCGCAGAGTGGGGTCACGCTCACGCATGCGAGCTCGGTTGGCGTCGGATTGCTTGAGAATTTGTTCAAGTGCTACAGGCCGGCGCTGAAGTTCGTATTGAGCCAACAGCTCGCTGGGCTCGCCCCTCAAAACTCTCACCAGTTTTTTGGCCAAGTTAAGCGCGTCATGCACGCCGCCGTTCATTCCCATACCTCCGGCTGGGCTATTCAAATGGGCGGCGTCTCCGGCCAACCAGATTCGACCAATTCCGTAAGACGAGGCTATACGCTGATGTACGCGGTAGGGTCTTACTTCCATCACCTGGTATGGTTTCTCATGCGGAACGATAGCTTGGAGAGACTCTTCAATGGCTTCAGGGGTCAAAGATTCTTCAATGGGCTTGTTCGCATCAGGGTAGATAGAGACCCTCCAACGTTCAGGAACCTTAAGCAGACTGAAGTTACCTCCATCCATATGCCAGCAATAAGACACATTAGACAACCCTGGCAAGTGCTCTTCAAAAGCAAAGTTGGTAGTAGCCAAAATCGTAGTTTCGGGGTAAGTCTGACCTTCAAAGCCAACTCCGAGCGCTTTGCGCACAATGCTGTGTGCACCGTCTGCTCCGATCAACCACCCACCGCGCAAGTTTTCAGAGCCGTCTTCATGGGTCACATGCAATTGAACACTGCTATCGTTCTGAGAGACTTTTTCCACAGATGTGCCAAAGCGCACATGCGCATGAGGAAAGTCTTTCAGTCGAGCCAACAATGCACGAGAAAGCTTGAACTGCTCGCATTGGAGTCTGTAGGGGTGTGCGGTGATGTCAGCCAGTACAGACAGGTCGAAACGTGCAAACTCTCCAGCAGGGTGAAGGCGGACCTGCCAATGTGGACACAACAAACCTTGTGCCAGCAAGGTACTGGTAATGCCCCAAGCATCGAGCATATCCAAGGTCGGCGGGTGGAATGTAGAGGCGCGAAGGTCTTCTTCTATGCCGCTGGATGCCTCAAGCACTTGAACCTTGACACCAGAATCCGCCAAAACCAGAGCGGCAGTAAGGCCCACTGGACCGGCACCTACAATTAAAACTTGAGGGAGGGCTTTCATGTTGAACAAGTTTACACGTCGTAAAGTACTAAATGGCTTGTCGTTTGCGCTAGTTGGTAATGTGTTTACATATTCCAAGCTCGCTCTTGCTCAGGCTTATCCAGTTCGTCCAATTAGGCTTGTAGTGCCATTTCCAGCTGGCGGCTCTACAGATGTCATTGCCCGCATGTTCAGTCAGCGCCTTGCGGAGGCTCTTAATGTTGCCGTAGTGGTCGAAAACCGGCCCGGCGTAGGTTCGCTTTTGGGTACAGATAGCGTTGCAAAAGCGGCCCCAGATGGCTATACCTTGGTTGTCGCTGCCAATCCAGCTATTGCTCCTGGCCCATTGATGCGAAGCACAATGCCTTATGAACCCGTCAAGGACTTTACCCATATCTCCTTGCTGGGAACCTTCGCTAATGGATTTGTTGTGCGTAGCGATCACCCCGCCAAAACAATGCTTGATTTCATAGCTATAGCGCGCTCAAAGCCGGGGGCTTTCAACTACGCCTCGGCCGGGGTAGGTAGTTCAGGTTTTCTTACGGGGGAGTTGCTCAAGTTGGCGGCAGGTATTGACATGGTCCATGTGCCCTACAAGGGTTCAGCCCCAGCTATTAACGATTTGCTTGGTGGTCAATTGGATGGCATGTTTGAAAGCTTAGTTACTGCCACAGGTTACGTAAGGGGGGGCAAGATGCGACTGTTGTCGGTCAGCGGCGAAAAACGAAGTACCTCCTTTCCAGATGTTCCAACACTTAATGAAATCTTGCCTGGTGTCACGGGTGGGGCGTGGTTCGGTATTTCGGCACCGGCGCGTTTGCCGATTGATATCACACTGCGGCTCCAACGGGAAGTACAAGCCATTGTCAATATTCCCGAGATTCAATCTCGACTTATCGAGTTGGGGATGACTCCTCTACCTTTGGTTGGTGCAGACTACGTGGGCTTTATTCAAGCTGAAAATCGAAAGTGGGCCCCTGTTATCAAGGCTAATCGCATCAACATTGACTGAATAAAGCTGGCACTTTTATGAATCAACCCGAATTTGACTTGCTTATTAAGAATGTTCGCCTAGTTCGTCCTCATGGCAATGTCGTTCACGATAGCGATATCGCTATCAATGAGGGCAAGTTTGCGTTGATAGCACCGGGTATTGATGTGAGTAGAGCTAAGCGAGTGGATGACGCTAAAGGAGCCTTAGCCTTTCCGGGAGTAGTGGATGCGCATATGCACAGTGGTATCTACTCTCCTCTGTATGAAGATGCAATCTCCGAAAGTAAAGCCGCGGCTATGGGGGGTGTCACTTCGAGTCTTAATTATTTCCGAACGGGGCAGTACTACCTGAATAAGGGCGGACCTTACAAAAAGTTTTATCCTGAAGTACTCAAAATCGCTCGCGGTAGATTTCACGTTGACTATGGTTTTCATCTGGCGCCAATGGACCGTGAGCACATTCGGGAAATTCCTGAACTCATTGAAAAGCACGGTGTATCCAGTTTTAAGATCTTCATGTTCTATGGCTCGCACGGCCTGCATGGAGCCTCAAACTCGCAAAAAGACTTCTTGATGATCGGTGAGGACGAGCGGTACGATTTCGCTCACTTCGAGTTCATCATGCGTGGCATTCAGGCAGCGAGAGAGAGGTTTCCAGATCGTGCTAAGCAAATTTCACTGTCCTTGCACTGCGAGACTGCTGAAGTCATGACGGCATACACGGAGCTAGTTCAAAAAGATAAATCGTTAAGCGGTTTGGCAGCCTATAGTGCTTCTAGGCCGCAGCACTCAGAAGGCCTTGCTGTTTTTATCGCTAGCTACCTAGCTCATGAGACAGCTTTGCCCAACATCAATCTTCTTCACCTGTCGTCCCGAAAAGCGGTTCAGGCCGCGATGATGATGGCTCAAACCTTTCCACATATTGATTTCAAGCGCGAAGTCACTATTGGTCACCTGATGCTTGATATTCATAGTAAAGCAGCAGTTTTGGCTAAGGTCAATCCGCCCATTCGCCCGCGCGAGGATGTGGAGTTTCTATGGGAGGCGCTCCTGGCTGGTGAGTTGGACTGGGTTGTCAGTGACCACGCATGCTGCCGTCACGAAATGAAATCTGCCAAACGTTACTTTGGAAATATATGGATGACCAAGAGTGGATTTGGTGGCACCGAATACCTACTGCCTTCTCTTGTGAGCGAAGGCACAAAACGCGGAATGGGTTACAACCATATGGCTCGTGTGCTAAGTTGGAATCCTGCCCAGCGCTATGGGCTCAATAGCAAGGGTGATATTGCTCATGGCTTTGACGCTGATATTGCTCTAGTTAATCCAGCCAAAACCTGGACCATACATGCCAAGGATTCGGCGTCCACTCAGGGTTACACCCCCTTTGAAGGTCTAGAGCTTTCTGCGAGCGTTGAAGCCACCTATCTTAGGGGTGAAAAAATCTATGAGAACGGTCAAGTTATTGGCAAGCCTAAAGGCAAGTATTTGTTCCGGCCCACAACTTGAGTGATGATTATTGTTGTTTTACAACTTAAAGCCAATACTCATGCCTTCTTTTAAAACTCGGCTCACTGAGCAGTCCGCTGTATTGGCTCCAGGCGTTTACGATGCGATGACAGCCTTAGTTGCTGAGCAGGAGGGTTTTGAAGCAATTTATCTTTCGGGAGCTTCAATTGCATACACCCGTCTTGGTCGCTCAGACGTTGGACTCACCACATTTACTGAGGTCGAAGACACACTAGCTCGCATAACAGATAGAGTTGCCATTCCAGTGATTGTGGATGCTGATACAGGTTTTGGTAATGTTGTTAACGTTCAACGCACAGTTCGTGGATTTGAGCGTTTAGGCGCTGCCATGATTCAAATTGAAGATCAGACTTTCCCTAAACGCTGTGGTCACTTAGACGGTAAAACTGTAGTTGCAACCAGTGAGATGTGCGGCAAACTGCGCGCTGCGCTTGACGCCAGACATAGCGCTGACACTTTAATTCTTGCTCGCACGGATGCTGTTGCCGTCGAGGGTATGGACGCAGCTATGGATCGGGCCGAGGAGTACCTGAACTGTGGCGTAGATGCTCTATTTATCGAAGCGCTTCGCACACCACAGCAAATGGATGATGCCTGCTCCCGCTTTGCCAATAGGGTGCCGCTGCTTGCCAATATGGTTGAAGGTGGTAAGTCCCCCCTCCAGACAGTGGATGAACTGGGGCAGCGTGGTTTTAGTATTGTGATCTTTCCTGGTGGAACTGCGCGTGCAGTCGCTCACACACTTCAAGGTTACTACGCCAGCTTACGCAAACATCAAAGCACAGCCCCATGGCAACAAAAGATGCTTGACTTTGATGGCCTAAATGAAATGATTGGTACTCCCGTTTTGATGGAAGCTGCCAAGCGCTACGAATGCTAAAACACGTAACCCCCATCTTACTGACGGGCTCAAAGGTTTTTAACTCAACCCTAACCCATCTCTTTTTCCTTAACTAAAGCCTTGGATGTACATATGGAACATACAAATGTTGCCGATATTCAAATTAGGCCTGTTTCCGCTGCGCTGGGTATGGAAATTTGTGGCGTTGACTTATCAGAGCCACTGGATCATGAAAAATTCAATCGTATTCAACAGGCCTGGCATGACGGTCTGATCCTTTTAATTCGCGGGCAACGTTTGGAAGAAGACGATCAAGTCAGGTTTTGTGAGCAGTTTGGTGTGCTTGGCAGTGTTCTGAATAAACATACCGGGGGAGGCAGACACCCCTCCGTTATGTATATATCTAACATCAAGGAAAATGGAGCACTAATTGGCGCCTTGCCCGATGGTGAGATGTATTTTCACTCAGACCAATGTTATGTAGAAAAACCCGCCATGGCCACAATGCTTTATGCCATGGAGATTCCTAAAAAGGGTGGCGACACCATTTTTTCGAATATGTACAAAGCTTACGAAACGCTACCCTCTGAGCTGAAAATCAAACTTGAGGGGTTAATGGCAGTCAATGTATACGACTACGAAGCAAGCGGTACCAAGCGAGGATCTAAAATTGCGGAAGGTGTTAAACACTTTGCCCACCCGGTATTTCGTACCCATCCGGTAACGAAGCGTAAAGCTTTGTACGTGAACCGCTTAATGACCGATCACATCATTGGCTTACCCATAAATGAGAGCAACGACATATTAAATTTCTTGTTCGACCATGCCGAGCAGGCTGAATTTACCTATGCCCACAAGTGGACTGTTGGAGACATCATTATTTGGGACAACAGATGCACTCTCCATGCTCGAAGCGACTTTGATTCGAGCGAAAGAAGAAAGCTCAGACGTATCACTGTCTTGGGTGAAAAGCCTTTTTAGTGCAAAACCCGAGGCGCTTCCATAGCGTCGCGGCGTTCGTGAGCTAGGCGCTCAAACAGCACCAGCATCCATTCAATTTTGTCCACTGCAGACCTAGAGCTGGTCGCAGTGCTTGGTGCATGTGCGGTTTCACAAGCCACTTGAGCCACACACCCATCTACTAAATAGGCAATGGCATCTAGGGGCTTGGGAGGGTGTTCGGCTGGCTTGATCCAAGCGGCAGATAAATGAGATTGGCCGAGCAGCATAAGCTTGGTGGGCGTGCCCACCACGGCCCTGTGGTCCACAGAGTTCAGCCCATTGCGGCGAAGCTGATGGCCAATTTCGGCATAGATCAAACGTGCCGCCAAAATCGCAGGGCGACAGTCTTTAGGCAAATTGGCAATGCCTGCGCTGGCCTGCTCGTACAAGCGGTCAGCTTCGTCAAGTAAGCGGCTCACCACCGACTGCAGGGCAGGGGTGCACTCAGGTTGTTGCAGCCACTCCTGGGGCGTAATGCCTGCTTCCTGCAACCAAGCGTAGGGCAGATAGATGCGTCCCATGCGGGCGTCATCGCCCACATCGCGGGCAATGTTGGTCAGTTGCATGGCCACACCCAATTCGCAAGCCCGGGCCAAGGCCACGGGGTGGCGAATGCCCATGATCCAACACATCATGCCGCCCACTGTTCCGGCCACACGTGCGGCGTAGCTGTGGAGTTGCTCTAGGGTGTCGTAACGGCGACCCTCGGCATCCCATGCAAAACCCTCAAGCAAACCGTCTAGTAACAAACGGGGCAGCTGGTACTGCTGCACCACCAAAGCCAAAGCTTGGTCTTCAATGGCTTCGGTGGGTTGACCTTGGTACACCCGGTCAAGCCGATGGTGCAACAGTTTGAGACTTTGCGTCGGAGAATATTCAGCGCCGTCTACCAAATCGTCGGCAACCCTACAAAACGCATACAAGGCCACAGACGCTGCCCTCATGCGTTGGGGGAGCAGGCGGCTGGCTGCAAAAAATGTTTTCGAGCCTGCGCGCATCATGCCGACGCACGACTCTAAATCCAATTCGGTAGCAGAGGTACTCAAGGTACTAGACGAAGGAGTCGACATGAGGCACCACCGTTTCAAGCGCTTTGGCTGACATCAATACACCGGGCACACCCGCACCTGGATGGGTGCCAGCGCCGACCATAAACAAACCTTGCACATCCTCACTGCGGTTGTGCGGCCTGAACCATGCGCTCTGAAGCAACAAGGGCTCCAGTCCAAACCCTGCGCCCTTAAAGGACCACAAGCGATCATGAAAGTCTTGAGGCGTGTTGACCTTAGAAGTCACAATGTGCTGACTCAAATTGGGCAATACCGTGCGCTCTAACTCCGCACAAATGGCGGCCCGGTAGGTTTCAGCATGCAGGGCCCAGTCGGTGCCGCTATCCAAGTGGGGCACGGGGGAAAGCACGTAAAACGTGTCACATCCCTCAGGCGCCAAAGCAGGGTCGGTGGCAGTAGGGCGGTGCAAATAAAGGCTGAAGTCTTCAGACAGATGGTGCCGCTTAAAAATATCGCGCAGTAACTCTTTGTAGCGTGGTCCCAGCACCATCATGTGGTGCGGTATGTCAGGGAAGGTGCGGTTGGTACCAAAGTACCAAACAAACAAGCCCATGGAATAGCGACCCTTGTCAATTTTGCGGTCAGTCCATTGGTGCCGGTGTTCTGGGGCCACCAAATGCTTGTAGGTCCAAGCGGTGTCGGCATTGGACACCACGATGTCGGCCGCTATAAATTCGCCATTACTTAGGGTGACGCCAGTGGTACGACCGTTTTGAACTTCAATTCGGGTCACCGGAGCATTCAGGCGAATATTCACCCCGCGCTCCTGCAGCAGGTTCACTAGCCCTTTCACAATGGCGCCCGTGCCGCCCATGGCGGAGTGCACACCCCAAGTGCGCTCTAAAGAATTAATCAAGGCATATGCACATGTGACTGAAAACGGGTTGCCCCCAATCAGCAAGGGGTGAAAGCTCATCACAATTCGAAGCTTGTCGTTTTTGAGGTGCTTGGCTACCAGCGTATAGATGCTGCGCCATGCGCCCATGCGGGCAAAAGACGGAATGGCCTTAATGAGGTCCATTAAAGTGTCAAAGGCAATAGAGCCTAAACCTTCAAAGCCCAAGCGCCTGCAACGCTCCGCGTCCTCTAAAAACCGGTGGTAGCCGTCAATGTCCTCGGGGCTGAAGCGGGCCACTTCTTCCAACATGGCTTGGGGGTCGCCGCTGTAATCGAAGTGTGTGCCGTCATGAAACCGGATTCGATAAAACGGATCCATGGGGCGCAGATCTATGTCATCTGCAAAGCGTTTGCCACAAAGGGTCCATAACTCCTCAAGCAAAAATGGTGCAGTGATGATGGTGGGGCCTGCATCAAAGGTAAAGCCGTCTTGCTCGTACACATAAGCACGGCCTCCTGGCTTGTCGAGCTTTTCGAGTACCTTGACGCAGTAGCCCTGAACGCTCAGGCGAATGGCCGCAGCCAAGCCCCCAAAGCCGCTGCCAATCACCACCGCAATAGGCGCGGACTTAGGAAACGTCATAGCCGAGGGCTCCGCTAAATAGTTGTAGGGGGTATGGGCATTCATGAAGAAGCATTCGCAGGTTTAGCGCTCACCGTTTGACCCAGTGCCCAGCCCCAAAGTTTTTCCATGGGCCAGGGCAAGACCATCATGGCGTGCTCTACGATGGCTAAGCCCAGCAGGCTGGCCAGCAGCACCCAGCCGGTGGTGACTTCCACCAAGCCTTGCTGCGCACGCCACAACATCCAAGCCCAAGCCAGGCATGCTGCCAACATGGACAGCACAAACCAAGGCGTCATGGAGCGAATGCGAAAGTAGCTTCCCAAGTACAACAAATGCGCTGGCAGGTACTGCGCGCCGTTGTGGCGCACGCCAAAGTACAAGTTCATTTTGGCGCTCACGCGCATGCACCACAGCAAAGCAAAGGTACACAAGGCCACGTGGTTGGGCTGGTCTATTTGCATCAGACACAACAGGCCAAAGTTCAAAAGCAGGGCCAGTTCATGGTGAATCACCACACCTACCGACTGCTTAAATCGTTGAAGTTCTGAAGTGCCGGCATCCAAGGGGGTGGTTCTAGGACCCGTCAAACGCCCCGTTAAAAACGCCAGCTCGTGCCAACCCCACATCACAATCACCGATCCAAAACCCAAGTAGGCATTGAACACACTGTTCTCGGACATGCTTTGCCAAACCCCCCAAAAGCTCAAAGCCAACAGCACCGTCCAACCAGCCAAGCTGCGGTTGAAGGTGCTGGGGTGCAACCGGTCCAGCCACAGGATGACCCCGGTGCCTAACCACCAGCACCATAGGGCAAATCCTGCTGCAGCTAATGTTTCCAATGACATAAAAGGTTCTTTACCAAGCAGGCTGCATTCGAATTTCGGACGTTAAGGGCTGGGACACCACGGGCAAGAAGTACAAGCGTCCAAAGGTGTAAAGGCCGCGCAGGGCTTGCCAGCCTTGAAGCACTTTGCCGACCACGCCGCCACGCTGACGAGCGGCATCAAAGGCTTGGGAGACTTCAAAGAGTTGAGTTAAGCCGGCTCTGAAGGCGGGGTGATCAATGTCCAGCGCAACAGGAAACACCTGCTTGGTGATCTCGTTGGTCATGCGAAACACCGCATAGTCGTATTCGGTGGAGTGCAAGCCCATAGCCTCGTGGAGCATGGGGCGGGTATGGTCGCGTACATACATGGTGGCGTACACCGCCAATAAGAAAAAGCGGATCCAATACAAGTTCAGGCCGCGCAACAAATGCGGGTTGGCACGCATGATGAGGGCAAAAGATTCGCCATGGCGAAACTCATCATTGCACCAGCGCTCAAACCATCTGAAGATAGGGTGGAACCGTTTGTCGGGGTTGCGCTCGAGTTGACGGTAAATGGTGATGTAGCGCGCGTAGCCAATTTTTTCAGACAAATAGGTCGCGTAAAAAATGAACTTGGGCTTAAAGAACGTGTAAGCCTTGGTGCGCTTAAGGTCACCCAAGTCAATGCCCAAATTGAAGTCGCGCAATGACTGGTTGATAAAGCCCGCATGCCGAGATTCATCACGCGCCATGTAAGTCATGAGCTGCTTGATATCTGGATTGGTCACGTTTTTGCGAATTTCGTTGTACAAAATACAACCTGAAAACTCTGACGTGAGGGAGCTGACCAAAAAGTCTATAAATTCCTGACGCATTTCAGGCGACAGCTTGGGCATAGTTTGGGCCACTTCTTCGGCAAACCGCTCGTCACGCTGAAAGTGGTCGTGGTTGTTGTCACCTTCGTATTCCAGCAGCATGGCATCCCACTCGGCACGCAGGGCACTCACATCAATGCGGTCCATGGCGTTGAAATCGGTGGTGTAAAAGCGCGGACTCACCATGGAGTCCTGAACGGCCTTTTTATTGGCGTCTTCGGCGGTTTCAATCGTGGCGGTTAGGGTGGACATATCAGGCTCCTAGCTTTAGGGGGTGATGGCTTGGGCGTCACGCAACTGGGCAAACTTGGCCATTTGCGTGGGTCCAAAAGATTCAAGGTCAATTCGGTACTGGGTTGAAGGGTCTATGAGCGTGAGGCGACCTTGGCTGTGGGCCACCAATTCAAAGGGCAGCTCCGACCCCAGGTTTCGGCTCCTGCGCTCCCGGGCCATCGCCCTTAAGGTGCCACGGATAAACCCTTGCTCTCCTTCAAAGCGCGCAATGACCGCCCCTTGAGGAAAATCTTTCACCAAAATATCGCCATCAGGCGAATCCGCAAACACCAACTGGCGTTGCCACTGTGGCGCTAAGGCCTCTTGAGAGGCGTCTTTCTGGCTCCATTGCATCCAAGCGACCGCCACCAGCACCAAGGCCATGGCACTCAAGAGCCAGCTCACAGGCCAGGTGGTGGGAGGTTCGTGATGATGGCTGGAGTGGTTCATGCTGAAAGACTGTTAAGTGTTGGCGGTGACCCAACGTGTTGGCGTTGCGGGTGCAGAAGTGTCTTGGGTCATGACTTCGTTCGCCACGGCACGGGCTTGTGGGTTAGCCGCTTGCCAAGCCTGTTGTAACAGTGCGCCCACTTGCGCCACTTCAGGAACGCAGCGCAGAGCAGGTTGGGGTTGACGCAGATGCCAAGGCCGTGCATGAGGCATGAGGTGAAAGTAACCAATCTGGTCTTCGTTGTTCAAAGCCAAGGCCAAATCTCCGGTGCTGCCCTTTAAGGCTTTAACAGATGCCCCCGTGATGCGTGCAAAAGGCAAATTGAAGGTGACCGTCAGCACAATGCCAATGCGCATCACCACCCGTTTGTTCGTGATGGTGTAGAGCGTTTCGCGGCTGCTCAACCAAGCGCAGCCAGCAAGCAGCGCCAGTGCACACAAGGACAGTCCCAAGCTTGTCAACAAAGAACCCACCCATGTAGCCAAGGGCTGGCCCGAATCCCAAGCATTGAAGAGTTGAATAGCCAGCATCAAGGCAAAGTAAATTGAAACGATACGCACATGAAAGGCCTGTAAAGCCAGTTGTTTCCAGTCCGGCGCGCCTTGCCAAATGATGTGCTCCCCATTGGGCAGCTTTTCTGGCAGGCCCGGTGCGGCTTCAAATTCGTATTCGGCGCTTGGGTTCACAGCAGGGGCTCCTGACGTGCGGGTGTGGCATACAAAGTGCCTGCGCCGTAATAGGCCGAAATTTTTTCTTCTTCCAGCATGGTGATTTGGTACTGCGATTTGGTTTTAGGCACGTTCGCAAATTGCGCCGCCAGTATGGCCACCACATGCACGCCATGGCGGCTGATATCGGCAAACGTCATGGGCAACAACACCACCTCACCTGAAGCCAGCTTGACTTCAAGGTAGCGAAACACCATTTCCATTTGGTCGATCCACAGGTCCGCCACCGTGCCAGCCTCTTGTCCGTCTGCCCCGGTGACGGTTAAGCCGCGGGGGTCTGTGTCTTGCGAGGCCACGCCATGCTCGGCTGCAAAACGCAGAGGAATAATTTTGGCGCCGCCTTCGAGCATGGTGTCGGGTTCATCGGCACGTGCAGCCCAAGCCCCTGGGCCCACGCCCGCAAGCAGAGGATCGCCCACAGGTTCAAGTGGGGCGCCATTCCAGCCGTGTATGGGCTGGGCCGAGTAGCTGCCATCTGCGCGTGACAAGTCGGGCGAAAGATAAGTGTGTCCGTTGGCCATTTTGAAGGTCTTAGGTTCTGGCACAGCGGGCCAGCCTTCAATCTTCGGACCGTTGTCACGGCCAGAGTCCATGGGATAACCCTCGCGGTGGTTTTCCCGCAACAGGTAATACATCAGACCCGCAAAAAATAACCAAAACATATACAGCACGATCTGAGCCACATCGACGTACTGTGTGATTGCGCCTGTTTCCATGGTTCACTCCTTCAAAAAAATGACGAACAACTTTCTGATTAACCCGGCAATTCAGCCAGCCCCAATTTGGAATACCTAAGGTTTGCGCCAGTTGATTCCCTGCGAGAGCGTCGAACCAGCGGACCCAAGGCCACCAACACCACAAACAACAAATAAATTTCAATGTGGTAAACAAAGCTGTAAGCAGTTGCCGGACCCATCAAGGGTTCTCCAAGCCAGCCCCACTGCACACATTGCGCCACCACATCTCGAATCACACCGCCCAGCGCCATAGAGGCGCCAGCCGCTGTGGCTTGCACAGCGCCCCAAGCCCCTAAGACCAAACCGCTGTGTTCTTTGTTCGGAAGTGACATGGCCGTGACCAACATGCCCACCGAAAACAAACCGCCCCCAAACCCAATCAAGAGCACGCCGATGCGAAACATCCAAATCGACTCCATGGGGGCAGAAAAAATGACTAAGGCAAATGCGGGCAGACCAGTCAACACGCCCAAACTGGCCAAGCGGCAGGCATGAATGCCTTGGCTCAGCCATCTCGCTGAACCTATAAACGCCAGCAGAGCCCCGGCCATGCTGATGGCTGTGAGGCTGCTGGTCATGCCCACGCTCAGGCCCAACACCTCAGCGCCATAGGGCTCCAAAATAATGTCTTGCATACTGAAGGCGCTGGTGCCCAAGCCCACCGTCCACAAAAAGCGTTTCATGTGGGGCAGTTGCATCAGCTGGGTCCAGCTCTGCTTAAAGCCATCTACTTGGCGTGCGCCACGGCGTGGTTGACGCGCCTCTTGTTTCCAAAGCGCCATCAAGTTGAGCACCAACACCAAGACAGCGGAGCCCTGAATGACCTGAATCAGCAGTTTGGGGGAAAAGTCTTCCAGGAGCCAACCCAACACCGCGCTGCTGCCAATCATGCCCACCAACAGCATGGTGTAGAGCAAGGCCACCACGCGAGGACGCTTTTCTGCAGGGGCAAGGTCATTGGCCAAAGCCATACCTGCCGTTTGAGTGACTTGCATACCCGCACCTACCAACACAAAGGCCAAGCAGGCGCCCACGTGACCCAGTGAAAGAGTTTGGTCTATGGACTCGGACAACAACAATAAGGCAAAGGGCATGATGGCCAAACCCCCGAACAGCATCAAGCTGCCCATCCACAAATAAGGCAGACGGCGCAAACCTAAGGGCGAGGGGTGGGTGTCACTGCGGTACCCGATGAATGCGCGCAAAGGTGCAAACAACAAAGGTATGGCCACCGAGCAAGCCACGATCCAAGCGGGCATGCCCAACTCCACAATCATGACGCGGTTGAGGGTGCCCACCAACAGTGCCATGTTGATGCCAATGACCAATTGAAACAAAGACAAACGCAGCAAACGGCTCATGGGCAGCTCAGGAGAGGCGGCATCTGCAAACGGCATGATGCGGCTGCCCAATGCCATCACCCACCCTGGTGGACGCAGCAAGGGTGTGTTCATGAGCTTGGCCGCAAGCTTCATGCGTGGCGCCATTCCCAAGCTTGAGAAGTGTAGAAGCCACTGGACACGCGCAGGTTGCGCGCGGTGTGCCAACTTTGTAACTCAGGCGTTTGCTTCATGAGTTTTAAAAGGTGTTGGTAAGCCACCGGCACCAAAGAGGGTGACCGGTCGCTTTTAGGAAACCATTGGCCCATGCTGTGCATGAGCGCGAGGAGTGGCGTGCGCGGTGCAAACGTGAACAACATGCCATGGCGAGTGCGCTGTGACAACACCGTCAAAGCTCGCAAAATGTCTTCAGCACCATAGTGGATCAGCGAGTCCATCGCTACCACATAGTCAAAGCTGCCCAAATTGGGGTCCAGCATGTCACCCGACAAAAACTCAATGGACCCGGGCATGTGGGAAAGGCCTTGAACAATCCGTTCACGTGCCAGATTGACCAAGGTGGGTGACAGGTCAATGGCCACCACCTCAGCGCCTCGTGACGCTGCCAGAACAGCCAAAGCACCTGTGCCGCAGCCTGCATCCAACAGACGCATGCCATGCATGTCTTGCGGCAACCAGCTCATGAGCGTGGTGCGCATTTGGTCGCGGCCTTCTCGCACCGTGGTGCGAATGCGACCCACCGGTTCATTAGAGGTCAATAGAGCCCAAGCATTGGCCGCCGTGCGGTCAAAATAGTGCTCAATCTGGTTGCGGCGCGCTTCGTAGGTGGTGCTGTTCATAATTTTGAGTCGAAGGTGGTGGGTTTAATCAAAGCCCAACAAATCAAAAATATCCCGGTCTTTCATGGGAGTGGCAGGCAGTGGGTCGCCGCCTAACCAAAGGGCAGCAGCCAAGCGCATGTATTCGTCTTGAACGGCCTTCACCGCAGGGGTGGCTTCAATTTCAAACAAGGTGGATTTGGTCAGGCGGCTCTTGCGAATCTCATCCAGTATGGGAAAGTGCGCCATGGTTTTAAGACCCACTTGTGCGTTGAACTTGTCAATTTGGTCGGTGGCATCACTGCGGTTGGCAATCACGCCGCCCAAGCGCACGTTGTAGTTTTTGGCTTTGGCACCAATAGCCTGAATAATGCGGTTCATGGCAAAAATGGAGTCAAAGTCGTTGGCTGTGACAATGAGTGCACGGTCTGCGTGCTGCAAAGGGGCGGCAAAACCACCGCACACCACGTCGCCAAGGACGTCAAAAATCACCACGTCAGTGTCTTCTAGCAAGTGGTGCTCTTTAAGCAGCTTCACCGTCTGGCCCACCACATAGCCCCCGCAACCCGTGCCTGCAGGTGGACCGCCGGCTTCCACGCACATCACGCCGTTGTAGCCTTTAAACACAAAGTCGTCCAAGCGCAACTCTTCGGCATGAAAGTCCACCGCCTCCAGAGCGTCAATCACCGTGGGCATCAGCTTTTTGGTGAGGGTGAAGGTGGAGTCGTGTTTGGGGTCACATCCAATTTGCAGCACGCGTTTGCCCAACTTGCTAAAGGCCACCGACAAATTGGAAGAGGTGGTGCTCTTACCGATGCCGCCCTTGCCGTAAATGGCAAAAACTTTGGCGTTTCCAATCTTGACGCTGGGGTCCAGTTGAACCTGAACGCTGCCATCGCCATCGGGCGGTGGGCGCTTGGTGGTGCGCACCTCAGATACAGGCACCAATGTGGTTTCCATCATGCGGGTACTCCTTCTTGTATGCCTTCAAGGCGGTCTTCAAGTTCTTCGCCTGCTTGCTGCAAGGCGTTCATGATTTCGGGATCGGGTTGCCAATAGTTGCGTCGGCTGGCTTCTAAAAGCCGGTTGGCTACTTTGACGGACGCTGTGGGGTTGAGCTTGGCCATGCGCTCTCGCATGACCGGATCGAGTACAAAGGTTTGGGCCAGTTGTTGGTAGACCCAAGGTTGCACTTGTCCAG
This sequence comes from Hylemonella gracilis, assembly GCA_945862005.1. Taxonomy (GTDB): domain Bacteria; phylum Pseudomonadota; class Gammaproteobacteria; order Burkholderiales; family Burkholderiaceae_C; genus Hylemonella; species Hylemonella gracilis_D. The sequence continues at coordinate 21,487 of CAMAWQ010000002.1, read as the reverse complement.
TGGTGGCGGACCAGCCCATGGTGTTGGTCAGGTGTACTTCAATTTGCCGCACGCCTTCGTAGCCGTGCTGCAACATGCTTTCATGCCACTTGGGGTTGAGCATGCGGGTGCGGGTTTCCAGGGCCACTTGTTCCGTCAAGGTGCGCACCACGCCATCGCCTTGGGTTTGGTCGCCAATGTAGACCGGTGGTGCTTGGGCAGCATCACCTTGAATTTGGTGCTTGGCTTGCAACACCGCACGGCTGATGCCGCCTAGGGTGTCAAAGTAAGTGTCGATGCTGGTCACCCCCAGCTCTACCGAGTCCAGGTTTTGGTATGTCAAAGACACGCTGGATAGGGCGCTTTGCAGCAAGGTGTTGTTGCGCACGGGCTGACCCTGGCGGCCATAGGCAAAGCCTTTGCGTTGGGTGAAGGCATTGCCCAATTCGTTTTCGTCTTCCCAGCAACTCGCATCCACCAAATGATTGACATTGGCGCCGTAGGCGCCTTCGGTGTTGCCAAACACCCTCAGTGATGCGGCCTCAAGGTCGCCCCCATGCTCGGCTTGATAAGCCAGCGCATGTTTGCGCACAAAGTTTTGATCTTCGGGCTCGTCCGCAGAGGCCGCCAAAAAGGCAGCTTCTGCCAACAGCCTAATTTGCATAGGTAGCAGATCTCTAAAAATGCCGGACAGGGTGATCACCACATCCACACGTGGACGATTCAATTCACTCAAGGGCATCAACTGAGCTCCGGCCAATCGTCCATACGTGTCAAAGCGAGGGCGTGCGCCCATAAGAGAGAGTGCTTGTGCCAGGGGCCCGCCCTCGGACTTGAGGTTGTCGGAGCCCCACAGCACCATGGCCACCGTTTCGGGATAACCAGAACCGTCTGCGGCGTAACGGGCCAAGAGTTTGTTGGCCTGAATGGCGCCGTCACGCAAAGCAAAGGCTGTGGGCAAACGGAAGGGATCAATGCCATGCAAATTGCGACCGGTGGGCAAAATGTCGGCATTACGAATCAGGTCGCCACCGGGGGCAGGCTCGATATACCGTGCATCCAGGGCACGAATCAAGCCTTGCATCTCGTGCTCTTGGCTGAGCAATTGGTTGGTTTTAACCAATTCTTTAAGCGCGTCCCAATGGGCAGCATCTAAACCCAAAGACTGGGCTTGCAAGGTGTCGGTGGTGGCACCGTCCACCAGGTTCTCCATAAGCTCCTGAGAGAAACCTTGAACCTGGTCCAGCCCCATGGCCTGAGCCATGATGTTCAAGGTGGACAAGCGTTGAGTACGGTTGGGTATTTGCCCCACTACATGCAAACCTTCAGGAATGAGGGCGTATTCCAGCTCTAGCAATTGTTCTTGTAAAGCGGTGATCCAAGCGGTGGATTTCAGAGCCACGTGTTGGGTCAACTCCTCAGCAGTTAGCGAAGGCACGTTCAGGTCCAGTGCGGTAGCTTGCTCATGGAGAAGCTGTGCCAACTCAACGGCTTGAGCATCCGTGGCGTTATCTTGCGCACGCCAACGCTCTAAAGTTTGCTTGAGGTCGGTTAAGCCTTTGTACAGTCCAGACTCCGACAAGGTGGGAGGCAAGTAGCTGATGAGGGTGGAAGTAGCCCGTCGTTTGGCAATTGCACCTTCTGAAGGGTTATTGGCGGCATACAGGTAGATATTGGGCATTTCCCCAATCAGGCGGTCCGGCCAGCAGCTGCCGGACATGCCTGCTTGCTTGCCAGGCATAAATTCCAAGGCGCCATGTGTGCCAAAGTGCAGCACGGCATCGGCCTTAAAACCTTCACGCAGGTAGCGGTAGAAGGCGCTGAAGGCATGGGTAGGCGCAAAACCACTTTCAAATAGCAAGCGCATGGGGTCACCCTCGTAGCCAAAGCCGGGTTGCACGGTCACCAGCACTTCACCAAATTGCGCGCCCAATACAAACAGCTCGCGCCCATTGGTCAAATGTTTGCCAGGCGCGGCACCCCATTGGTTTTCAATTTGTTTAAGAAATCTCTCTTCACCGAGGTACTGTGATACCGGAATTCTGTGGTGCACATTGGCCTGCGTTCCCCATTTGTCGCGGTTGCCCTCTAGTAGCGTACTGCGCAAGGCATCCACACTTTCAGGTACATCAACTCGGTAGCCTTCTGCCGACAAGTTGTGCAAGGTGTTGTACAGCGACTCAAACACTGACAAATAGGCTGCGGTTCCCACTGCACCCGCACTGGGCGGGAAATTGAAAATCACAATCGCCACTTTGCGTTCGGCACGTTTTTTCAAGCGCAATTGCACCAGGCGCTGCACTCGGTTGGCCAGCATTTCGGTGCGTTCCGCGCAGGTGAACATGTCTTGGGTGTTGTGCTCAGCCGTAAAGGTGCACGCCCTGTCGCAGCCTTTGCAGGTGGTGCCGGCAGCGCCAGGCCGTCCGCCATAGACCATGGGCACAGTAGAACCATCCAATTCCGGAATGGCCACCATGATGGTGGTTTCAACGGGCAGCAAGCCTCGGCCAGACCCGCCCCATTGGTCTAGAGTTTGAAACTCCACAGGATGCGCCGCAATGTAGGGCACATCCAGCTCGATCAAGGCTTTTTGTGCGGCTTTAGCATCGTTGTAGGCGGGGCCGCCCACTAATGAAAAGCCCGTGAGTGATACCAAAGCATCAATTTGAACTTCCGAGCCTGATTTGAAAAATGCATCCATAGCTGGACGGTTGTCCAGGCCGCTGGCGTAAGCAGGAATCACGCGCAACCCTCTAGCTTCAAGGGCATCAATCACGGCGTCGTAATGGGCGGTATTACCTGCCAACAGGTAGGAACGCAACAACAATAAACCCACTGTGGGTGCTTGGTTGTTTGAAGACCTGGGTAGAAGTTCGAGGTTATCGCTTAACTTTTTGGCCATGCGGGGGTGGTACAGCCCCACCTCTGGGTATTCCACGGGCTCTACCACCGAAGCGCTGGATTTGAATGCAATGCGTGGACCTTGTGCATACCGTTGCGCCAACATGTGCACCATGTGCTCAATGTTGTGTTCGGAACCCGCTAACCAATAGCGCATGGTCAAGAAGTAAAACCGCAAATCTTGTGCCGTGCCCGGAATAAAACGCAGCAACTTTGGCAGGCGGCGCAACATGGCCATTTGCTTGGCCCCGGCATTGGCCGCAGTTTCTTTTTTAGCTTCGCCCTCTTTAGCGCTGGGCTTGAGTTTTTTAAGCAGTCCCATCAAACCGCCGGGTTGGGAGCTCATATCGAGCTTACCCATGCGCGTGAGTTGCGTGACAGGTGGGGCGGACATGACGCACACCATGGCGTCGCATGCCTCGCGCCGACTTTTCAAGGCCGGCAAGATGGGCATGAAGTGGTCTTCCATAAACAGCATGGTCACGATCACCAGGTCTGCAGTTTCAATGTCTGCCACACAGCGAGCCAGCACCTGATCGTTGTCACGCCATAAAGCTGCGCAATGAATCGTCAAGCTCAAGCCGGGTGACTGTTTCGACAGGCGAAGTGCTGCGCGTTGCGCAGCCGTAGACAAATGGTTGTCCATGGTGACTAACACCACCCGCATGGTCGAAGAAACTTTACCTGCTGAAGTGAGCTTTGGCATCGTAAAGAGTCTCCACAGTGATGTCGTAAATGCCGAGCTCCTGCGCATAGCGCTCGGTATTGCGTTTGGCTTTGCCACGTACAAAAAACGGGATCTTTCCTAGCTCTTTTTCTGCTGCAGGTGACCACTGCGAACCCTGCGGGGCGTTGGCGTGTGAAGAAGCGGGCACCACAATTTGGGGCGCTGGATCTGGGGTGTGTGCCGCTACTGATAAAGGCTCAGGGGACGGTGTGCGTGTTGAGCCGAGGTGAGAGGGCGCTGCACCATCATGAAATTCAAAGTCTTCACGGAACATGCCCAGCAGGTGTTCCTCTAGGCCCATCATGAGCGGATGAACCCAGGTGTCAAACAACACATTGGCCCCTTCAAACCCCATTTGAGGGGCGTAACGGGCCGGGAAGTCTTGAACGTGTATGGGGGCTGAAATGACTGCACAAGGGGTACTCAAACGTTTGGCAATGTGCCGCTCCATTTGGGTGCCCAAAATCAGCTCGGGCTGGAGTTGCCGAATTTGCTCTTCCACCAACAGGTAGTCGTCGGTGATGAGGGCTTCCACGCCGTAGGTTTTGGCAGCGTCGCGCACCTCGCGGGCAAATTCTCGGCTGTAGGTGCCCATGCCCACCACTTCAAAGCCCATCTCTTGGTGGGCAAAGCGGGCCGCGGCCACCACGTGGCTGGCGTCTCCAAACAGGTACACACGTTTGCCCGTGAGGTAGGTGCTGTCGACCGACTTGGAGTACCAGACCGAGCGCGCATGGGCTTCAAGTTCGGCAGGAACCTCAATACCGGCAAGTGCAGCTACCTCGGTCACAAAGTCGCGCGTGGCGCCCACCCCAATCGGAATGGTTTTCGTAAAGGGCATATCAAACTGCCGCTGGAGCCACGTGGCGGTGGTCATGCCAATTTCAGGGTAGAGCACCACATTGAAGTCGGCTTGGGCCAATTGGCGAACCTGTTCAACGCTGGCGTTCAGCGGGGCCACCACATGCACATCTACGCCCAGTTGGTCGAGCAAATGGGTGATTTCACGAATGTCGTCTCGGTGCCTAAAACCCAATGCAGTGGGGCCCAAAAGGTTGCATCTGGGGCGGCGCTGGCTTAGGGGGTCCTTAGGGGCTGGGGGCAGCACCAAACGCCGAGCCAATTGATAAAAGGTTTCTGCTGCGCCCCAGTTTTCTTTGCGCTGGTAAGCGGGCAACTCCAAGGGCACGACAGGTATGGGCAAGTTCAGGGCTTGGGCCAAGCCGCCCGGGTCGTCTTGAATCAACTCAGCCGTACACGAGGCGCCCACCAACATGGCCGCAGGGGCAAAACGCGCATGGGCTTTTGCTGCGGCATCTTTAAACAGCTGGGCGGTGTCGCCACCCAAATCACGTGCTTGAAAGGTGGTGTAAGTCACGGGCGGGCGCTTGGGCAAGCGCTCGATCATGGTGAACAGCAAGTCGGCGTAGGTGTCTCCTTGCGGCGCGTGCAGCACATAGTGCACGTCTTGCATGGCCGTGGCAATGCGCATGGCGCCGATGTGGGGCGGGCCTTCGTATGTCCAGAGGGTGAGTTGCATCTTGGGACTTAAGTAAGCAAGGTCATGCCGCCAACTTCATGCGGCGTATGAGCGGGCGGCTGAACAAACCAGCCAAGTCGCCCGCTTGCTCGTAACCTTGTATGGGCGTGAACACCAGTTCAATGGCCCACTTGGTGGTGAAGCCTTCGGCCTCCAATGGGTTGGCCAAACCCAAGCCGCACACCACCAGGTCGGGCTGGTCGGCGCGGCAACGGTCGAGTTGCAGCTCCACATCCTGGCCTTCAGACAGCCGCGTGTTGCTGGGCAACAGGGCCAACTCTTCAGCCATGTGGCCGCGGTGCAAATAGGGCGTGCCCACCTCACACAAGTGCATGTGCATTTCGTGGTGAAGAAAACGCGCCAGCGGAATTTCAAGCTGCGAGTCCGGGAAAAAGAAAATCTTGCGGCCTTGAAGTTGCTCGCGGTGACGCGTCATGGAAATTTCGGCCCGCTGGCGTGGGGCGCGAACCACGGCCTCAAAGGCTTCGTCGCTCACCCCAAAGGCTTGGGCTCCCGCCTTGAGCCACTGGGTGGTGCCTTGTGCGCCCAAAGGAAAAGGTGCAGGTAAGCGGGTGGCGCCTTGCGCCTCAAGTTGGCGTGCGGTGTCTGCCAAAAACGGCTGAGCCAGTAAAAAACGGGTATGAGGGCCTATGGCGGGGATTTGGGTGCTGCGGCGGGGAGGAAAAAAATCCACCTGCTCAATGCCCATGCTTTGGAAATATTGGCGGAACTGGTCTTCCACCACATCAGCCAAGGTGCCCACAATCAACAAATTGGACTGAGGTGTGGGCTGAGGCGATTTGGGCGCGGCAGGCAGGGTTTGCAACCAGGCGGCCAAACAGGCGTCTTCACCTTGGGTGAAGGTGGTTTCAATGCCGCTGCCCGAGTAATTGACTACGCGCACTTTGTGCAAGTGCTGTCGGCTTAGCCGTTCGGCAGCACGAGACAAATCGAGCTTGATCACCTCTGATGGGCATGACCCCACTAAAAACAGTTGCTTGATGTCGGGACGGCGGGTCAGCAGCTCGGACACCACACGGTCGAGCTCGTCATTACAGTCGGCTAAGCCTGCCAAATCGCGCTCGTCAATGATGGCGGTGCCAAACCGGGGTTCGGCAAAAATCATGACCCCAGCGGCAGACTGAATCAGGTGGGCGCAGGTGCGTGAGCCCACCACCAGAAAAAACGCGTCTTGAATCTTGCGGTGCAGCCAAATGATGCCGGTGAGCCCGCAAAACACCTCTCGCTGTCCACGTTGAACCAGCACCGGTGTGTCGGCGCAGCCCATTCCAGAAGCTGCTTGGATAGGAATCACAGGGCTCATGCGCGGGCTTCCATACTTAAATTAGGCATGGGCACACTAGATGCTGTGGTCGCCGCGTGTTGCAAGCGGGCAGCTCGAAGTTTGATTAAAAACTGGCCCGCGTTGATGACGTAGGCGGCGTAAGCGGCCAAGGCCAGCCAATATTGCTGCTCAATGGGTAGGGCAGAGGTCCACCACACATGCAGGTAAAGGGTATGCAGGGCCAGCACCATCATGCTGAACACGTCTTCCCAGAAAAACGCAGGCGCAAACAGGTACTTGTCAAACACCACTTTTTCCCAAATGCAGCCGGTGACCATGATGAGGTAGAGCACCATGGTCTTGACGACTACTGAAATCATGGCCCATTCATGCCCTTCGTTGGTCCAAAGGGCTCTAACCACCAACACCAGGCTGACCAGAAACACCAAAAACTGAATGGGAGCCAGAATGCCCTGCACCAGGGTCCAAACTGTTTCGTCCCGACGCACTTTTTGCTCGGGGGTGTAAAGGGCTGCAGTTGCAGTTGGCCGTGGCATAAAAAACGTCCCAAATGGGGTTGATGACGTTTTGGACTTTACGGACTCATCTTAGATGTGTCAACTTAAATTGACGTAAATTTTATATTACGGTTTAAGTGTTTACCCTAGGGCGGGTTTCCCAAAAAACCATAAAACTAGAGGCTCTGACTGAATTCACGAAGCTCATGAAAGCCCAAACCCACGCGCACCCTGCGAGCCGTCTTTACAGATCGCACCGACATCAAGCCTACCCCAAGCTTCGGGAGCGTAAGGCTTTGGAGCTGGTGGCCATCAGCGCCAATGATGTGGGTGAATTGGCCCATGCCTGCTTGTCAAGTGAGCACGCTGCACTCAAGTTGGTGCAGCAGTGGTTGGTGCAAGACCGAGATTTAGAGGCTATGTATCTGAAGGCCATCATGCCCGCAGCGCAGCTGATTGGCGCATGGTGGACATCAGACGAGGTGGACTTTGCAACTGCCACAGTGGCGTTTTGCCGCATGCACCGTTTGTTGTACGAACTCAGCCCCAGGTTCTTGGCGGATGCGCAAGTGCTTAGCCCTGCGCCCTCGGCTTTGCTGATTCCAACCCCTGGTTGCCAGCACAGCATGGGGGTGTTCATGTTGAGTGAATTTTTCCGCCGTGGCGGCTGGCGCGTGAGCAGCGATGCCATGGGCACGGTGGACGATGTGGTGCGCTTGGTTCAAACCGAGTGGTTTGATGTGTTGGGCTTGTCTATTGCTTCAGACCGACAACTGGACTTGACGCAACAGATGTTGACGGAGGTTCGACTGCGTTCTGCCAATCCCAAACTGGTCATCATGCTGGGTGGCCCCTGGGTACAAGAGGCACACCCACAATTGAGCAGCTTAAAGCCAGACCTGATCAGCACAGATGCAGGCCAATCGCCGCAGATGGCCCTGCAATACCTGCGCAAATTGCAAAGTTGCAGTTTGAGCTAGGATTGATTGAGATCAGGGTTTGGCACACCCATGCGTAAAACTTCTTACCATTGTGCAGGGTCTGGGGGCTATCATCGGCCTCATAAACAAGTTCGACCACCCAACAAGCTGTCAATACAAACTGACGCTCATACATGAACATTGAAAAATTTGACGCTGATACCCTTGCCCGACTGATCGGCATCGCGTCAGATATTGCGCTCATCATAGACAACCAAGGTGTGGTGCAAGATGTTTCGGTTCGCAAGTCTGAATTGGCCGTGCTGGGTTGTCAAAACTGGGTGGGCAAAGCTTGGGCAGACTTGGTGACCAGCGAAAGCCGAGTCAAAGTGGAAGACATGCTGGCCAACAACGCGCCTGAAGGCGATATCCGCTGGAGGCATGTGAACCATGCCACGCCGCAAGGGGTGGATGTGCCTATTCAATATGCGGTGCTGCGTTTGGAAATGGACGGCCGCATTCTGGCTCTGGGCCGCGATTTAGAAGCTGTAGCGGTGCTCCAACGCCGCTTGGTGGAAACACAGCAGTCTATGGAGCGGGATTACTTCAGGCTGCGCCACATAGAGGCCCGCTACCGTACGCTTTTCAACACCACCAGCGAACCTTTATTGGTGTTGGATGGTTCCACATACAGAGTCACCGAGGTCAATGTCAGCGCGCAAGCGATGGTCAAAGACTCCAGCAAGCGTTTGGTCGGCCGCGACATTGCCGATTGCTTTGAGGCCGGCTGGAAAGAAGAGGTCATGTCCTTGCTGCGCATGGCCTATGCCACCGGAAGAATTGAAATGTGCAGAGCGCGGTTTTTGGGCGCCAATGCGGACTGCACGGTGTCGGCCACGGTGTTTCGACAAGAAACAGGCGCCCAATTTTTAGTGCGACTTTTGCAACATGAGGCCTCCAGCGGTCCATCAGGCTCGCGCCAAAACTATTGGATGACCGAGGCTATGGAGCACGCTCCTGTGGGCATTGTGCTGACCGACCGCTCGGGCCAACTCAAGTCGGCTAACACCGAATTTTTGGCCATGATGGGCGCCACTTCGGTGTCGCATGTTCAAGGCGTGCCGATGGAAAACTGGTTGGTGCGCGGCGGAGTGGACTGGGGCGTGCTGAGTACCAATTTGCGGCAACAGGCCTTGGTGAAAGACTTTGCAACCGAGTTGCGTATGCTCTCAGGTATGGAATTGGCGGTGGAAATTTCTGCCCTCAGCCTGACCCATTTGGATGAGCAGCAGTACGCTTTTTTTATCAAAGATGTGGCGCGTCGCCGAGCCCAAGAAACGCCTTCAGCCAGCGCTGGAATGGCCGGCTCAGTGGCCGAGCTGTCCCGCTTGGTCGGGCGCATGCCTCTTAAAGACATTGTGGGTGAGACGGTGGACATGATTGAAAAAATGTGCATTCAGTCGGCCTTGACCCTGACCCACAACAACCGTGCTTCAGCCTCTGAAATGCTGGGTTTGTCCAGGCAAAGCCTGTACGTCAAGCTGCGGCGTTACGGCATGGTCAGCGACCAAGACGCCGAATAAGCCTGCGTTTGTTTAATTGACACACTAAGTGTCAACCCTTGTTGACATTTCGGCTTGCCTTGCCACAATGGGAGCATGGAAATGGCCTCCCGCCCCTCTTTTGCCACGGTGGCAGAACTGCTCAAGCCCATCACATGGTTTCCGCCCATGTGGGCTTTGGCCTGCGGCGTGGTGGCTTCAGGTCAGAGCATTTCGGACCATGTGCTGCTGATTTTTGCTGGCTTGGTGTTGTGTGGGCCCTTGGTGTGCGCCAGCAGCCAAGCGGTGAATGATTGGTTTGACCGGCATGTGGACGCCATCAATGAACCCAACCGACCCATACCCTCAGGGCGCATGCCGGGCCAATGGGGTTTGAGGATTGCCGTCATCTGGACCGGTTTGTCTTTGCTGTGGGCTTTGAGCTTAGGCACTTGGGGCTTTTTGGCATGTGGCTTAGGGCTGCTGCTGGCCTGGGCCTATAGCGCGCCACCTTTTAGATTCAAAAGCAACGGCTGGTTGGGTAATACCGCTTGCGCGCTCAGTTATGAAGGCTTGGCGTGGGTGACGGGCTCCGCCTTGATGCTCGGAGGTTCCTTGCCCGATGAAAAGTCTCTTTGGCTGGCGTTGTTGTACAGCGCGGGTGCGCACGGCATCATGACACTGAACGACTTCAAGGCGGTGCAGGGCGACCGCCAAATGGGGGTGCGCTCATTGCCCGTTCAATTGGGCGTGGAGCGTGCCGCTAAAGTGGCCTGTGCCTTTATGTTGTTAGCGCAGTGGGGCGTGGTGCTGCTGCTGACCTACTGGGGCGCGCCCGATCACGCGCTGGTCGTGTTGCTGCTCAGCGCTGCGCAACTTCCGCTGATGGCCAAATTTGTTCAACAGCCTGTTGAAAAAGCCCTGTCGGTCAGCGCCTTTGGCGTGCCCCTGTTTGTGGCCGGCATGATGGTGAGCGCTTGGGCTGTGCGGTCTTTAACTCTGACGCAGGCGGGAGGCTAGATGCACACCATGTCCCCGTTTGGCTGGCTCCACATTGTGCGATTGGGCTTGGTGCAAGCCTGCTTGGGCTCTGTGGTGGTGGTGACCACCTCCACCTTAAACCGCATCATGGTGGTCGAATTGGCACTGCCCGCGCTGCTTCCGGGCCTTTTGGTAGGTTGGCACTACGGTGTGCAAATGGTTCGTCCACGCTTAGGTTTTGGGGCAGATGAAGGGCGCCGCTCAACCCCTTGGATGTTGGGTGGCGTGGTGGTGTTGGCATTGGGCGGCATCTTGGCCTCTGTGGCTACGGTCTGGATGGCTTCTGAGCTTTGGGCTGGCATGGTCCTGGCCTTCTTGGCCTTCTGCCTGATTGGCTTGGGAGTGAGCGCCTGCGGTACCTCGCTCTTGGCCCTGATGGCCAAGCGGGTTCCTGACCACAGACGGGCGCCCGCCGCCACCTTGGTGTGGATGATGATGATTGTGGGGTTTGCGGTTACTGCGGTCACGGTGGGCAAACTCATAGACCCTTACAGCCCGTCGGTGTTGATTCAGGTCACTACAGGCTTGGCCTGCACGGTGGTGTTGGTGGCGGCATTAAGCCTTTGGGGGCTTGAAGGGCCAGTGGCCTTGCTCGCTTCAGCCAGTTCGCTCAATTCGCCCAGTGCGGCTCAAGAGCAAACTTCCGGCCAGCGCTTTAAACAAGTGCTTCAAGAGGTGTGGGCCGAGCCGCAAGCCCGCACCTTCACCATTTTTGTGTTTTTGTCTATGTTGGCCTACAGCTCGCAAGACTTGATATTGGAGCCCTTTGCCGGGTCGGTGTTTGGCATGTCTCCAGGGGCCACTACGCAGCTCTCCGGACTACACCACAGCGGCGTGTTGGCCGGCATGATTTTGGTTGCGGTGGCAGGAAGCAGCTGGGCCAAAGGCCGTTTGGGGTCTGTACCCAGCTGGATGGTGTGGGGCTGTTTGATTTCGGCCGTGGCCATGTCCGGTTTGTGCCTTGCCGGTATACAAGGCCAGAGCTGGCCCCTACGGGCTAACGTGTTTGTGTTGGGCGTGGCCAATGGTGCGTTTTCTATTGCCGCCATTGCCACCATGATGAGGCTTGCCGGCAAAGGCCAGGGCGGTCGCGAGGGCACCCGCATGGGGCTGTGGGGCGCTTCACAAGCGATTGCCTTTGGCTTGGGCGGGGTGTTGGGCACAGCGGCTAGCGACTTGGCGCGCTGGCTCATTACATCTCCAAGTTTGGCCTATGCCACTGTGTTTGGCCTGGAGGCCCTCATGTTTGCCTTATCGGCCGCAGTGGCCGTGCATGTGTTTCGGCTGGACGGGCCGTCCGCATCCCCAGATTCTGTATTTAACACCTACCAAGGAGCTCAGCAATGATGTCAGAAGAATACGACGTGATCGTGGTGGGTGGCGGTCCCTGCGGCGCCACTGCTGCAGATGATCTGGCTTTACAGGGCCGATCAGTGTTGCTCTTAGACCGTCAAGGTCGCACCAAACCCTGTGGTGGCGCCATACCCCCAAGGCTCATCAAAGACTTTGAAATCCCCGACCATTTGCTGGTAGCCAAAGCCCGTTGCGCACGCATGGTGTCCCCCAAAGACAACCGCGTGGACATTCCTATCGAAAATGGATTTGTGGGTATGGTGGATCGCGACGAATTTGATGAATGGCTCAGAGAACGTGCCAGCTCTCATGGTGCCCACCGTTGCCGTGCCGACTTTCAAAAAATCACCAGGGATGAAGATGGCATGGCCGTGGTGCACTTCAATGAAGTCAACAAACATGGTTTGGGCGTCCTGCGCAGGGCGCGTGCCCGCATGATCATTGGTGCAGATGGAGCCCGCTCCAGCGTGGCGCGGCAAATGATTGAGGGCGCTGAAAAAACCAAGTATGTGTTTGCTTACCACGAAATCATTGAGGCGCCCACCCACGCCGGCCACGACCCCGAACGTTGCGACGTGTTTTACCAAGGGCATTTGTCGCCTGACTTTTACGGTTGGGTGTTTCCCCACGGGCGCACCATGAGCGTGGGTACTGGCAGTGCCGACAAAGGGTTTTCATTGCGCTCAGCCGTGGGGGCCTTGCGTTCTCAAACCGGCTTAGACCAAGTCAAAACCTTGCGCCGCGAGGGTGCGCCTATTCCGCTTAAGCCACTGCCCAAATGGGACAACGGCCGAGATGTGGTGGTGGCCGGTGACGCTGCGGGTGTGGTGGCCCCAGCATCCGGCGAAGGCATTTACTACGCCATGGCCTGCGGACGCATGGCCGCAGAGGCAGTGCAAGAAGCCTTGGCCACTGGAAACGCCGCCTGCTTGAAGCAGGCGCGCAAGCGGTTTTTAAAATTACACGGCAAGGTGTTTTGGGTACTGGCCATCATGCAGTACTTCTGGTACCAAAACGATCAAAGACGTGAGCGGTTTGTGAAAATCTGTGAAGACAAAGACGTGCAAAAATTAACGTTTGACTCGTACATGAACAAAGAGTTGGTTCGTTCTGACCCCATGCGGCATGTGCGCATTTTCTTCAAAGATTTGGCCCATTTGTTTGGCCTTGTACGTACATGAGTTTGAGGCGAGATGCACTGATTCTTTCCGTTGCTTTTGTCATCAGTTTTGCGACTGCTGGCATAGGGGGCGCACTCACCGACTTGGGGCCTTGGTATCAGGCCTTAAAGCAACCCGACTGGAAGCCGCCAGACGCGGCTTTTGGCGTGATTTGGAGCACCATCTTCACCCTTGGGGCCTTTAGCGGCTGGCTGGCATGGCGCCAAGCGCCCTTGCTGCGCGAGCGGCTGGTGGTGTTAGCGGTTTTTTTGATTAACCTGTGCCTCAATGTCTTGTGGAGTTGGTTATTTTTTGTGCAGCATCGCCCCGATTGGTCATTGGTAGAGTTGTACTTTCTGTGGGCATCTATTGTGGCCATGATGGTGGTCTCTTGGCGCCATAGCCGCTTGGCCGCCGTGTTGTTGGTACCCTATTTGGCGTGGGTCACCACCGCAGGTTTTTTGAATCAGGCCAACATACCACTCAACGGACCTTTTTAGTTCGCCTGATTTAGAGCCAGCCATTTCAGCATGACCTCGCAGGTCTGCTGCGGGTCTTCCTCATGGGCTAAATGCCCTAAGCCTTCAAAAAATCGTGTCTGGGCATGGGGCATTAGCTTGGCGGCCTTCTGCGCCTGTATGGGGCTGACCGTTTGGTCGTTGCTGCCAATGCACATCAGCACTGGGCCCTTGAGCTGCTGCAAGCGGCCCTCTAGTGACTGAACATTCCAGCTGGACATCATGCTCAGCACGCCGTTGATGTGTGTGGAAGACGCCAGCAAAGCAGCGTAGTAGTTCAGGTCTTGGGTGCTCAGGCGCGAGCCGGTGGAGGCTATCAAGCGCTCTGTTTGTTCGGGGGTGGCCAAAAACTTGGCCGCTAAAAACCCTGTAGCGGGGTTAAGTGCCATGAGCTTGGCCGCAGGAGGGAACAACCAATACGCCAGACCGGGCAGGGCCAACCAAGCAGGGTTGAGTGCTACTAAAGCAGTGTTGGCTATAGCGCTGCTGTGCTGCAACACCCAATGCGCGCCCAGCGCCGCACCGGCCGAATGCCCCACCACCACGCTGGGCTTGAGTTTTAGGGTGCCCAGCAGTTGGTCTAAAAAGCCCGACACATTGGGCAAGGACAAGTTCAAGCTGGCATGTGGTGTGGTGAAGGCGTGACCCGGCAAATCGGGGCACACCAACGTGTAACGGGACGCCAACACAGGCAGCATGCGCCGCCACGTGTGGGTGGACGCCCCGGTGCCATGCAGCATGAGCATGACGGGGCCTTGCCCCATCACCTGAACATGCCAGCGCAGCCCCGGGGTGCTCACAAACTGGCTGTGGACTGCGTTAGGCCACTGCGCTTTGTAGGCGTCCCAGTTCATGGGCGGGTAAAGGGAATACCACATGGGCAGGGCCTGGGGCCTCAGGCTTTGAGCTGCATCAAATCGCCCACCACGTTGGCCATACGCTGGGCTTGCACATGGGGCATGGGAAAGTAGGCGGCCCCCATGGTGGCAGCGAGTTGTTGCGCTTTGGCCTCGGGTTGTGGAGCGGTATCAATCCACAAAGCGCTCCAGCCTTGTGCGCGCCATTGCCTAGCGCCTTGCAAGGCGTCGGCTTGAGCTTGCGTGCGTCCACCCACGCCGTACAGGGTGACGTTGGCGCGCCCATCGCTCAACACCACTAACAGGGGTGTAGACCCTTGGCGCTTGAGGTTTTGCGCGGTTTGCAGAGCCGACTGCAAGCCCAGCGCCACGGGTGTGCCACCGCCACCGGCTAAACCCGCCAAGGCGCGTTTGGCACGCACCAAAGAGCGGGTGGGCGGCAGCAGAATGAGCGCGCTTGAACCCCTAAACGCAATCACGCACACGCTGTCACGGCGGGCATAGGACTGTTGCAGCAGCAGCTCTACCGCCCCTTTGGCCTCGGCTAAGCGCTGATAGGCCGCTGAGCCTGAGGCATCCAGCGCAAAAATAATGCAAGAACTGCTGCGTTGCTCAAAGCGGTGAATGTGAAAGTCTTCAGCCCGTATCTGCACCAATGGCAAGCGCCCCTGTTCTTGTGGGGCTTGCCCCATCGACCTGAGCTTTTGTTTGGGCGCTGCTGCTCGCAGAGTGGCCAGCAGGTGCATGCGTGCGCCTGCATGGGGCGAGCCGCGGCGCGGGGGCAGGGGGCGGCCCCGCAATTTGGCGGAGCGGGCTTGTCCGCTGGTGCCCTGAGCGCTGTTGGGCGTGCGTGCGGTGGTTTGCGAGCCCAGCATGAGCTGATCGAGCATTCTGGGCGGCAGATTGGCCATGGCCGCAGCCAGCATGAGCTCTTCAATGTCTGGTGGTGTCGCGGGTGGTGGTTCGGCAGGTGGCTCGCTGGGGGGCGGAGCTTCGCTCTGGGCTACTGACTCTATTGGAGGCTCGGGTGGCGGTGCGTTATCTGGTGCGGTGTCGGGCTTGTTGACTGGCTCGCTTTCAGTTGGGGGGCTGGGGGCGGGCCATTGGGTGGCTCTGGGGCCAAGCACCATGCGAGCGGCTACTTGCAGGTCTTCGTCTTCCACCGCATCTTTGTCCATCAGGGCCGCATGCACGCTGGCCAAACGCAATGCCAGCAAGGGCGCGCGCAGACTGAAGATTCCTAAAGCCCAAGCGGTGGTGCACAAGCCATGAATTTGTTCGTCGGAGGCGCTCAGGTGGGTCAGGCGTTGCCGTGCGCGCTCCACCTCGCTGGGGCTAAGGGCTTCGAGGGCCTCTTGGGCTTCGGCGTAGGCGGTGCGCCGCAGGTCCAGCCAAAACGCCAAGCGGTCGCGCAGACTTTCTGGTACGGGGGCTTCGTCTTCATCGCTTTCGTCCAGCGCCACCACGCCAAAGGTGGCGTGTTCGAGTTGCTGCACCATTTGGGCCACCAAGCTGCTGGGTGCGCGCTCGGCCATGGGCAGCAGGGCCAAGCCCCCCTGAGCTTGGGTGAGTAAGCCCATTTGCTGTACCAAACGTCCTGTTTGCAAAGTGGCGGCCAGGTCAATGCCGCCTAACAGGCGCTCGGTGTCGGTGTTGGCCGGTACCTTGGTGCACGAGGTGAGCTGCTGCAGCTGCCCCAACCAAAGGTCGCGCACGGGCCCGTGCCCAGCGCGGACCCAAGCCCCCGACAAACCTATGGGGTCAACCTGCAGGGCTAACAAGGCCAACTGGGCATCGCCCCATGCGCGGGCTGAATCCGTGGAGGCTTGTGGCTCAGGCATGCTCGGCGCAGCACCCTATCAAGCGGGTACCACCTCGTCTAGGCACCTTTGTACGCGCTCGCCGGAATCGGTGTCGTCAAGGGGGTCGCGTCGCAAACGGTGGCGCAGTACCAAAGGCGCCACGCTGCGCAAATGGCTGGTGCCGACTTGTTTGTGGCCTTTTAGCGCGGCAAAGGCGCGCATAGCCCGCAGCAAGGTCAGTTCGGCCCTGAGGCCATCGGTGCCCAGTTGGCTGCAGAGTTGGGCGGTGGTTCGCAACAAATCGTCAGACACTTGCAGCTGACCTGCAGCTTTGCGGGCTTTGAGCATGCGCTGGCGCAATTGGACGTTGGCTTCCTCCCACTGCGATCTAAAGCCTTCGGGGTCGCGCTCAAACGCGTCGCGGCGGCGCACCACCTGCATGCGCAAATCCAGGTCTTTAGGTGTGCGCACTTCTACCGACAAGCCAAACCGATCCAAGAGCTGAGGGCGCAGCTCGCCTTCTTCGGGGTTACCGCTGCCCACCAGCACAAATTTGGCGGGGTGGCGCACGCTCAGGCCCTCGCGCTCAACCAGATTTTCTCCGGAGGCGGCCACGTCGATCAGCAAATCCACAATGTGGTCCTCCAGCAGGTTCACTTCGTCGATGTACAAAAAGCCACGGTGTGCTTTGGCCAATAGGCCCGGTGCAAATTCTTTAACGCCGCGGCTCAGCGCTTGTTCCAGGTCCAAGGCGCCCACGACGCGGTCTTCGGTGGCGCCTAGGGGCAGGTCCACCACGGGCACAGCGCGGCTAACAGATTTCAGTTTGGTGGCGCTTTTACCCTCCAAGCGTTGCTGGCAACTTGGGCAGGGGTTAGCGGCTTCTGGGTCGCACCCATAGGGGCAACCCTCAACCACCTTAATAGGGGGCAGCAAATCTGCCAGGGCGCGAACTGCTGTGGATTTGCCAGTGCCGCGATCGCCCAACACCAAGACGCCGCCAATGCTGGGGTCAACGGCGACCATTTGGATGGCCAAGATCATGTCTTCTTGACCCACAATGGCGGAAAAGGGAAATGTCTTAGCCATAAAAATCTTCGCATCTGGGGTTTTGTACCCGGCAGATGTTCGGCAAACCGAGGACTTATGTCAAGCTAAATTGACACTTTTGACTGATCCGCAAGGGTTAGTCCGGATGCTTAGCCAGTTTTTTTAATTGCAAGACATTCGCCGCAATGTCTAGTGCTTGCGAGGCATCGGTAGCAATGCCGTCTGCCCCTAAATCGTGTGCCTGATGGGTGTGTCCAATAAAAGCAGGCCCACCTAAAAGTACTCCAATATTGGGGTTACGAGACAATTTTTTCAGGCGCGCAATCAGGCTCGGTAAGCCATGGACTTGCTCTTGAAGACCTGAAGATAAACCAATCAGGTCAAACCACTCATTGGCGACGGCGTGCAGGAGTTCGCGCTCGGTGTTGGTGATTTCAAGTGTGACTTGCCAATCGCCTTTGCGAAAAAACTCGCTCACCATCACCAAGCCCAGCAAATGCTGTGAGCCCGGAGCCGATGCCAGCATGATGCTTTTGGGGTCGTCGGCTTGATGGGTCTGGGCTTGAAACTCATAGCCCAAGCGGTGAGTGATGTGGTGCATGCGCTGCAACGCCAAGGTCACCTGCGTGAAATCGATCTTGTCTGCCTCCCACTGCTCGCCTAACCAGCGTGCGGCGGGGGTAATGAGGTTTAAAAACAGGCTTTCAATGCTGAATTCTTGCCCCACCAAATCGTCCATAAACTGGCTGGAAGTTGCTGCGTCATTGGCCATGCAGCTGTGGGCAAACGCCTCAACATCTTGGGGTGCGCCCTCATAACAGGCGAAAAACGTTTGAGCATCGTTAGAAGCTTGCACCAAGGCAGTGGCTTCTAAAAGGCGCGGGATGATTTGCGACTCAATCACGTGTCGAAGCGAATCCTTACAACTGTCCTGTGAGGCAGGTGCGGGTGAAGAGGCTGAGCTTCTGTGAGCGGGGCGCTGATCCATGGTCCGTTACGGTGACATGCCTGACGCTTGAGACTAAGCACCAGTATTCTCGATCCGCCTTGAGTTGGTTAGGATGCGAGCTTAAACAAAAATAACCCTCACGCCATCAGGGTATGCCCGACTAGGGTTTTGGTGATCAGGCCAGCAACAGCCCCAGAAAGGACCTAACTGTCAGCGCTTGGGCTTCTTGATTTTGAAAAAGTTCATCAAGAACAACACGACGACCAGCAACCATAGGGCCAGCAGAATATGGTGAATTTGCATACCTATCTCCTATAAAAATTCGTTCAGTTGACATTTTGGGCTGCTGGCAGGCCCATTTTGGACTGCCCAACTAAGGGATACAGCACGTAGGCCGTCAAAATTAGCATGAGGATTTCAAACCCGTACACACTCACATAGCCCATGTCCCCGTCCGTCATGAGGTTGACCACATCTCGGGCCACGCCCCCTAAGGCCATGGCCAGCCCGGCCGCAGTGGCTTGCACCGCTCCCCATGCGCCCAGCGCCAAACCACTTTGCTCTTTGGGGGCCAGGTTCATGCAAGACGTGAGCGTGCCGTGGCCGAACAGGCCGCCGCCCAAGCCAATGAGCAGTACCCCTAAAGAAAACAACCATGGCATGTGGAGGTAACCGGATGCAATCACGGCCATAAAAGCCGGAATACCCAACAACACGCCCGCCCAAGACATGCGGTAAGGGTCTGCGCCGCGGCCCAACACCCTAGACGCCCACGCAAAGCCCAACAGTCCTCCCACACACAGGGTGGCTGTGAGCCAGGTGGTTTCGCTGACGCTCATATTCAGCACTTCACCCCCATAAGGCTCTAACAAAATGTCTTCCATATTGAACGCAAACGTGCCCATGCCAATGGCCACCAAGGTTCTGGAGGTTCTGGAGTCGACCGTGAGGGTGCGCCAAGCTTCGGCAAAAGAGGGTTCTATCGCTGGTTTACCGCGGCGCATGCGGCTGCGGGGCTCTTGCTTCCAAAACGCAATAACGTTGAGCACCAGTGTGATCACTGCACTGGCCTGGATGACTTGAATGAGCGCGCCGGGTGAAAAATCAGATAAATACGCGCCAAAGGCCAGGGAGCTCACGATCATGCCTATCAGGAGCATGACGTACATCAGGCCCACGACTTTGGGTCTGGATTCTTCAGCCGCCAAGTCGTTGGCCAAGGCCAAACCAGCGGTTTGAATGGTGTGCAAACCCGCGCCTACCATCAAAAATGCTACGGCAGCGCCTATCAGGCCCACCCAGACGGGTACTGAGGCCGATTGACCGGCGCCCGCCAGCACCAGCAAGGCAAACGGCATGATGGCTAAGCCGCCAAACTGAACCATAGAGCCCTTCCACATGTAGGGTACTCGCCTCCAACCCAATTCAGATCGGTAGTTGTCAGATTTAAAACCAATCAGGGCGCGAAAAGGCGCAAACAGCAAGGGTATGGCAACCATGATCGACACAACTGAAGCAGGCACATGCAATTCCACAATCATCACTCGATTGAGGGTGCCTACCAACAGTACTAAAGCCATACCCACGCTGACTTGAAACAGCGACAAACGCAACAGGCGCGATAGCGGGAGATCTTCTGAGGCGGCGTCTGCAAAAGGTAAAAACTTGGGGGCGATACCACTCCACACATGAACGAGTTTGGGGTATTTGGTGGTCATGTAGCGCAAGCAGACAAATTAAATGCAGGCCAGGTCAAAAAATGACCCGGCCTGCTTGAGGGAAGGTTGGTTATTTTCCCGTCGGGGCCGTTGCAGTCACTGCGGGAGCAGGTGCTTTGCCGTTCAAGAATGCTTTGACCCACGTCGTGTTGGACACGATCGCGAGGTGCACGCTGAACGATGCAACTGCTACGGCAGCGATGAACAATGGTATGCCCACCGAGGGTTTGACCACACACCACATTTTTCCGTAAATCATGATGTAGCTCCTTCTGTTACTTCAACCAAGGGGAATAGATATACGCCAACAGGTGGGCAAACGCGGCGATCATGCCGAAAATTTGCGTGCCCTGAATGAGGTTTCTATGTATTTCCTCGGATTCGGCCTCGGTTAACCCTGTAGGCCATACCTTCTGGGAATCAGACATTGGATTTCTCCTTGTAGTACTCCAAAACGTGCTCAAACCGCACGAGGTATTCGTGTCCCCCATGGACACAAATTCTGCCCAGCTGTGAATCTAAGTGTTAATTTGGATGTACACATCTGTATGTAAACCTAAGTTAACATTCAAAATGTAAGGTTGTCAATCAAGACTTTCAATTTGTACATTTCACGCTATGTGGCCTGCTGCTTGCGTGGCCAAGTACTCAGTGGCGAGAGCGTAAAAACAGCTTTTCAATAGTGGCTTGCATGTGCTGCAAGTCATGTGAGGTGGCGGCGTGCAGCTCGCTCATGGTGCCGTGCATCATTTTTTTAACCAGGCCACGGGACAAGGTTTCCAGCACTTGTTCTAAATCTTCGCCTTTGGCCAAGAGCTTTTTGGCTTTGGTCAGCTCAGCCTCGCGCCAAGCATCGGCCTTGGAGTGCAGCTGCTGAATCAGAGGCACATTGCCACGCTGCTCCATCCAATGGTGAAAGTTTTTAACCCCCACATCAATAATGCTCTCGGCTTGGCTCACGGCGGCTTGCCTATGCGCTTGCCCCACTTGAACCACGCTGGATAGGTCATCCACGCTGTAGAGGAACACATCACGCAAAGACTTGACTTCGGGCTCTATGTCTCGCGGAACCGCCAAGTCCAGCATGAACATGGGTTTTTTCTTGCGCAGCTTCACGGCGCGCTCTACAGCGCCCAAACCAATCAGCGGTAAAGTGCTGGCGGTGCAGCTGACCACAATGTCAAACTCATGAAGCCGCAAAGGCAATTCAGACAGCTGCATCACGCTGCCGCCTAAGGCTTGCGCCAGTTTGCTGCCTTTTTCTACGGTACGGTTGGCAATCGTGATGGAACTTGGTTTTTTAGCATTGAAGTGGTTGACGCAGAGTTCAATCATTTCCCCAGCGCCCACAAACAGCACTTTGGTTTGGCTCAGGTCGTCAAAGATTTGACCCGCTAAGCGCACGGCTGCTGCGGCCATGCTGATGGAGTGCGAGCCAATTTCGGTGGTGGAGCGCACCTCTTTGGCCACTGAAAATGAGCGCTGAAACAACTGATTGAGCGTGGTGCCCAGTGCGCCCGCATCTGAGGCCACGCGCACGGCATCTTTCATCTGGCCCAAAATTTGGGGCTCGCCCAGCACCATAGAATCCAGCCCGCTGGCCACCCTAAAGGCGTGACGGGTAACCT
>CAMAWQ010000001.1 GCA_945862005.1 Hylemonella gracilis | reverse complement strand
ACCCGAATGTTGGGGGTGTCGTACCACTGGTAGGGCAGACGGCGAGTTACCGGCATGCGACCCCAAAGCACGCTCCAACGGTTGGGCCAATGGGCAAAATTGGGAAACGCCACCACCCCGGTTTTGCCCACGCGGGCGGTTTCTTGCATCACCACCTCGGCATTTTTTAGGTTTTGCAAGGTGTCAATTTGCAGCACCACATCAAAGCTTTGGTCGCCAAACATGGCCAAGCCTTCTTCTAAGTTGAGCTGAATCACATTAACGCCTCGTCGCACACAGGCTTGCACGTTGTCGTCATTGATTTCGATGCCGTAGCCCGTGCATCCTTTGTGCTCGGCCAAATAAGAAAGCATGGCGCCGTCCCCACAGCCCAAATCCAAAACACGCGCCCCCTGAGGCACGAGTGACGCCACAATGCGGTGCAAGCTGGGGGCCGTCATGGGCGCTCATCTCCTGTGAGTTGTTTGAGGTTTTTTTGTTTGAGTTCTTTTTGTATGCCCTGAAAGTACCCTTGCATCACCGCCATGTAGCGCGTATCGGTGAGCAAAAACGCGTCGTGTCCGTGCGGCGCATCGATTTCGGCATAGCTGACTTCGCGGCGGTTGTCCAACAGGGCTTTGACAATCTCGCGGCTGCGCTGCGGTGAAAAACGCCAATCGGTGGTGAAGCTCAACAACAAGAACTTAGCGCGAGCTTTTTGAAACGCTACGCTTAAGTCTCCGCCACAGGTTTTGGCCGGATCAAAATAATCCAAGGCTCGGGTGATCAACAGGTAAGTATTGGCGTCAAAGTACTCGGCAAATTTGTCGCCTTGGTAGCGCAGGTAACTTTCGATTTGAAACTCCACCTCTTGGGTTGAGTATTTGAGGTCCAGCCCTTCGCGCAATTGGCGTCCAAACTTTTCATTCATCACGTCGTCGCTGAGGTAGGTGATGTGCCCAATCATGCGGGCGATTCGCAGGCCGCGCTTGGGCACCACACCCTTCGCATAGAAGTTACCGCCATGAAAGTCGGGGTCAGTGACGATGGCGCGGCGCGCCACCTCATTAAACGCAATGTTTTCGGCGTTTAGGTTTGGGGCGCTGGCCACCACCACCGCATGTCTCACGCGCTCTGGGTATTGCAAGGTCCAAGAGAGCGCTTGCATGCCGCCTAAGCTGCCCCCAAGTACCGCAGCCAGTTGACCAATGCCCAGTTGGTCCAGCAACCTGGCTTGTGCATTCACCCAGTCTTCTACGGTAACGACCGGAAAGTCTGCGCCATAGATCCGGCCCGAATCCGGGTTGTCATGCATGGGGCCTGTGGAACCAAAGCAGGAGCCCAGATTATTGACACCAATGACAAAAAATTCATCCGTATCCAAGGGCTTACCCGGGCCCACCATAGTGTCCCACCAGCCTTCGCTTTGGACCTGCCCCTCATAAACTCCGGCCACGTGGTGAGACGCATTGAGCGCATGACACACCAACACCGCATTGGATTTTTGCGCATTGAGTTGGCCGTAGGTCTCGTAGGCCAAACGGTACTGGCGAAGCACCGCGCCACTTTGAAGTGGCAGTGGCGCATCAAACTGCATGAGCTGGGGAGAAGCAATCAACATCTACGGCCTATTTAGCTGAACTTTGGAGCCATTTGCTCCGGCGCCCGCAATCTGGAATAAATCGGCGCTTTTGAAAGTATAAGCGCTGGATTTCCAGCGCCTTCTCACCGCTACTCTATTCAATTTGAGAACTGGGGAACCACCTAGTGAGTCCGGGCACAAAAATTGCTTTCTTTTGGTGCGTTTTCTATTTTTTGCAGAAATGCACTTTTTTGGTTGGTTTTTTCTTTGGAGATCACTATGGAAGCACTTAAACAGGGCGCTGATACCTTGTTCATCTTGCTAGGGGCCATCATGGTTTTAGCCATGCATGCGGGTTTTGCATTTTTGGAGTTAGGCACAGTTCGCCGCAAAAACCAAGTCAATGCTTTGGTCAAAATTTTGGTGGACTTTTCGGTCTCAACCGTCGTGTATTTCGCGGTGGGGTATGGCGTGGCCTATGGAACCAGTTTTTGGATTGGGGCTGATGAACTGGTGGCTAAAAACGGTTACGAGTTGGTCAAGTTCTTTTTCTTATTGACCTTTGCCGCCGCCATCCCTGCGATTATTTCGGGTGGAATTGCCGAGCGCGCCAAGTTTTGGCCACAACTTTTGGCCACCGCCCTCATTGTGGGCGTCGTTTACCCCTTATTTGAAGGCGTGGCGTGGAACCAGTTGTTTGGCGTTCAAGCCTGGATCAAGAACACCACGGGGGATGAGTTTCACGACTTTGCCGGCAGCGTGGTGGTGCACGCTATGGGGGGCTGGCTGGCTTTGCCTGCGGTGGTGTTATTGGGTGCGCGCAGCAACCGTTACCGCAAAGATGGCGGCGTTTCGGCGCACCCCCCCTCAAGCATTCCTTTCTTGGCTCTGGGTGCCTGGATCTTGATGGTGGGTTGGTTTGGTTTTAATGTGATGAGCGCACAAACGCTTGATAAGGTCAGCGGCTTGGTTGCTGTGAATTCATTGTTGGCCATGGTCGGCGGCACTTTGGTGGCCCTGCTGCTGGGTCAAAACGATCCGGGGTTTGTTCACAACGGCCCATTGGCGGGGCTGGTCGCCGTTTGCGCGGGCTCGGATGTGATGCATCCCATGGGCGCCTTGGTTGTAGGCGGTGTGGCGGGCGCTATTTTTGTGTTGATGTTCACCCTGACGCAGAACCGCTGGAAAATTGACGACGTGTTGGGCGTTTGGCCGCTCCATGGTTTGTGCGGCACCTGGGGTGGCATCGCGGCGGGTGTGTTCGGTCAAACCACATGGGGCGGTATTGGCGGGGTCAACCTGACGGCCCAGCTTATAGGTACGGTGCTGGGTGTGTTGTGGGCTCTTGCGGCGGGCACGCTGATTTATGCGGTTCTTAAACTCACCATGGGTTTGCGCCTGACCCAGGAAGAGGAATTTGACGGGGCCGATTTGTCCATCCACAAAATTGGAGCCACACCAGAGCGAGAAAGCAACTGGTAAATTTTTTATAAATTTGGGTTTATTTCATCTTTAGCGCATAATGTATTGATACTGCTCACAAACGGTGGTATAGGTTAGCGGTGTTTGGTCATTATTGCGTCTGATTAAGTTTCATTTTTTGCGGCTTGCGGCTTTTGGACTCCATCGCGTTATTTAAGTGTTTTTAGAGGAGTCCCGATCTTGGGCAATAAACTTTACGTCGGCAACCTGCCGTATTCTTTCCGTGACGAAGACTTGCAGCGTGCATTTGCTGCTTTTGGCAACGTCTCCAGCGCCAAAGTCATGATGGAGCGCGACACAGGTCGCTCCAAAGGCTTTGGATTCGTAGAAATGGGCGGCGACGCCGAAGCACAAGCAGCTATTGCTGGCCTTAACGGTCAACAACATGGCGGCCGCGCTTTGGTGGTGAATGAAGCCCGTCCCATGGAGGCTCGCCCACCCCGCAGTGGTGGCGGTGGTTATGGCGGCGGCGGTGGTGGTGGTGGTGGATACGGCGGCGGTGGCGGCGGCTACGGTGGTGGTGGCGGCGGTCGTCGTGAAGGCGGCGGAGGCGGCGGCTACGGCGGCGGTCGGAGCAGCTACTAAGCTCTGCTCATGTCTTGACATCGTAAGTGATGCAAGCAAAAAGGACCCATCAGGGTCCTTTTTTTCGGGTCTTTTTAATGCCTATCTTTTCTTTGAGGATTTACGGCTTTATAGGTTTAGGGCTAAAAGACTCAAGGGTCTTGGCTGGCACCAACATGGTGCGCACGCGTCCTGTCAACTCTATGGTGTGAGCCAACTGGTCCAGCTCCATCTGGTCTGCTGTAAAACGGTCATCTCCACGGGTCATCACCACTGGTTTGTGCGAGCGGGCTTGCTCGGTTTCCAGGTTCACATGCAGGTATTCACCGTTGTAGGTCAGCCTTGGCCACTCTTCTTTGCTGGCGGCGGTTTTAGGGGCAGAGTTGGCTGGGCGCAGGCGCGAACCCGCTAATCTGACCACTTGGGCGTCACCCACCAACTCCAACTCTGTGTCTCCATTACTTATCACAGCACGGTTTGCAGATGCGGTGCTGGTGCGACCTTGAGCATTAACCGATCGCATTTTGAAGTTTTGAATGTCCAAATGCGACGAGTCTGGAAAATGCTGGGCACCTGCCCCCTCTATTTGGTGGCGCAGCACGCCGCTTTGGCCAAACACTCTGAGCGTGAAGTGCTCCATGGTGTAGTCGGGCCCTGACCGGGGCGTGTCCGTGTCGTTTGACAGGTCTTGGGCGGGCATACTTTTAACAAGCCAATAAGTCAGCAATGCCAACAGTCCCATGAGCACGATTGGCAATGACTGCGTCAGCTGATCCACAAGCCTCATCAATTGGAGCGCCCAACGGTTTTTCAAGGTGTTGTGCCTCGGGGTTCTGGGGTGGAGTCGGGCGCCCGAGTGGCGGGTTGCGCATAGGGTTGCAGCAGCTTGACGTAGGCGCCCTGTGCGATGAGCATGACATCGCAAAACTCACGGGCGGCACCTTGGCCCGCCGCTTTTTGAGTGACCCAGTGGGCTACAGCCAACACCTCTGAGTGCGCTTGAGGGGGTGCCACCACCAATGCGGCTTTCAGCATCATGGACAAGTCTGGCCAGTCGTCCCCCATCGCTGCTGCTTGGTGCCAACCCAAACCCAACTCTTGCAACACCTGCTCAGCCACTTGCCCCTTGTCTTCCACTCCGTAAAAAGCGCGGGGAATGCTCAAGGCTTTCAGCCGGTTTCGCAACGCAGGGCTGTCTCGACCGGTGATGATGACGGGCGTGATACCTGCACGCACCAAAAACTGCAGTCCTAAACCATCTAGGGTGTGAAAGCATTTGAGTGTTTCGCCCGCTTCAGAAAAATACAGGCGGCCGTCCGTTAACACCCCGTCTACATCCAAAAATGCCACCTTGACGTCTTGCGCGCGCATCAGCAGTTCAGGTGGAAACATTTGCGTGGGTTTCATGGCGTGGTTGATCAGTGAAGGCTTTGGATGGGATAAGGTTAAATGACTTTAAAACGCATCAAGTCATTGCTGTTGAGCGCGCCGCACAGCTTGCCAGCTTCATCCACCACCAGCACACTCGTGATTTTTCGGGCCTCCATGAGTTCTGCGGCCACCAAAGCCAAAGCGTCCCGGTGAACGGTCACGGGGTTGGGGTGCATAAAAGCTCCCGCCGTGGCGGTTTGAAAGTCCACACCTTGCTCAAGCAACCTGCGTAAGTCTCCATCAGTAAATATGCCCAACACCTCACACTGTGCGTTGGTGATGGCACTGGCCCCTAAGCCCTTGGCGCTCATCTCGCGCATGACCTCGCTAAATCCAGCTTCAGGCAGCACTTTAGGCACCGCATCTCCCGTGCGCATGACGTCGCGCACGTGGGTCAAGAGCCTTCGGCCTAACTGACCTCCGGGGTGCGACTTGGCAAAGTCTTCTTTTTTAAAGCCTCGCACATCCAGCAAGGCCATTGCCAAGGCGTCTCCCAAAGCCAGTTGCGCCGTGGTGCTGGCGGTGGGCGCTAAGTTCAAGGGGCAGGCTTCTTGCTGAACCGCACATAAGAGCACGATGTCGGCCAGCTCTGCCAGGGTCGATGACGCTTGTCCGGTCATGGCTACGATGCGTATACCTTGGCGCTTTACCGCAGGCAACATGGCATTGAGCTCATCAGACTCGCCACTATTTGAAATAGCCAACACCAAGTCTTGGTCGGTGATCATCCCTAGGTCGCCATGGCTGGCTTCTGCGGGGTGCACAAACATGGCGGTGGTGCCGGTAGACGCCAGCGTGGCTGCTATTTTTCTGCCAATGTGGCCACTTTTGCCCATGCCTGTGACCACCACCCGGCCTGTCGTGCGCAGGATGGCGTCCACCGCCTCCACCAATGTGTGGCCCACTTGCGCCTTCAGTCCCAATAAAGCTTCGGCCTCGATTTGCAAAGTGTCGTGGGCAATCTGCAGAATTTTGGCGGCGTGATCATGGGCCCGTGCTGGGCTTGGCGATTGGACTTGAGACATCAATTCATTTTATAGACCCGCATCAGCTTGCTAGGATGGGCACATGAATGCTTTGGAATTGACCCTGTTGTACCTGCTGGCCGCAGTCTTGGGCGTGGTGGTGTTCCGCGCCTTGAAGCTGCCGCCCATGCTGGGGTATTTGTTTGTGGGCGTGGTCATTGGCCCCAACGCTTTGGCGCTTGCTCAAAATTCCTCGGGCATACGCCACCTTGCGGAATTTGGGGTGGTTTTTTTGATGTTCGTGATCGGCTTGGAGTTCAGTCTACCCAAGCTTAAATCTATGCGAGCTTATGTATTAGGGCTGGGCCTGTTGCAGGTGCTGTGCACCATGGCCTTGGCGGGCCTGTGTTTGCTGGCTGTCCCCTTTTGGCTCCCGGGGGTTTGGGATCTGCATTGGCCAGGTGTGCTGGTGCTTTCCAGTGTGATGGCCATGAGCAGTACCGCCATCGTGGTCAAGATGCTGTCTGAACGTCAGGAGCTGGACACTCCCTATGGGCAACGCATCTTGGGGGTTTTGCTGTTTCAAGATTTGGCTGTGATTCCGCTATTGGTTATGGTGCCTGCCTTAGGCAGCCCACCGCATGAGCTTCTGAACGCCTTAGCACAGGCGGGTCTCAAGGCTCTGATTTTGCTTACCGTACTACTGACCATTGGGCCTTATGCCATGCGCTATTGGCTGCGTTTGGTCGTGCTGCGCAAGAGCGACGAGCTGTTCATGTTGAACCTTTTGCTCATCACGCTGGGCTTGGCGTGGATAACCGAGTTGGCGGGTTTGAGCATGGCCTTGGGGGCGTTTACTGCCGGTATTTTGATTGCCGAAACCCCTTTTAAGCACCGTGTGGAAACCGACATTCGCCCTTTTCATGATGTGTTGCTGGGTTTGTTTTTCATCACGATTGGTATGGCATTGGACTGGAAACTGGTTTGGGAACGCTGGTTTTTGGTGTTGGTGCTCCTTGTGGTTTTGGTGTTGCTTAAGGTCGCTATCACGGCGGCGTTGGCTAAGGTGCTGGGTGCGGCCCCTGGAGTGGCCTTACGCGCAGGTTTGTATCTGGCGCAAGCCGGTGAGTTTGGTTTTGTACTGTTGACGCTGGCGCAAGACCAAGCCTTATTGCCTTCTAACCTGCTCAACCCCGTGTTAGCGGCGATGGTGGTGTCCATGCTTGTGGCGCCCTTCATCATCAACTACAGCAACACTTTGGTGATGAAGCTGGTCTCTAGCGACTGGCTCTTAATGTCTTTGCAGGTCACGGACATTGCACGCAAATCCATACAGGCCAACCAGCACATTGTGATTTGTGGATTTGGCCGCTGCGGTCAAAACTTAGCTCGTGTGCTAGAGCGCGAGAAAATCCCCTATATGGCGCTGGACTTAGATCCAGACCGCGTCCGACTAGCTACTGCGGCGGGCCATTCGGTGGTGTACGGTGATGCGTCCCGTCTGCAGGCCTTAATGGCCGCGGGTGTGGTGCGCGCGCGCGCGGTGGTCATCACTTACCTTGATATTGCAGGCTCTTTAAAAGTGCTATCTCACATCAAAGAACATGCGCCTCAAACGCCGGTGATTGTGCGCACACAAGACGACTTTGCCCTAGACAAGCTGCGCCAAGCGGGCGCCACTGAGGTGGTGCCTGAGGCTATTGAGGGGTCCTTGATGCTGGCAAGCCACGCCTTAGCGCTGGTGGGTGTGCCCATGCGCCGTGTGATTCGCATCATTCAAGAACAGCGCGACTCCCGCTACAGCCTGTTGCGCGGCTATTTCCATGGGGCGGATGACGATTCGGTGGATGAAATACACCAAGAGCGTTTATTGCCCATCACCCTGACCAGCAGCTCCAATGCTGTGGGGCAAGCGTGGGCCTCTATTGAGCCCCACCTAGACCATGTGCGCTTGGTCCAGTGGCGTCGCGTACATGGCGCTTTGGTAGACGACACGGCTTGCGCCTTGCTTCAAGCGGGTGATGTGGTCGTGCTCAGCGGTACGGCCGAACACTTGTCGGTGGCCGAGCACGAGTTGCACCACATCCATCTTTAAGCCGCCATGTATTCACTGGTGGCCGTCACTGGGGCGGTGTCGTTGTCATTGAATTGCCAGTACACCGAGCGCACGGCAATGTCATGCCGTTGCAGGACCTGCTTGACAATGTTGCGCTCCACTTGGCGCAGACTGGATGAAAAGGCTAAGTATTCTTTGGCCAAGTCCAGCATGACCAAGTATTCGTGGCCGTTGGAGTCCAGCGTCAACAGCTTGACTTTGTATTGCTGACGCTCCATGCCCGCTTGGGTCAAGGCCTCGGCTACCACTTTGGTAAGTTTTTCACGGCGCGCCACGCTAAAACCACGAGGCTTATGGTGGTGCAAGGCAACTACGTTGTCAGCCTTTCGGGGGTTAACCGCGGTAACCGGCGTTGCAACCCCCAGCTTACCTAAGCCGGTGAGGTTTCGAAACGATGTTTTTTTGAATATCCAGTGATCCAACATGTTTTGCCTCCAAATCAATCAACACCAAAGAAAACTTAAAACACATAAACGATTTAAATCGTTTTAGTAATTCTAGTGCTTTTTTTCGGTGTTACAAGTCTTTTTACTTGCCGATACAAAATTTGGAAAAGATGTGGCCCAGCAACTCATCGGAGCTGACTTGCCCCGTGATGTCGCCCAACGCCACTTGGCACAGTCGGAGCTCTTCGGCTAACAAGTCCAATGCGGGGTCTTGGGTGGCTTGGAGCTGGAGCCGATCTGCTGCGGCGTTCAAATGCTGGTGCGCCTCCTGCAAGGCGCGTACATGCCTAGCCCGCGCGATGAATAAGCCATCTTGTGCGCCCCCTTGCCAACCAGCCAGCTGCAGCAATTGCTGGCGTAAGGCCTCCAAACCCGTGCCGTGCTGCGCCGAAATCCAAAGTTCAGGCACTGCGTTGTGTGGTTCTGAGTTTGTATTTGGGATAAGGCTGAAAGCTAAGTTTTGGGTTGCGGGAGTGCCAAGCGTGTCCATTACATCCTGCTTGTTCCATACATCCAAACGCGGCACCCGCTGCCCCAAGCGGCGGTCTAAATCAAGTCTTAGGGCCTCGTCTGCTTGCTGGTAGGCCGGCTCTTTGCGGCGGCTTAAATCTCTTATAAATAAAACGGCGTCGGCCTCCTCCACCGCGGACCACGCGCGCTCTATCCCCATGCGCTCCACCACATCGTCGCTCTCACGCAAGCCTGCGGTATCCGTCACATGAATGGGCACACCTTCTATTTGAAGCTCTTGTTGCAGCTTGTCGCGGGTGGTTCCCGCAACGGGCGTGACGATGGCCAGCTCTTTTCCGGCCAAGGCGTTGAGCAATGAACTTTTGCCCACATTGGGCTGGCCCGCAATCACGACGCGCAACCCTTCTCTAAGTAGTGCGCCTTGCTGGGCCTTAAGCATCACTCCTTGCAACAGGGTTTGGAGCTTTTGTATCTGCCCTGCTGCGTCCGATTGCTGCAAGAAATCCAACTCTTCTTCAGGAAAGTCTAGGGTAGCCTCCACCAACATCCGCAAATGCGTCAAGCCATCGGTCAGGTGATGAATGTGCGCAGAAAACTCACCCGAGAGCGACCTGCTGGCGCTTCGGGCAGCGGCCTCAGTGCTGGCGTCTATCAGGTCTGCAATAGCCTCGGCTTGCGCCAAATCGAGCTTGCCATTTAAAAATGCGCGGCGGCTAAATTCGCCGGGTTGGGCTAAGCGCAAGCCGGGCAGACGGGGTTTGGCCGCATGTTCTGCGCTCAGTAAGGCATGTTCCAAGCATCTGGCAAGCAGCATCTGCAACACCACGGGCCCGCCATGGGCTTGCAACTCCAGCACGTCTTCGCCGGTAAAGGAGTGCGGGCCCTTGAAATACAGGGCCAACACTCGGTCAATGACGCCTCCGGCCGTGTCTTTAATGGCCACGTAGTGTGCGTGGCGGGGCGTGAGGGCTTGCCCGCACAAGGCTTGAGCCCAAGGCCCCAAGTCCCGTCCGCTGATACGCAACACGCCCACCGCTCCTCTCCCTGGCGCGGTGGCCAGGGCGATGATGGGTTCGGGGGCGTGGTTTAGTTGACCCCCAGCTGCCGGTTGATGGTCCATTGCTGTGCGATAGACAAAATATTGTTGGTCAACCAGTACAACACCAAGCCCGCGGGGAAGAAGAAGAACATAACACTGAACATCAGCGGCATGATCCACATCAACTTGGCTTGCATCGGGTCAGGTGGCGTGGGGTTGAGCCAGGTTTGGAGCACGGTGGTGGCGGTCATCAACAAAGGCAAGATATAGAACGGGTCTTTGGTGGAAAGGTCGGTGATCCACAAAATCCATGGCGCATTGCGCATTTCCACGCTCGAGAGAAGCACCCAGTAGAGCGCAATAAAAAATGGAATTTGAATGGCAATAGGCAAACAGCCACCCAAAGGGTTGACTTTTTCTTCGCGGTAGATGCGCATCATTTCTTGCTGCATTTGTTGCGGCTTGTCTTTGAGGCGCTCGCGCATTTCCATCACTTTGGGGTTGATCGCTTTCATTTTCGCCATGCTGGCGTAGGCTTTGGCGTTCAACCAATAAAACGCCAACTTCAGCAACACCACCAGGCCCACAATGGACCAGCCCCAGTTGTCAATCAACAAGTTAAGCTGATCCAACAACCAATACAAAGGCTTGGCCAATATGGTGAGCCAGCCGTAGTCTTTCACCAGCTCCAGGCCGGGGTAAAGGGACTCTAAGAGTTTTTCTTCTTGTGGGCCAATAAACAGCTTAGCCTCTAGCTTAGAGGTGGCGCCCGCCGGCAACACACCCAAGGGGGTGATCATGCCCACGGCGTAGAGGTTTTGGTCTACCTTGCGCATGAACAACTCACGCTTGACGCCATCGGCCAAGAGCCAAGCGCTCGCAAAATAGTGCTGCACCATACCGATGTAGCCGTTATTAGCGGCCTTTTCGATCTCTTGCTTGTTCTTTTCGATGTCGCTGAACTCCGCCTTTTGATACTTTTTGGCGTCGGTGTACACCACAGGGCCGGTGAAGGTGGAGTAAAAGTCCGACTCACCCGCGGGCTTGTTGCCGTCTCTAACCAGCTGAAGATACAGTTGAGGCTCTACACTGGCGGCGCCTTTGTTTTCCAAGGTGTGCAGCACCTCTACGGCATAGCTGCCGCGGCGCAACGTATAAGTTTTGAGGAGTTGTACACCGCCTACCACCGGTGAGATCAAGGTCATGGACACGGCGTCTTGGCCGTCTTGAAGCGTCCAATTGCCCGGCTTGGTACTCATAAGCGTTTTGTGGGTGGGCAAGGCCGCGCCGCCTGCGACTTGAATCAAGCCGGTCTGAGACACATACACCCGCTCACGACTTTGGTCCATCAGCACAAAAGGCTGATCCGTTTGATTCAAATCGTGGTGTTTTAGAAACTCAGACTTCACCACCACGCCGCCCTCCGTGTCCAGTGTCAGTTTCAAGACGTCGTTCTGAACCACGACACGCTGGCGCTGGGCGCTGGAAACGCCTTGACCTATCCCTTGACCGGGAAGTTGATCAACGCCACCAGAGGCTGAAGAGGGCACGTCTTGCGCGGGAACGGACGCCATCGGAATAGACGCATCATTAGCACTCTCGCCCGTCGTTTTAGATGGGTTAGTGTTGGACGAAGACGCGTTGGCTGTATCTGTGGTGGTCGCCGATTTTTGAGGAGGGAAAAAGGTGGCAGGATTGCCTTGATGGATTTGCCACTGATCCCACAGCAACACCATAGAAAAACCAAAAATAACCCACAAAATGGTGCGGCGAATATCGTTCATATAGAAATAAATTTAGAGGGAAAAACAAGAGCTTAAGGTGTGCGCTGTGGGTTGGGGGCCGCCGTAGGCACGGGGTCATGACCCCCCGCGCACCATGGATGACACCTCAAAAGCCGCTTCGCGGTAAGCACACTCCCGCGCCATGCACCGAGCGACTGTAACGCCTCTAGCGCGTATTTAGAGCACGTGGGTTCAAATCGGCAACTCGATCCGAGCCAGGGGCTTAGCAACAAGCGGTAGCCTTTTACGAGAACCAAAAGTAGAAACTTCATGGCGCATGGGACGCCTGAGTTACTCGAAGCGTTTCGCGGGCTTCATTTCTCGTTTGCTGCGCCCACCAGTTTTGAAAGAGTTGCTGCAGCTCTAGATTGACCAACCGCTTCAAGTCGTGTGAACTTGCACTTGGAAACTGCTCCGTATCAAAGCGTTGCCTTAAGCGCACCAAAAAGGTGTGGTGGGCTGGGGGCGTGCTTTGGAATTGGCCAATGGTGTAAATCTGACGCTTAATGAGATTGCGAGTAACTGCTCTTTTGGCCCAGCGTTTGGGCACCATGGCGCCCAATCTGAAGCCTGGCTCTGAGTTGGTCAACACATGCATCCCAAAATGGGGGGTGTGGCCCACGGGTTTGTGTTGAAGCGCCTCTTGAAATTGGGCCCGTGTTTTGAGCTTTATCACGGGCAATTCAACATCGTTAAACGGCTAAACGTTTACGGCCTTTAGCGCGACGAGCGTTGATAACGGCTCGGCCGCCGCGGGTTTTCATGCGAACCAAAAAACCATGGGTACGGGCACGGCGGATTTTGGAGGGTTGGTAGGTGCGCTTCATGACGAAATCCTGTCTAAATATTCGGAAAAACCCAGAATTATCAATGCTTTAAGAAAAT
Source organism: Hylemonella gracilis (assembly GCA_945862005.1). Lineage (GTDB taxonomy): Bacteria > Pseudomonadota > Gammaproteobacteria > Burkholderiales > Burkholderiaceae_C > Hylemonella > Hylemonella gracilis_D. The sequence goes on along the minus strand of CAMAWQ010000001.1, from coordinate 63,194 downwards.
CTTGCAATTTTTTTGTTTCAGCGGCAGCCGTGTCTGTGGATAAGCTTTTGATTAAGTACAATGTAGCAGCGCTCATCATTACAACTATCCACAGCCTGTCTTGTCCATAAAGGATTCCCTTTCCGAAGTTCTGCCTGACCCTTCCGGTCCAGATGCAGGGCTTGCGCTATGGCAAGGCTGCTTAGAACAATTGGCGCAAGAGCTCCCTGAACAACAGTTCAATACGTGGATCCGTCCCCTGTCAGTTGAGCTGAAAGAAGACGCGTCCAAGCTGGTGGTGTTTGTGGGCAACCGCTTCAAAATGGATTGGGTTCGTGCTCAGTACGTCCAGCGGATCAGCCAGCTTGTGGAAAAGCTGTACGGCCAGCCCCTTGCTATTGACCTCACGCTCACGCCTCGCGAAGGTCAAACAGCGTTTTCTGGGATGACTTCTGACCCTTCATCCCATGTGGCGTTAAATGCACACGGTGCCCTTTCAAATGCCCAAGCGGGCGGAGAAGCGGCCCCTTTTCGGGTTGATGACAAAAGCCTGCAAGCCTCTAAAAACCGCTTGAACGCGTCTTTGACGTTTCAAAGCCTCATCGAAGGTACCGCCAACCGCATGGCCCGCGCTGCTGCCATGCATGTGGCGTCCTCACCCGGACAGTTGTACAACCCCTTGTTTATTTATGGGGGAGTGGGCCTGGGTAAAACCCATTTGATGCACGCCATTGGCAACCAGCTGTTGCAAGACCAACCTCAAGCCAAGGCTTTGTACATTCATGCCGAACAATTTGTGTCCGATGTGGTCAGGTCTTATCAGCGCAAAACTTTTGACGAGTTCAAAGATAAATACCACTCTTTAGACTTGCTGCTGATTGACGATGTGCAGTTTTTTGCGAATAAAGACCGCACCCAAGAGGAGTTTTTTAACGCCTTTGAGGCCCTGCTGGCCAAAAAATCACACATTGTGATGACCAGTGACACCTACCCCAAAGGTTTGACCGACATTCACGAACGTTTGGTATCTCGCTTTGATTCGGGCCTTACAGTGGCCATTGAGCCACCCGAGCTTGAAATGCGAGTGGCTATTTTGATCAATAAGTCCTTAGCCGAGGGCACCGATATGCCCGAAGAGGTTGCCTTTTTTGTCGCCAAAAACGTGCGTTCCAACGTGCGAGAGCTTGAAGGTGCCTTACGCAAAATTTTGGCGTATTCGCGCTTTAACCAAAAAGAAGTATCCATTCAGCTCGCACGCGATGCCCTACGCGACCTGTTGTCTATACAAAACCGCTTGATTTCGGTAGATAACATTCAAAAAACAGTGGCGGACTATTACAAGATCAAAGTGGCGGACATGTATTCCAAAAAACGCCCCGCCAGCATTGCACGGCCCCGTCAAATCGCCATGTACTTGGCCAAAGAACTCACCCAAAAAAGTTTGCCTGAAATAGGGGATTTGTTTGGTGGCCGCGACCACACCACCGTCTTGCATGCCGTAAGAAAAATTTCTGCAGAACGTCAGCAAGTGGCCGAGTTGAATCAACAACTGCACGTTTTAGAACAAACTCTGAAAGGCTGATCTCATGAATCATTCCACACCTTTCTTGAGATTCGGTACGGTTTGCCCGCTACGTAACCCTGGGGATAAAAAAGGAACAACTCAGAAGTTATCCACAATTTTGGGTGCGATCTTCAAGTTGTTCATGTTCCGTGCAAATGGTTTTCGGGGATACCCACACGCTCTGAACCGCTGTAAGTTGTTGATCGAACTGAATAAAAAGCAGCTGTCCACAGCGCACCCCCATCCTCTAGCTACTACTACTATCTTTAAATAAGACTTTCTTAGAAAGAGACACAGATGATCATCTTGAAAGCCACCCAAGAAAAACTGCTTGCTGTTTTGCAATCCGTTGCCGGCATTGTGGAGAGGCGTCATACCCTGCCCATCTTGGCCAATGTGTTGATACGTAAAACCGGTTCACAGCTGCAGTGGACCAGTAGCGATTTGGAAATTCAAATCCGTACGCAAGCTGAATTTGATGGAGATGCAGGCAATTTCAGCACCACGATCGGCGCGCGCAAGCTGATTGACATTTTGCGCACCATGCCTTCAGACCAGACGGTGTCTTTGGAATCTAATCAATCCAAGATGATTCTCAAAGGCGGCAAAAGCAAGTTCACTTTGCAAACTTTGCCGTCTGAAGACTTTCCTCTGGTGCAGGAGTCTGCCAATTTCGGTCCCTCGTTCAGCATTCCCCAAAAGACACTCAAAGACGTGTTGGGCAAAGTGTCCTTTGCCATGGCGGTGCATGATATTCGCTACTACCTGAACGGTATTTTGTTTGTGGTGGAAGGCAAATTGTTGAGCCTGGTGGCCACCGACGGGCACCGTTTGGCCTATGCGTGCGCCCATTTGGAACAAGAAGTGCCCAAGCAAGAAGTTATCTTGCCTCGTAAAACTGTTTTGGAAATTCAACGCCTGCTGGTAGATAAAGACGAACCCATCCACATGCAATTTGCCAACAATCAAGCCAAGTTTTTATTTGGCGGTATGGAATTTGTGACCAAGCTGGTCGAAGGCAAGTTTCCAGACTACAACCGTGTCATTCCGAAGAACCACAAGCGCGGTATTTTGTTGGGACGTCTTCCTTTATTGGCCAGTTTGCAGCGTACTGCTATTTTGACCAGCGACAAGTTCAAAGGTGTGCGTTTGAACATCGATCCCGGCACCTTAAAAATTGCCTCTACCAATGCCGAACAAGAAGAAGCTGTGGATGAGCTCGACATCGATTACAACGATGAATCAATCGAAATAGGGTTCAATGTGACCTACCTCATTGATGTATTGACCAACATGGATCAAGAGATGGTGCGCGTGGAGTTGGCAGATTCCAACAGCTCAGCACTCATCACTATTCCTGACGACGCCAACTTCAAGTACGTGGTCATGCCCATGCGCATCTAAAGCGGCAGGTTGAAGTTTGATGTTCAGCGATCCCATAACTACAAAAGAGAGTTCATTTCATGAGTGAAGAATCACAAAGCCTGCCTGATGCTTATGGAGAAGGCTCCATTCAAATCTTGGAAGGCTTAGAGGCGGTCCGCAAACGCCCAGGTATGTACATTGGTGACACGTCAGACGGCACAGGCCTTCACCATCTGGTCTTTGAGGTGGTAGACAACTCGATTGACGAAGCTCTTGCGGGCCATTGCGATGACATTGTGGTGACTATCCACACCGACAACTCCATCAGCGTGACCGACAACGGCCGTGGCATACCCACCGGCGTGAAGATGGACGACAAGCATGAGCCCAAGCGCAGTGCCTCAGAAATTGCCCTAACTGAGTTGCATGCCGGCGGTAAATTTAACCAAAACAGCTACAAAGTCTCGGGCGGCTTGCACGGTGTAGGTGTGTCCTGTGTGAACGCCTTGAGCAAGTGGTTGCGCCTTACTGTGCGCCGCGAAGGCAAAGTACACCAGTTGGAGTTTGCGCGCGGCTTTGTACAAAACCGGTTGCTTGAGCAGGCAGAGGGTTTTGAAGTGTCTCCTATGCGCGTCACGGGGGCGACCGAAAAGCGCGGCACCGAGGTGCACTTCTTGCCTGATTTAGATATTTTTCAGCAAAACCACGAATATCATTACGACATTTTGGCCAAGCGCCTGCGCGAACTGAGCTTTTTGAACAACGGCGTGCGCATTCGCCTGAAAGATGAGCGCCACAACAAGGAAGACGACTTTTCTGGTGCGGGCGGCGTTAAAGGCTTTGTGAACTTTATCAACGCCAACAAAAAAGTGCTGCACCCCAACGCATTTCATTCTTCAGGCGAGCGCCCTGCAGACAGCTACGGTGGCATACCCGGCACTCACATTGGAGTGGAAGTGGCCATGCAATGGAACGATGGCTACAACGAAAGCGTGATGTGCTTTACCAACAACATTCCTCAGCGAGACGGCGGCTCCCATCTCACCGGTTTGCGTGCGGCCATGACGCGGGTGATTGGCAAGTACATTGATCAAAATGAAATTGCCAAAAAGCAAAAGGTAGAGGTTAGTGGCGACGACATGCGTGAAGGCCTGTGCTGCGTCTTAAGCGTCAAAGTACCCGAACCCAAGTTCAGCAGTCAAACCAAAGACAAATTGGTGAGCTCCGAAGTCCGTGCCCCAGTAGAAGACATTGTGGCCAAGGCACTGACCGAGTATTTGGAAGAGCGCCCCAACGACGCCAAAATCATTTGCGGCAAGATTGTGGAGGCTGCCCGAGCCCGCGAAGCAGCCCGCAAAGCTCGCGAAATGACACGCCGCAAAGGCGTGCTCGACGGCATGGGCTTGCCAGGCAAATTGGCCGACTGCCAAGAAAAAGACCCCGCTTTGTGCGAAATCTACATCGTAGAGGGCGACTCCGCCGGGGGCTCCGCCAAGCAAGGCCGCGACCGCAAGTTCCAAGCCATATTGCCCCTGCGCGGCAAAATTCTGAACGTCGAAAAAGCCCGTTACGAAAAACTGCTCACCAGCACTGAAATCGTCACCCTCATCACCGCTTTGGGTACCGGCATTGGCAAAGCGCTGGCCGAAAGCGGCAAGTCAGGGGTGGACGACTTCAATGTCGACAAACTGCGTTACCACCGCATCATCATCATGACCGATGCCGACGTGGATGGCGCGCACATCCGCACCCTGCTCTTGACCTTCTTTTACCGCCAAATGCCCGAGCTGGTGGAGCGCGGGCACATCTACATTGCGCAGCCGCCGCTCTACAAGGTCAAAGCCGGTAAAGAAGAGCTTTACCTTAAAGACGCAAGCGCCTTAGACCACTTTTTGCTGCGCATTGCCCTGGTCAACGCCACCGTGCACACCGGTGGGTCCAGCAATACGGTCTTAAATGGCGACACCTTGGCCGAACTCGCGCGCAAGCACCAACTGGCAGAGGCTGTGATTGCCCGCCTGCACAACTTTATGGATGCCGAAGCCCTGCGCAGCATTGCCGATGGCGTGAGCTTGAACCTGGACAACGTAGAAGCCGCCGAAACCTCAGCCATTGCGTTACAGGCCAACCTGGCTGGCGCCGAAGTGGCCGCCGAATTTGATGTGCGCACCGACAAGCCCATTTTGCGCATCAGCCGCCGCCACCACGGCAACGTCAAAAGCAGCGTGCTTACACAAGACTTTGTGCACGGCGCCGACTACGCGGCTTTGGCAGAAGCCGCCGACACCTTCCGTGGTTTGTTGGGCGAAGGCGCGCGTGTTACCCGCGGCGAGGGCGAGAAACAAAAAGAAGCCAAGGTGGGCGATTTCCGTCAAGCCATGCAGTGGCTGATTCAGCAAGCCGAGCAAGGTACCGCCCGCCAACGCTACAAAGGTTTGGGCGAAATGAATCCCGAGCAGCTTTGGGAAACCACCATGGACCCCCAAGTGCGCCGCTTGCTTAAGGTGCAAATTGACGACGCCATTGAGGCCGACCGAGTGTTCACCATGCTCATGGGTGACGACGTGGAGCCTCGCCGTAACTTTATTGAGTCCAACGCACTGCGCGCGGGCAATATCGACATTTAAGGAACCCCCATCATGTCCACTATGCCCCAAGACCTCACCCCCTACGCTTACCTGTTTTTGGGTTTGGTGTTGTTTTTAGGTGTGCACTCGTTGCGCGTTTTTGCTGAGCCTTGGCGTGCTCAGTGGTTAGAGCAGCTGGGTGAGCGCGTGTTTAAGGGCTTGTATTCACTGGCGTCGTTAGCGGGTTTGGTGCTCATCATTTGGGCGTTTGCTTGGGTGCGCGAACAGCCTTGGGTGTTGTGGTCGCCCCCCACAGGGTTGCGGCATGCGGCCTCTTTGCTGACGCTCTTGTCTTTTGTGTTGTTGGTGGCCGCTTACGTGCCGGGCAACGCTATACGCCAACGTGTAGGCCACCCTATGGCCGCGGGCGTGAAGCTGTGGGCGTTGGCCCACCTATTGTCCAACGGCACCTTGGCCCATGTGATGCTCTTTGGAGGCTTTTTGGTGTGGGGCGTGCTCAGCTTCACTGCCGCGCGCCGCCGCGACCGGCTTGCTTCAACATCTTCAGCCTCTCAAGGCGTGGTGAGCGCCAAGTCTTCAACCCATGTGATGGCCATGACGGCGCTCACGGTGGTGTTGGGCGTGGCGCTGTGGGCGCTGTTTGCCTTTTACCTGCACGGCAGGCTGATTGGCATCCGGCCCTTTGGCTGAGCTTTAGCCTAACTGGCCGCTCTGAAAGTCTTCCACCGCCTGCATCAGCTCGGCGCGGGTGTTCATCACAAACGGTCCGTACTGTGCAATGGGCTCCTGCAGCGGCTGGCCTGCAATAAACAATGCACGGCAAGGCTCAGCGGAGCCTTCCCCACAGGCCAAACCCTCCAAGCGAACAGCAGCCCCGTCTTGAGCCAAGATGCCCATCAGCGGTGCGTCAAGGGTGTCGGCCCCCAATCGCAAGCTGCCGCGGTACACATACACCAAGGCATGGTGCTGGGCGGGTAGGGGCAGCTCCAACACGCCACCGGTGGTGTCAAAGTTCAGGTCTAGGTAGAGCGCCTGGGTGGGAAACGCCTCGCCACTGCGGTTTACGGCTCCGGTTTGCTGGGCCTCCATGCCGTCGAGCTTGCCGCGGAGCTCACCAGAAATCACCCTAGCCACCGCTCCCTTGGGGCTGCGCACCTCGGGAATGTCGGCACTTTGAATGTCGCGGTAGCTCGGGGCACACAGTTTGTCGCGGCCGGGCAAATTGAGCCACAACTGAAAGCCCTCCATCACGCCGGACTCCTGCTCGGGCAGCTCGCTATGCACCAAGCCGCGTCCCGTGGTCATCCACTGCACGCCGCCGTTTTGCAGCAAACCCTCGTTACCCGCGCTGTCGCGGTGGCGCATGCGGCCTGCCACCATGTAAGTCACAGTCTCAAAGCCGCGGTGGGGGTGATTGGGAAAACCGGCAATGTAGTCGTTGGGGTCGTCGCTGGCAAAGTGGTCCAGCATTAAAAAAGGGTCCAAGCGCTGCTGCAAGTCTTGCGTCAGCACCCGCGTGAGCTTGACCCCCGCCCCGTCGGTGGTGGCTTGGCCGCGCACGCGGCGCTCTAGGGTACGAAAGGTCATTGGCGGGGTGGTGGTCATGCGGCGTTCTCCTCGCGTGGGCTGAACCATGCCACGTACAGTACGGGTAACACAATTAGGGTGAGTAAAGTGGCGGTGACCAGCCCACCGATAACCACGATGGCCAAAGGGCGCTGGGTTTCAGAGCCAATGTCGTGCGAGAGCGCCATGGGCAGCAAGCCCAAGGCGGCGAGCATGGCCGTCATGAGCACGGTGCGCAGTCGTTGTATAGAACCTAGCTTGGCAGCGTTCAACACGGTGTTGCCCGCATTGCGCAGTTGCTGAAAGATAGACAGCATCACCACGCCATTGAGCACCGCCTGGCCGGACAAAGCAATAAACCCGATGGCGGCAGACACCGACAGCGGAATTGAAAACACCCACAAAGCTACAAAGCCCCCAATCAAGGCCAAAGGCACGTTGACGATGATGAGCGCCGCTTGCTTGAAGGTGCCAAAGGCATTGAACAGCAGCACAAAGATCAGCAGCAAAGAAATCGGCACCACCAAGGTCAGCCGCGCCATAGCACGCTCTTGGTTTTCAAACTCGCCGGACCAGTTCACCACATAGTTTTCCGGTATTTGCACGTTTTGCGACACGCGGGCTTTCATGTCTTTCACGATGGAGCCCATGTCGCGGCCCTTGATAAAAATGCCAATGGCCATGGTGCGGCGGCCCGATTCGCGCGCAATGTTCATGGCCCCTGTGGTTTCTTGGATGTTGGCCACGGCCCCTAAGGTGGTGTAGCCGCCGTTGGGCAGCGGAACCAGCGTGCCAGGCAGCATGGCCAGGGTGCGTTTGTCGGGCGGCAGGCGCACCGCCACTGCAAACTTGCGTTCGCCCTCCCAAATTTTGGTCACCGCTTTGCCTGCCAAGGCGGCTTCAATCACGTCTTGAATATCGGCCACGTTCAGCCCCAAACGGGCTGCGCGTTCGCGGTCGATGTCAATCACCAGCTGCGGCAGCTCGCCCAAGCGGTCAATTTCGGCGCGGTACACGCCCTCGACCTGCTTGATCTCTTGCTCAATGCTCATGGCGGTTTTGCGCAGCAGCAACAGGTCGTCGCCCGCAATCTTGATCACTATCTGGCCATCAATTTGTGAGATGGACTCCAGCACGTTGTCGCGAATGGGCTGAGAAAACGTTGGCACCAAGCCAGGTATCTCCAACACAGCCCGCTCCATGTCTTCAATCAGCTGCTCTTTGGTGCGCCCTTTTCGCCACTCCTCTGGTGGTTTGATGTCCACAAACACCTCGGCCATGCTGATGGTTTTGGGGTCTGTGCCGTCTTCGGGTTGGCCCGCTTTGGATACGGCGGTGCGCACTTCGGGCACCGTGAGCAAGGCTTTTCGGGCTTTGTGCAGCACATCGGCGGCCTCTTCCAGCGAAATACTGGCCGGAAGACGCAGGTTGACCCAAATGGTGCCTTCATTGAGCTCAGGCAAAAACTCAGAACCCAAACGCGAGGCCACGCCCATGGAGGCCACAAAAATGCCTACAGCCATCAGCATCACCTTGCCGCGGTTGTTGAGCGACCAGCTCAGCGTTGGCTCGTACAGGCGTTTGCACCACTGAAGCAGCCGGTTGTCGCCTTTGGGTAGCTTTTTTCTAAGCATCCAATAAGCCAGCAGCGGCACCAGTGCCAACGAAAACAACAGTGAACCCACCAAAGCGGTGGTGACCGACAAGGCCATGGGCTGGAAGATGCGCCCCTCGTGTCGCTGAAGCGCAAATATAGGAATGTGCGCGGCAATGATGATGAGCATAGAAAACAAAGTCGGGCGGCCCACCTCGGTGGTGGCGTCGATGATGACTTGCCGCCGCTCGGCATCGGACATGTCCTCGCGCTCTTTGCTCAAGCGGTGCATGATGTTTTCAATCACGATCACCGCCCCATCCACAATGATGCCGAAGTCCATGGCCCCTAAGGACAACAAATTGGCAGGCACGCCCATGATTTTGAGGCCCAAAAATGTGGCCAACAAGGACAGCGGAATGATGACCACCACCGCCAAGCTGGCGCGCAGGTTGGACAAAAACACATACAGCACCAAGGCCACCAGCAAAGCGCCTTCAATCAAATTGAAAAACACGGTTTTGAGTGTTTTGCCCATGAGCCAGGTGCGGTCGTAATAGGGGGCAATTTCCACTCCGGGGGGCAAGATGCGGTCATTGAGCAGCGCCATTTTTTCTTTGACGCCTTTGAGCACTACGCTGGGGTTTTCGCCTTTGCGCATGACCACCATGCCGGTCACAATGTCGTTGTCGTCGTCTTGGCCTACAGTGCCCAAGCGCGGCACTGCGCCGATGGTCACTTTGGCCACGTCCTTGATCAGTACCGGCGTGTTCTGGCGCGTTTCAATCAGGATAGAACCAATGTCGTTCGCATCGCGCAACAGGCCAAGACCGCGAATAGCGTATTGCTGCACGCCTTGCGTGACATAACTGCCCCCTGCGTTTTGGTTGCTTCTGCCCAGTGCGTTGAGCAGGTCTTGGTAGGTGAGGCGGTAGGCCCGCAGTTTTTCGAGGTCGGGCTGTACCTCGTATTGTTTGATGAAGCCGCCCATGGAGACGACGTCGGCCACGCCTGGCACTTGGCGCAGGTTGCGCTCGACCACCCAGTCTTGCAGGGTGCGCAGCTCGGTGGTGGTTTTGCCCTCGCCCTTGAGGCGAAAGCGAATCACCTCACCTACGGGTGTGGCGTTGGGGGCTACATTCACTTCCGCACCTTGGGGCAGGTCCACGCTTTGTAGCCGCTCGTTCACCTGTTGGCGGGCTTGCAACACGTTGATGGCGTCGTCGTAGGTCACCACGGTAAAAGACAGACCAAATTGCGTGTGCGAAAACAGGCGAATGGCGTTGGGTAAACCCGATAGCACGGTTTCTAGGGGCAGGGTGACTTGTTTTTCCACCTCTTCGGCTGCGCGGCCTGGGTACAAGGCAATCACGGTGACTTGGGTGTCGGTTACGTCCGGAAAAGCTTCGACCGACAGGTTTTTAAACGCCACTACACCGGCCATAGCAAACATAACCGTAGCCAGTACCACCAACACCGGTTGGTAGAGCGCAAATTCAATAAACCGCTTCATGGCACGGCCTTAGCTTGAGAGGGCTTGGGTTCGGTGAGCGCGGGGCTGGGCTGAGACTCTTGCGCCAAAGTTAACAAGCGGTTGAGCAGCAGCGCGTTTTCCACCACCACTTGTTCGCCTGTTTGCAAGCCGCTGCTCAAGATGACTTCTTTAGGGCCTTCATACATGACCTGAACGCGGCGGCGTTCAAATTCGGCCGCACGGGTTTGCACAAACACGCTGTGCTGACCCGCACGCAGCATGACGGCGGTGGCGGGCACCATCACACCTTGCGCAAAACTGCGTTCAAAACGGGCGGTGGCCAGCATGTCGGCTTTGAGCTTGCGATCGGGGTTGGCCACGATGGCGCGCACTTTGATGGTGCGCGACTGGGGGTCCACAAAATCGCCGCTCGAGATGACTTTCGCCTTGAAGGTTTGGCCCGGCAGTGCTGCCACGCTCAGCTCAAACGGCAAAGCCGTTTGGGGTTGCGCCTCAAACAAGGACAAATCGCTCTCTCGGGCGTCGATTTGCACCCACAGGCTGGAAGGGTCGGTCACTACAAACAGCGCGGGCACGCCTGGCCCTGATATTTCAGGCCGCAGCTCTTGACCAGGGTTGAGGTTGCGTTCCACCACCACGCCCGAAATGCTGCTGCTTAGTGCCAACTGCTGATTGACCGCGCTGCCTTGGCCGCCGGAACTGCTGCCGCCATACAGCCGCGTGCGCGCTACAGCCCGGTCCAGCTCGGCTTGGGCACGGGTGGCCTCGGCTTCGGCTTGGTCCAGCTCTTTGCGCGCCACGATACCGGCTTCAAACAGCTCGCGCTGGCGGGCCAAGCCCTTTTGGGCCAGTTGGGCGTCGGCCTGCGCGCGCGCCGCCTCGGTTTGTGCCTGCCCAAACTCTGGTGATGCTAGTAACGCCAAAGCGGAGCCTGCGCTTACTTTTTGGCCCACATCGGACTTGATGCTCACCACCCGACCACTAAAGGCGGGGTAAATGCGTTGGGTGCGGTCTTCGTTCCAAACCAGCCGTGCGGGCAGGTCGGCCCGCACGGGGTGGGCGGTCTGTACGGTGTAGACCGGTAGCAGTTTGAGTTGCGGGTGGTCGGCCACAAAGCGCAAACGGCCCTCTTGCACGATGGGTGCGGGCGCTTGGGTCTTGGGTGCCGGTGCCTCTGAGCATGCGCACAGCAAAAAAGCAGAACAGGCCAGAGCGGCCCATGTCAGAGGGTGTGAATGGGTGTTCATAGCGGTCAGGGTTGGGTATTACGGTTGAGACAAGGCGGCTAAATAGGTGGGGTCGGTGCGCAGCCGCCAAGCTTCGGTAGCTTTGGCATGCTCGGTGCGGGCGGCTAGGGCTTCCAGCCGTGCGGCGCGCAGCACGCGCCGAGCGTCGAGCAGGTCGGTTAAAGACAGCGCGCCTTTGCTGTAGGCTAGCTCGGCTTTGTCGGCCACACGGCGCGCACGGGGCAAGATGTCTTGTTCGTAAGTGCGCACGCGCTCGCTGGCGCTGGCGACCTCGTCGAACAGGGTTTGCAGTTCGGACAACACTTGCCGCTTGGTGTTTTCTAGGTCGCTTTGAGCGTATTGCAGCTGCGACAGGGCGCGTGCAATTTCGCCTTGGTAGCTGTAGCCCCATTGCAGCGGCACCTGCAAGCGCAGCTCCAGAAGGGCAGTAGACGTGCCGGGGTAGTGGTCGTATGAGGCGCCCCAGGTGATGTCGTTGGCCCGCAGGGCTTGGCTGAGCTGCGTGTTGGCTTGGGCCGCCAGTACGCGAGCTTGCGCGGCGCGCACTTCAGGGCGGCTGTCTGTCAGGGCCGACCAGTCTGCATTGGGGGTGGACGCCCCCGTAGGGTTTTGCGGCCAAATGTCTTGCGCCTTCAGCCGCGCGGCCGGTGTGGCCACACCGCTGGCCTGCCACAACGTTTGCGCTGCACGCTGCACCTCGCGCTGTGCGCTGCGTAAGTCGGCTTGCGCGCGCTGCGCTTCAATTTCAATGCGCTCTAACTCTTGCGACGACAAGTCGCCAGCCTGCACGCGGCGCGCCGCACTTTGAGCCAAGGTTTGGGCAAACTGCGCCAGCTCTTGCACCTCGCGGATGCGATCTTGTGCTTCCAGCAAGCCAAAAAACGCCGCCTGCGCTCGCAGCACCTGGCGCACGCGCACGTCTTGCGTGTCGGCCGAGGCAGCCGCCGCGTTTTGGCGCGCCTGTTCCACGCGGTGGGCCCGCTTGTTGCCGCGCTCCCAAGTCCAGTCCATGCCTAAAGACTTGTCCACACGCTGCTCGGTCAGCCAGTTGCCGCCGCCGGTGCCGTTTTGCAGGTCCATCTGGCTGAGTTTGGTGGTCAAGACCGGCAATGGCACGCGGTCTGCGCTTACCACATCGGCCTGTGCCGCCGCTTGTTGTTGGCGGGCCAAGGTCACCTCTAAGTTTTGAACCGCGGCACTTAAAGTCTCTTTTAGGCTGATCGTGACGGTTGCGACAGTTGTGCTTGCGGTTGATGTCTGAGTGGCGGGGCCCGTGGACTGCGCCATTAGCGGGGTGATGCTGCTCAGTAATGCCGCGGCCAGCAGTGCGGTCTGCATTTTGGCCCACCAGCTTGGTCTTGAATGTGTAAACATGTGCGTATTCTGAAAAACGTCAACTGACCAATGCCTGACTTCAGGCGGCGGTTGTTGCGCGGGTTAACCCGCAGACTTGTGGCTTTATGGTGTTGATCGAGGCGAAAGCCCCCCTATATGAGAATTTTGCTGGTTGAGGACGATGTCGTGCTTAGCGAGGTCATGTCGCTGAGCCTCACGCAGGCGGGCCACCGTGTGGATGTGGCGCTGCACCTAAAAGACGCGCAACACTTTTGGGCGGTACAAGCGTTTGATGTGGTGCTATTGGATTTGAACTTGCCCTCAGACGACGGCCCTAACGCCCAGCAGACCAGTGCGTTGACTCTGCTGCGAGAAGCCCGAGCGCGGGGCGACAGAACTCCCGTGCTGGTACTGACCGCGCGCAACCGCACAGAGGAGCGGGTGGCGGGCCTAGACGCCGGTGCCGACGACTATTTGGGCAAACCCTTTGACCTGGCTGAAGTCGAGGCCCGTTTGCGTGCGCTTGCGCGGCGCGTCCTTGGCACCGACGACGAAACCCGACTTGGCCACTTGACGCTAGACCGCAAGGCGCGCCGGCTGTCTTTAAACGGCCAGTTGTTGGAGCTGCCCACCCGAGAGTTTGAAGTGCTGTGGGAGTTGATGACCCCGGTGGGGCGCGTGGTGAGCAAACACCAGCTGTCTCAAAAACTGTCGTCTTTTGATGAGCTGTTGGCCCCCAATGCTTTGGAGGCTTTTATCTCGCGCCTGCGCAAAAAGCTGACCGGCTCTGGGGCGCACATACGCACCCTGCGCGGCTTGGGTTATCTGCTTGAGCCTTCAGACGCTATCACCGAAGTGCCCCATGGTTAAGACCCATAAAACCCCCTCCCTTCGCAAGCGGTTGGTGCGGCAAGTTCTCACGCCTTTGGCGCTGACGTGGCTTTTGGGGACGTCCATGACGGTGGGGGTGTCCTATTTTTACGCAGCGAAAGCCTTTGACCGTGCCTTGCTGGACGACGCCATGGCTATGGCATCGCGCGTGGTGCTGGGTTCGCAGGGGCTGACTTTGGAGCTGAGCAACCAAGAAATGGGCTCCGCCTTGTTCGACCAAAGCGAGCGGGTGTATTTCAGTGTGCGCCGCTTAGACGGGACTTTTCTTGCGGGGCACACCTCGATCAAGGCAGCCCTGCCTCAAAGCCCGTCCACAGTGCTTTTTTCAGAAGTGATTCACGAGGGCCAGTGGTTGCGAGCGGTCAGTGTGTTGCAAGTGCAGCCTTTGGGCTTTTCTGTGGTCATGGCCCAAACCAAAGGCAGCCGCCAAGCGCTGTTGGAAAAGGTAGTGAGTCTGTCGGTGGCGCCGCAATTGATTTTGCTGGTGCTCATGGCGCTGTGGCTGCGCCACATCATTGGCTTGGAGCTCAAGCCTTTGGACGACTTTCAGCAGTCCATAGACCGCCGGGACGCCCGCGATTTAAGCCCGCTGCTGGTGCGGGCCCAAAACACCAACATTGAACGCTTGGGGGTGGCCATCAACAACTTGCTCGACCGTTTGAGCCACAGCATGCGGGCTCAGCGTGAGTTTTCGGGCAATGTGGCGCATGAGCTGCGCACGCCGTTGGCGGGCATCAGAGCATCGGCGGAATATGCCTTGTCTCACACAGACCCTGCGGTGTGGCGTGAGCAGTTGCAGCGCATTGCCAGCAGCGAGCTGCGAGCCGACCGCTTGGTGGAGCAGCTGCTGGCCCTGGCGCTGGCCGAAGAAGCCGACACCGGTGTGCCGCTGGAACTGGTGGACGTAGATGCTGTGGTGCGCGACACCGTGTTGCGCTACCTGCCGCGTGCGGACGCCGCGGGTGTGGACTTGGGCGTTCAAGGCATCGACCAGCCCGTGCAGTGGGTGGCCAACCTGGCCCTTATGGAAGGCGCTCTGAGCAACCTTTTAGACAATGCCCTGCGCTACGGGCGTGCGCCGCAAGGAGGCAGCAGGGTGACCGTATCGGTGTCTGTGGCTGGGCCCGACACCCACCACCCAACACTTGAACTCTCGGTGACCGACAACGGCGCGGGGCTGGGCCTGCAAGAGCGACAGCATTTGATGCAGCGCGGTGTGCGCGGCTTGCATGCTGAACGGCTGGGTCAGGGGGCGGGTTTGGGCTTGGCCATTGTGTCCAAGTTTGCCCAGGTCATGCACGCGCGTTTTGAGCTCAGCCCCGGGCCGGAGGGTCAGGGCCTGTGCGCCACCTTGAGCTTTAAACGGGATCCACGTGCGTCATGAGGCTTAAAACGCGGTGGCGTTGCATCACGCGCTCCTGTGCGTCCACCGCTATAGCGTGACCGGCTTCTACGGTGAGGTGCTTGTCCACGCCCAAGTGCACATCCACCAAGATCATGTCGCCCATTTTGCGTGTGCGCAAATCGTGCACATCGCGCACGCCCGGGGTCTGGCGGATGGTGTCGGTGATGGCGGCCACCTCGGCTATGTCGGCCGAGCGGTCCAGCAAATCGTGCAGGGCACTCCAGCCAAACCCCCAACCCATTTTGGCGACCATCAGGCCCACTATCAGCGCGGCAATCGGGTCAAGTAGGGGGTAGCCCGCCATATTGCCCAAAATGCCCAGCCCCACCACCAAGGACGAGGCGGCGTCGGAGCGGGCATGCCAGGCGTTGGCCACCAGCATGCTCGACTTAACCTCTTTGGCCACCATGAGCATGTACCTAAACAGAAGCTCTTTGCTGACCAGCGCCGCCAGTGCCACCCACAGGGCAGAGGCGTCCACCGTTGGAATTTCATCGTGGTGTTGAATGAGTTGTGTGGCGTTCCACAGCATGCCCGCCCCCACCGCCAAGAGCAGCACCCCCAAAAACAGTGAGGCGGCGTTTTCAAACCGCTGGTGCCCGTAGGGATGGTCTGCGTCGGGGTCTTTTTTGCTGTGGCGGCTGGCCCACAACACTACAAAGTCAGACACAAGGTCTGAGAGCGAATGCACCCCGTCAGCCACCAGTGCTTGAGACTTGGTCAGCACGCCCACCAACACCTGCACGATGCTGAGCACCAAGTTGACCACCACACTCACCCAGGTGCTGCGGTTGGCCGCTAGAGCGCGGCTTTCTACCAGTGCTTGTGGGGTTTCGCTGTCTGAGTCTGGGCTGTTCGCGTTATCAGCGTAATCGGTGTCCGGATGGCGCGCACTCATGGCGCACGAGCCTTCATGCGTTTGAGCCGTTTGCGCTCCAAAACTTTCAACAGCACATAGGTGCCTGCACCAATCAGGCCCGAGACGATGGCAAACGCCGTGTACGAGAGGGGCCAAGGGATGCCCTCGGTCATCATGGAAAATTCCGACATCCCGCCCATGCCCGCCAAGATGTTGATGGGCATGAACACCACGCTGAACACCGTGAGCTGGTTGATGCGTTTGTTCTGGTTGATGTTGATGAAGCCGATGGTGGCGTCCATCAAAAAGTTGATTTTGTCGAACAAAAACGCGGTGTGGCTGTTGAGCGACTCAATGTTGCGCAAAATTTGATTGGCCTCTGTAACTTGGTCGGGTTTGAGCAGTCTGCCGCGCATTAAAAAGTTGAGCGCGCGTTGGGTGTCCATGATGTTGCTGCGGATGTGGCCATTTTGGTCTTCTTCTTCGGCAATGTCAGCCAATATTTCACCAGCCTCTTGGTCGGTGATGCTTTCGCTCAGCACATGGTGGCCCACTTGGCCCAATTTGGCGTAAATGTTTTCCAGCGAGTCGGCTGAGCACTCCACATCGGCGCCATACAGATCCAGCAGCAGGTCAATGCTGTCGGTGATGTAGCCGGGCTGGGTCAGGGTGCGGCGTTGCTGCAGCCGAAACACGGGCAGCTCTTCATTGCGCAGCGAAAACAACACCCCGCCGTGCAAGATAAAGGCCACGGGCACGCTTTTGGAGCCCTGCGACTTGTCATGCAGAAAGTTGGAGTGCAAGTGGATGTGGTCGTTTTCTTCCACATAAAACCGTGCGGTCACTTCCAGTTCGGTGGCCTCTACGGGGTCTGCCAGCACCACCCCAAAGTGCGCCCCAATAAACGCCCGCTCTGAGGCGGAGGCGTTGATCAGGTCAATCCACACTGGCTTGGTGCCTTCGAGCACTTTGCGGTCGGTGATATGCACCTGACGCACCTTGCCTTCCACCAGCTCGTACAGGTTGATTTTGCTGCCCGCAAAGTGGGGCTGCCGCTCGCCTGCAATGGCTTGGCGGCGCGCATCGCTCACCTCCCACAGCACCTCGTTTTGTCGCGCCTCAGGTATGCGTGCCCATAGTTTTTGGGCATCCAGTTCGGCCAAGGTGTCCAGATACACGCCCAGCTCTTGGGTACTTTGTCGCTCTATAAAGATGCTCAGCTCTGCCTGCTGCTGTTTGGCCAATAGGGACGCTATCAGATCGCTTTTGTTGGTGGGTTGAGCGGCAGTCGTTTGCTCCACCGTAACTTTGTGCAGCATGACGGTGAGTTTTTCGAGTGACATGGCGTCCAGTAGGTGTGAAAAAGCTCAGCGTTTGCGGGGGGCGCGTTGAGCCTGGGTTGATTGCTAAAACTCGCTGTGCCAGCGCACCGAATACACGTTCATAGGGCCGCGGTCTTGGTTGTAACCGGGGTTCATGATGTGCTGCCAACCCACCGAGAACGCATTTTGCAGTTTACCCACACGGGTATTGACGTCGTTCAGGTTCCAGCGGTACCAGGTTTCCAAGGCACGCTCTGAACCGTACTTCAGGGTATTGGCCACACCGTCGCCCACAAAAAAGCCTTTGCCTCCGGCGTTGAAGTAATCCTGGTGCGCCGGAGAAAGGTCGTTCACGGCCAGTGCCACGCCTACACGGTCTTGCGAGCGGCCCCAGCCCTTACCTGTGAACACGCCGCCCACGGACCATTGCTGGTCAATTTCTACAAAGTTGTATTGCTCAAAGTTGCCGTCGTTTTTACTGTATCGGAAGAATAGGCCCGCTTCTTCGGCAAAAGGGGCCATTAGGGTTAGGCCATAGCCTGTTTTGGTTTGCTCGCTGCGGGGTATCTGCAGGTATTCGGTACTGGTGTAAGCCATGGCGTCTTTGTAGGCAAACATTGGCGCTTTGTTGCGGTAGTAGATGATGCTACCGCGCATGGGGCCGTGTTGGAGCTTCAAGGGCAGATCTGTTTCAAATTCCAGTTGGTCGCCGTAGTGAAGGCCCAAGGCATCATCTAGTTGTAATCCGTTGGGTTGCACGGGGACGGCAGTGCGTGCAAACCGGATGGCCCATGTGGGGGTGGTGTAGTCCAGCATGAAGCCTTGTGTGTAGCCCCTTGCGTCGGCGGCGTAGTCCCAAGCACCGTGCGTTAGAAAAGACCAGTTCATAAATTGAGAGCGTGGGTCTTTGGCGTAGGGGTTGGCATCAAAAAAATCGAGCAATGAAAAGTTGCCCGCCACCATGGTCCAGCGGTTGGAGCTGGCTTTGCCGCCGATCTCATTGAAGTCAGGCTCGATGTCCACGGTTTCTCCGTCGCCATTCCAGCGCTGCATAAAAAACATCCGTGCGCGGTAGCTGGCCCACGCCATATTGGAGCCACGTTGTAACTCGCCATTAGGAACGGATGCGGTGCCTAAGGACTTGGATAACGATCTGCCTCTGGCCGACTCTGGGTTGATGTGAAACTGCGCGCCCTTCCAGAGTCGTATGCCTATATCGGCAGTGACCGTCATGGAGAAGCCCTGCTCAGAAAGAGGCGACAACATGTTGGCGCTGTCTGAATACGGTGTGGGTGTGTTAAACCCGGGCTTGCTTTGGCCGATCCAAGTGGTTTGGGCATGAAACACCACGCGGGGCTCTTCTCCGGACTCGGCCGATTTGGTTTGTGCAATGGCGTTGAGGGAGGCTATGGCAAGCAACGTGCACAGGTTTGCCGCAAGGCATTTTTGAAGTGTCTTAAGGGTCATGTGTCAGGCAATGCGGTGGTGTGGTGCTGTACTTGCGAGTCAGAGCTTTGTAAACGAGAACCGCTTTGACGGTAGCCCCAGTCTGGGTCGCACAACCTAGCTTTGGCTGTTTTTTAACATATCACCATGACGGGAGCATGGTGTTTAAGGCGCGGTGCCGCTAGAATTGCCCTCCCTTACTTGATGGCTGCCGCTTCCTTGGGAAACGACCCTTGGGCTCGAGGTCGGCGCACCCCCATGCTTTATGTTGTACCCGCAAATTTTTGACGTGATTGTGGTCGGAGGCGGTCACGCCGGAACCGAGGCCGCTTTGGCGTCCGCGCGCATGGGCTGCCGCACCCTGCTGCTGACACACAACATTGAAACCTTGGGGCAAATGAGCTGCAACCCCAGCATTGGAGGCATTGGCAAGGGGCATTTGGTTCGCGAAGTTGATGCCCTGGGTGGCGTCATGGCCTTGGCCACGGACGAGGGCGGCATACAGTTTCGTACCCTCAACAGCTCCAAGGGGCCAGCGGTTAGAGCTACCCGCGCGCAAGCCGACCGTATTCTGTACAAAGCAGCTATACGTCGTACGCTGGAAAACCAGCCTAATTTGTGGCTGTTCCAGCAATCTGTGGACGACTTGATGGTGGAGTCCACCGGCACGGGTGAGCGGGTAGTAGGTGCAGTGACGCAGGTGGGTATTAAGTTTCGTAGCCACACCGTGGTGCTGACAGCCGGCACGTTTTTGGACGGAAAAATCCATGTAGGTCTTAACAACTACGCCGCTGGACGGGCCGGAGACCCGCCCGCGGTGAGCTTGTCCGCCCGGCTTAAGGAGCTCAAGCTGCCGCAAGGCCGCCTGAAAACCGGCACGCCCCCGCGCATAGACGGGCGCAGCATCGACTTTTCTCAGTGCTTGGAGCAGCCCGGCGATGCGGTGGAGCCGGTGTTCAGCTTCATGGGGCAGCGGTCTATGCATCCCAAGCAAGTGCCTTGCTGGATCACGCACACCAATGCCCGCACGCATGACATTATTCGTGCCGGTTTTGACCGCAGCCCTATGTTCACCGGCAAGATTGAAGGCGTGGGCCCGCGCTATTGCCCGAGCGTTGAAGACAAAATCAACCGCTTTGCAGACAAAGAAAGCCACCAGATTTTTCTGGAGCCTGAAGGCCTGACCACCCACGAGTTTTACCCCAACGGCATTTCCACCAGCTTGCCCTTTGATGTGCAGTACGACTTGGTGCGCTCCATGAAGGGCCTTGAAAACGCCCACATTTTGCGGCCCGGCTACGCCATTGAGTACGACTACTTTGACCCGCGCTCGCTCAAAAGCAACTTTGAAACCCGCCAAATTGGTGGCCTGTTTTTTGCCGGACAAATCAACGGCACTACCGGTTATGAAGAGGCGGCGGCCCAAGGTTTGTTTGCGGGTATCAACGCGGCCATTCAATGTCGCCAGCTTGCGGGCGACCAGGGTGCGCCAGATTATTGGCTGCCCCGTCGAGACGAGGCCTACTTGGGGGTGATGGTGGACGACCTGATCACCAAGGGCGTGACCGAGCCCTACCGAATGTTCACCAGCCGTGCCGAGTTCCGCTTGCAGCTGCGCGAAGACAATGCCGACCTGCGCCTGACCGAAACCGGCCGTAAGTTGTGTCTGGTAGACGACGCGCGCTGGGATGCGTTTTGCCGCAAGCGCGACGCTGTTTCACGTGAAACCGAGCGCCTCAAGTCCACCTGGGTCAATCCGCGCAACCTCTCCCAGGCTGAGGCCGAGCGCGTGTTGGGCAAAGCCATTGAGCGCGAGTACAACCTGTTTGACTTGCTGCGCCGGCCAGACGTGAGCTACGCGGCGTTGGCGTCGATGGTTGTTGGCGCAGAGGTGGCCCCCACTGTTTCACGTGAAACCGCCTTAATGAAAGAGTCGGGCGACTTGTACGCCGGCGTGGTCGAGCAGGTGGAAATTGCCGCCAAGTATGCGGGCTATATCGACCGGCAAATCGAGGAGGTGGGCCGTGCTTTGCACTTCGAGAGCTTGCGGCTACCCGCAGACTTGGACTACCTGCAGGTGGCGGCGCTCTCCATCGAGGCGCGCCAAAAACTTCAAAAACAGCGCCCCGAAACCCTTGGCCAGGCCTCTCGTATTTCGGGCATCACGCCCGCCAGCATTTCTCTGTTGTTGATTCACCTAAAAAAGCGGGGCGTGCACGGCCTGCCAACGCTAGGCGCAGAGCCCGAGCGCTTGGCCCTTTCAGATCATGTCGACCCTATGGAGCAGGCTGGTTTAGGTGAGTTGGGCGAGGCGGGCTTGCCTGCGTGATCGCGCCCATGTGGACGGAAGGGGTGGGCTTGGCCATACAAGCCAGCTTGCGTCAGGGAGCGCAGCAGCTGGGCGTGAGCCTTGATGGCAAACAGGTTGAGCAACTGCTGACCTATATGCAAATGATCAGCAAGTGGGGGCGGGTGTACAACCTGACCAACCTGCTAGAGCCGCAGACCATGCTCACGCACCATGTGCTCGACAGCTTGGCGGTGGCGCCGCATATTTGGGAGGCTTCTGGTCTGGTGCGCATGAGCGAGGCTGGCGGCGCCAAGGTGCAGCCGCCGCTGCATATCATAGATGTGGGCTCGGGTGCCGGGTTGCCCGGTGTGGTGCTGGCTGTGGCCAACCCCAGCTGGCACATCACCTGCGTCGATACCGTAGGCAAAAAGGCGGCATTTATCCAGCAGGCGGCGCTGGAGCTGGGCTTGCCCAATTTGCGCGCCATCCACAGCCGGGTAGAGGCGCTGAGCTTGCTGGCTGATGTGGTGGTGTCTCGTGCTTTTGCCTCATTGGCCGACTTTGTGCAAATTTCCCGCCACCTCCTCAAGCCTGAGGGCGTGTGGTTGGCCATGAAGGGCCAGGACCCGCAAGATGAAATAAAAGCCTTGCCCGCCGACACTGAGGTGTTTCACGTGAAACCACTGCCCGTGCCGGGCCTGCATGCCGAGCGCTGCTTGGTGTGGATGCGGCCAATCAGCATGCCGCCGTTTTAGCTTTAATAGGCTCAGCTCAACCAAGCTCACGTAAACTCACTGGCTGTCTGCTCCACATTTTTCACACTTTAACGCGCACTCTAAGAACTTCGGAAACCCGCATGGCCAAAATATTTTGTGTTGCCAACCAAAAAGGTGGCGTTGGCAAAACCACCACCACCGTCAATTTGGCGGCGGGCTTGGCCAAAATTGGTCAGCGCGTACTGATGGTCGACTTGGACCCCCAAGGCAATGCCACCATGGGGTCGGGCGTGGACAAGCGCGCCCTCAAGCTCAGCGTGTACGACGTGTTGCTAGAGTCCGCCAGCATTGCCGAGGCCCATGCCAAAAGTGACAAACTGATTCAAGCGGGTTGCAGCTACGACGTGTTGGGCGCCAACCGCGAGCTGGCCGGTGCCGAGGTGGAGCTGGTGGACTTGGAGCGGCGCGAAAAGCGGCTCAAGCAGGCGTTGGCCCAAGCCAATGACGACTATGACTTTGTGCTCATCGACTGCCCGCCCAGCTTGTCCATGCTCACGCTCAACGGCCTGTGCAGCGCGCACGGGGTCATCGTGCCCATGCAGTGCGAATACTTTGCGCTTGAGGGCTTGACCGACTTGGTCAACACCATCAAGCAAGTGCATGCCAACCTGAACAAAGACCTGCAAATCATCGGCTTGCTTCGCGTGATGTTTGACCCCCGCATCACGCTGCAAATGCAGGTCAGCGACCAGCTCAAGGCACACTTTGGCGACAAGGTGTTTGACGCCGTCATTCCCCGCAATGTGCGGCTGGCCGAGGCACCCAGCTACGGCGTGCCCGGCGTGGTGTTTGACCCCGCCTCCAAAGGCGCGCAGGCTTTTGTGACCTTTGCCGAAGAGATGGTGGCGCGCATTCAATCCTTGAAGTCGTAAACCGACACATCCCCAAACAAAACTTAGCGAAAGCACCCGAAAGCACTCATATGGTTACCAAAAAACCCAAAGGATTGGGCATGGGCTTAGAAGCCCTCTTGGGCCCAACGGCCACCCAAGACCGCTCGGCAGACGCCTCTAGCCCCACCACCTTGCCGCTTACGGACTTGGTGGCGGGCATGTACCAGCCCAGGACGCGCATGGACGAAGGTGCCCTGTATGAGTTGGCCGAATCCATCAAGGTGCAGGGCATCATGCAGCCGATCTTGGTGCGCCCCCTGGGCACCCAAGAGGCGCGCAGCAAACGTGTGGCCATGGCAGCGGCCGACGCCACTTTGCCCCAAGGGGACGCATGGCTGGACCAGCCTTTGTATGAAATCATTGCGGGAGAGCGGCGCTTTCGCGCTGCCAAGCTGGCGGGCCTAGACAGCGTGCCTGTGCTGGTGCGCGACGTGCCCAACGAATCAGCGGCCGCCATGGCGCTGATAGAAAACATTCAGCGCGAAGACCTCAACCCCTTAGAAGAAGCCCAAGGTTTGCAAAGGCTCATCAAAGAGTTTGGCTTGACTCACGAGTTGGCCGCCCAAGCGGTGGGCCGCTCGCGCAGTGCGGCCAGCAATTTGTTGCGTCTGCTCAATTTGGCAGACCCCGTACAAACCATGCTCATGGCCGGTGACATTGACATGGGCCATGCGCGCGCGCTGTTGGCGCTGGACCGCGCCACACAAATCACGGCGGCCAACCAAATTGCCGCCAAAAACATGTCGGTGCGTGAGGCCGAAAGTCTGGTGAAAAAGCTGAGCGCAGAGTTTGCGCTGACCCCACAAAAACCCAAAAAAGAAAAGTCGCGCGATGTGCGCCGGGTCGAGGAGGAGTTGTCTGACTTGCTCACGGCCGCTGTGGAAGTGCGCATAAAAAAACGCATCAAGCGCGCAGGCCGAATGGAAGACATGGGCGAATTGAGCATTCAGTTTGCCTCAATGGACGAACTCAATGGCTTGATCGACCGTTTACGCGGTCACTCCTCAAACTAGGCCTCCAACTTAAGCCTCAAACCTTAGCCTGAACCTAAGCCCACTGTTGGCCATGCTTAAACATATGCCCTGGCCTTTGCCCGCTTTGCTCACTTGGGGTTTGGCATGGGCGCTGTTTAAAGCGCTCTTGGGCATGGAGCTCGACGCCCTGTGGGTCTTGGGCGCGCCCTGTGCACTTGGAGTGGGCATGAGCTTACTCGGCAGCACGTGGTGGCGGCGGTTGTTCATCGGGTTAGGTTTTCCGGTATCGGTCAGCGTGGTGGGCGGGTTGGAGCTGCCCGCTTGGGGCTGGCTGGTGCCTTTGGGTGTGCTGCTGCTGATTTACCCACTGAATGCTTGGCGAGATGCGCCCCTGTTCCCCACGCCGCCGGACGCTTTGAACGAGCTGCCCAGCGTGGCCCCGCTGGAGCCCGGCGCGCGCTTGTTGGATGCGGGTTGCGGCTTAGGCCATGGCTTGCAAGCTTTGCGCCAGGCCTACCCACTGTCCCAATGGTTTGGTCTGGAGTCCAGCGGCGTGTTGGCGGTATGGTGCGCCCGCCGCTGCCCGTGGGCGCAGGTAGAGCGCGGTGATATTTGGGCCGCCGACTGGTCCAGCTACGACCTGGTTTATGTGTTCCAGCGCCCCGAGTCCATGAACAGAGCCCTAGCTAAAGCAAGCGCTGAAATGAAAGCGGGCACTTACCTTGTGAGTTTAGAGTTTGAGGCTACAGGCTACGAGCCGCAAGCGCACATTCAGCCACTAGAGGTAGAAGAGCAGCCCTCGGGACAACACAAAACCTTGGGCCAAGGCAAGCCGGTGTGGGTGTACCGAGCGCCCTTTCAAGCCCGTGCGCAAGCCCCCCAAGAGCATCCACCCATAATGGCACCATAACTGCTAACCTAAACGATTCACCTAAACCCAAGCCAACAAGGACTCTTATGGGCAACCGACTCACACAAATCACCACACGCACTGGCGACGCGGGCACCACGGGCCTGGGAGATAACTCGCGGGTATCCAAAAACAGCCTGCGCGTGCACGCCATGGGCGATGTGGACGAGCTCAACTCCAATTTGGGCGTATTGCTTTGCGAAACCTTGCCTGCCGATGTGCGCGAGGTGTTGACAGAAATTCAGCACCAGCTGTTCAACCTGGGCGGAGAATTGTCCATTCCCGGTTACGAGCTGCTTAAACCCGAGGCGGTGCTGGCCTTGGACCAAGCCCTAGAGCACTACAACAGCACGCTGCCTAAGCTCTTGGAATTTATTTTGCCCGCAGGCACCCGCGCAGCTTCGTTGGCCCATGTGTGCCGCACCGTGGCGCGCCGCGCCGAGCGCACCGTGGTAGCCCTGGGCAATGAAGAAGCGCTTAAAGACGCTCCGCGCCAATACCTCAACCGCGTATCCGACCTCCTGTTTGTGCTGGCCCGCGTGCTCAACCGCGCTGAAGGCGGCGACGATGTGTATTGGAAGAGTGAGCGGGTAACTGCCGCTTAAAAGGGCACGCCAGCAGGGTTAATCGCTTAATTGAGCGGTAAATTAAGTGATTAACGCCTCGTCAAAAATAGCTACCGCGCGCGTCCAGCCGGCCGAAGCGCCGCGGAGTTTGTGGGGAAAGCACGAGATGTAGAAACCGTTGGCGGGCAGGGCTTCCAGGTTGTGCAGTTTTTCGAGGTGGCAGTAGCCTATGTCGCGGCCGGCCTTGTGGCCTTCCCAAATCAGAGACGCGTCTCCGGTGTCGTTGTACTTTTGGGCGGTGTGCACAAAAGGCGCGTCCCAGCTCCAGGCGTCGGTACCGGTCAGGCGCACGCCACGCTCCAATAGGTACATGGTGGCCTCGTAGCCCATGCCGCAGCCGCTGGATACAAAGTCGGCATGGCCATAGCGCGAGCCCGCACGGGTGTTGACCACCACAATTTCTAAGGGTTGCAGCGTGTGGCTAATGCGGGCCAGTTCGGCCTCCACGTCTGTGGCGGTGACCACATAGCCATCTGCAAAATGCCGAAAGTCCAGCTTTACGCCCGGCTGAAAGCACCACTCCAACGGGACTTCATCGATGGTGATGGCCGGTTTTTTATGGCCCAGCGCTTGGTCTTGGGTGGAGTGGAAGTGGTATGGCGCATCTAGGTGGGTGCCGTTGTGGGTGCACAGCTTCACAAACTCCACCGCCCAACCTTCTCCGTCGGGCAGGTCTTGCTTGCTCAGACCCGGAAAAAACGCCTCGATTTGCTCCACCGTGTGTTCGTGGTTCAGATACTCAATTTTGGGCGCGAAAGCGGGCGGGTCGCTCAGCACATCGTTTTCAAGGTAGATGGACAAATCGACAAAACGGCGGGGCATAGCCACTCCTAAACCAAGGTTAGCAGGCGCTCACTCGGCTTCAATCTTGCGCTCCTGAGCGACTTTGCGCAGGCTGTCTATGTCACGCTCCACGCGAGCCTGAAACTCGGCGGGTGTGCTGGGGCGGGCGGCACCGCCAAAGTCGCTGAGTTTTTGGCGCACCTCAGGCAGCTCCAGAACCGCACGAATCTCGCGGTTGAGCTTGTCCAAAATCGGCTTGGGCGTAGCCGCCGGTGCAGCAATGCCCAACCACGACTCAAACACCATTTGGGGCAGGGTGTCGGAAACAGTGGGCACCCCTGGCAGTGGGCTCATGCCCCTGGGCGCGGTGGTGGCCAGCACTCGAATGCGCTGGTCTTTAAGCATGGATGCGGTCAGCGTCATGGTGTCAATCATCACATCCACACGGCCAGCCAGCAGCTCGGTCACGGGGCCGGTGCCACCTTTAAAAGGCACATGGACGGCACTGATGCCGGCTTCCCACAAAATCCACTCGCCAATCAAGTGCGGTGCGGTGCCAATGCCGGAAGACGAATAGGTGAACTTGCCCGGCTCGGCTTTGCTGCGTGGAATAAAGTCCGCAAACTACTTGATGGACGATTTAGGCGTTACCGACAAGGCCAGCGGATAGGTGGTGAGGGTGGAAATCCATGCAAAGTCTCTTACCGGGTGAAAGGGCAGATTGCGCTTGAGCGCGGCCACACTGGAATGCCCGCTGGGGAGCAGGATGATGGTGTAGCCGTCGGCCGTGGCCTTGGCCGCCATATCCGCTGCAATGGCGCCGCCCGCACCGGGCTTGTTGTCCACCACCACCGGCTGGCCCAAGCGCTCGCCTAGGGGTTGGGCAATCAGGCGCGCCACCAGGTCAGAGCCGCCTCCGGGCGGGAAGCCCAGCAGCAAGCGGATGGGCCGTTTGGGGAAGTCGTCGGCCTGTGCTTGGGCTTGGGCCATTGGGGCCCAGGCCATGGCGACCAGGGCCACCATGACAGAGAAAAGAGCGGACAAAGCAGATCGGTGATTCATGGATAGGTGCCAGAGGGTTAAAAAGGTTCCCACATACTAGCGGCGCCGCGCCCTTGAGGCTATGCCCAACAACCCTGATACGACTTACAAGACCAACCGACGAAAGACCAGCTGCAGAAAGAAAAGAGTGGCCCTCAGTATGATTTGGGATTCATCAAAATTCAGGAGACCCCATGGCGAACGCTTCATTTGTTTGGAACGACCCTTTTTTGCTGGACCAGCAGCTCACAGAAGACGAGCGCATGGTGCGCGAAGCGGCAGCTGAGTACAGCCAAGAACGATTGGCCACACGCATTCAAGACGCGTTTCGAAATGAAACCACCGACCCCGCCATCTTCCGCGAAATGGGCGAGTTGGGCCTGCTGGGCCCCACCATCCCTGAAGCCTATGGTGGGCCCGGCCTCAACAGCGTCTGCTATGGCGTCATAGCGCGGGAGGTGGAGCGTGTGGATTCGGCCTACCGCTCCATGATGAGCGTGCAGTCTTCCTTGGTGATGGTGCCTATTTTTGAGTTTGGCACCGAAGCCCAGCGCCAAAAGTATTTACCCAAGCTGGCCACCGGCGAATGGATTGGCTGCTTTGGCCTGACCGATCCCGACCACGGATCAGACCCCAACTCCATGATCACCCGCGCCCACAAAACCGCAGGCGGCTACCGCTTGGTGGGCAGCAAAATGTGGATTTCCAACAGCCCCATTGCCGATGTGTTTGTGATCTGGGCTCGCGAAGTGACCGAAGCCGGTGCGGTGGGCCCCATCCGTGGCTTTGTGCTTGAAAAAGGCATGGCGGGCTTGAGCGCACCGGCCATTCACGGCAAGATGGGCTTGCGCGCCTCCATCACCGGCGAGGTGGTGATGGATAACGTGTTTTGCCCAGAAGAGAACGCGTTTCCGGAGGTGCAGGGCCTGAAGGGGCCGTTCACTTGCTTGAATTCAGCACGCTTTGGCATTGCGTGGGGCACATTGGGCGCGGCGGAAGACTGCTGGTTTCGGGCCCGCCAATACGTGTTGGACCGCAAGCAGTTTGGCCGCCCCTTGGCTGCCAACCAGCTCATCCAGAAAAAACTGGCCGATATGCAAACCGAAATTGCTATAGGCCTGCAGGGCTGCATCCGTTTGGGCCGTATGAAGGACGAAGGCACCGCCGCAGTGGAAATCACGTCCATCCTCAAGCGCAACTCCTGCGGCAAGGCCTTAGACATTGCCCGCATGGCGCGCGACATGATGGGCGGCAATGGCATTTCTGACGAATACGGCGTAGTGCGCCACCTGGTCAACCTCGAGGTGGTCAATACCTACGAGGGCACGCACGATATTCATGCCCTCATCTTGGGCCGCGCGCAAACGGGCATTTCGGCTTTTTCTAACTAACAAAGGAGACCTCATGGACCAAGGCACCCCCAAAATCAGACGCGTTGTGACTGGCCACGACGCTAACGGCAAAGCCATCGTGAAAATTGACGAAGTGTGCTCGCACTTCAAGCCCGGGCGCGGCAACGCCTACATTTGCAACATCTGGACCACCGACACCGTGCCGGCCAACAACTCCGGCCAAGAGGATGGCGGCATGCGCGAAGGTAAGTTCACCATGATCGAAAACGGCTCCGTCTTCCGTATTTTGGATTTCCGCCCCGGCGTGGAGCGGCGCATGCACCGCACCGACAGCATCGACTACTTGGTGGTCATGTCGGGCGAAATTTGGATGGAAATGGACGACGGCGTAGAGGTGCACCTGAAATCAGGCGATGTGATGGTGCAGCGCGGCACCGTTCACAACTGGATCAACCGCGGCACGGAAACCTGCATCATTGCCGTGATTTTGATTCACGCCAAACCGGTGGAGGCCGGCGGTAAGGTTTTGCACGCCGAAGGCTAAATAGGCATACGCGGTAGCTCGGCCACCTTGTCGGGTGGAAGGGCGGTGCGGCTGACGTTCATCACCATGGCCAAGAGGCTGTAATAGCCATAGTGCGCCACCATGTCGATCATGCCCTGCTCGCCAAAGCGGCTCAGGCCCCGATGCCAAGTGGGGTCGCTGACGCTCTTGTGGTTGCGCAGTTCATCGAGCACGTCGTAAATGATGGCTTCGTCGTCCGACATGGTGGTGGGGCGGCGGCCTTCGGCCAGCGCGTCGATGGTGGCGGGCAAAACGCCCTCGCGCTCGGCAATCGGGCGGTGAATGGCCCACTCCACGGGTTGCGACCAATGGCGCGCCACCACCAGCACCGCAAACTCTGAATTGCGCAGGCCCACGGAGTTGTGATAGCGCAGGTACTCACCCACTTTTTGCAGGCGGCTCATGAGCTCAGGGCTGCGCACCAGCGGGATGAAAGGCCCGCCAATTTTGCCGCGTGGCCCGCTGGTGAGCTCGTCCATCACCTGGCGTTGCTCGGCACTCATGCGCTCTGGCGGGATTTCCGGCAGGCGGTCGGGTAAGGGGGGGTTATTGAAGCTGGAGGCCATGGCGAAAGTTCAAGCCCCGATGGCTTTGCGCACGCGTGGCATGACCTCTTCGGCCATGAGCACCATGGAGCGACGAGCCAGTTGGGGGTCGGTCCAGTCCAGGCCGGCATAGACCAACTCACCAAAACCACCCAGTGTTTCATGCAGCTCGATGATTTTTTCGGTCACTTCGTTTACGCCGCCGGCAATGACGAGCTTGTCCAAAATTTCTTCCAGCGGGGTCGGGTTTTCAGGGGTTTGGCCGTCCATGCTGAACACCGCGTCGCGCTTGCCCTTGCGCAACTTGTGGTGCAGGTTGCGGTAGTAAAAACGGTAAGGGCTCTGTTCAGACTCGCGGCCATAGTCTTTGGCCACGCGGTCGTTGTCGTTGACCATGATGGTGCGCGCCACGCGCCAATCCGCGCGGTCGGCTACTTTGCCCACATTGCTCTTACCCTGTGAGTAGTTGTTCCAGTGCGAAGGCAGCCACTTGTCGTACAAAAAGTTGGCCGACATGGGGTGAAAGTCTTTCTCGCCCATGGCAATCACGCCTTTAGAAAAGGGCGCCACCACCGTGCCCACAATTTCGGGGCGCGGGGTTTGGTAGGGCTTGTACATCTTGCCGGTGTTAGTGAAGTCGTCGTAGGTGAGCTTGGTGGACACCTTGAAGCGGTTGTCCGGAAAGTCAATGTCAAACGGCGCGTTGGACTCCCAAATTTTCAAGATCACATCAATCGACTCGGCAAACATTTTGTTGCGGTCTTCATGGAAGATGCCCAGAGCTTCCGCATCAGAGGGCAGCGCGCCGGGGCTTACGCCCAAAATAAAGCGGCCTTGGGCCATGTGGTCAAACATAGCCGCATGGCAAGCCACCAGCACCGGATGCAAATGCGACAAGTTGGTGGTGCCAGTGCCCAGACGAATTTGCTTGGTGGAATAAATCAGGCTGGCCTGAAACACCATGCTGCTGGTGACGTTTTCAATCAGGTCGGTCAAGTGCTCGCCCACAAAGGCGTCGTGGTAGCCCAGCTCGTCGGCCAAGATGATGATCTCGCGGTCTTCGCGCAAGGTGTCGGTGGGGCTGCGGGTGGCCGGGTGGACCGGCATGGTGAAATAGCCAAGGCGCATAAGAGTTCCTGAAATAACTAAACAAACAAAGACAAATCACAGACAAAGCAATCAAAGAATCTAGGCGAAATTCCTTAAGCCGTATTTAGGTGAAATCACGGGGGAAAGACACGGGGTAACGCTCGATTGCGCAGTGTAATCATTTCAGTTAGCTTGTTGAAACAGCGATCACTAACCAACATCGCTCACTTTTTTCCCATCTTTTCAAACCAACCCACATGAAAAAACTTCAAGCTCTCCAACCATTCGTAGCCTTTGCTTGCCTGGGCGCCGCGCTCTGCCTGCTGGGCTTTGGGGCTGCGCCACTCCAAGCCCAAACCTTTCCGACCAAACCCGTGCGCATTGTGGTGCCCGCAGGTCCGGGCAGCGCCGTAGACACTGTGGTGCGCGACCTGGTGCCGGGCCTTACCGAGCTTTTAGGCCAGCAGGTGGTGGTGGACAACAAGCCCGGCGCCAACAGCGCCATAGGTGCGCGCGAAGTGGCGCGAGCACCGGCAGACGGGCACACCCTTCTGCACGGCAACGTCAACAACGCGATCAACGACCTGCTCTCTCCCAACCCCTGTTGCAAGCTGGGCGAGGCTCTGTTGCCCGTGACCCGCATGACGGCCACGCCGCTGGTGATGGTGGTGCACCCATCGGTGCCTGCCAACAACCTTAAGGAATTTTTGGCTTTGGCCAAAAGCCAGCCTGACCGCATCACCCAGGCTTCTGGGGGCAACGGCTCCATCACCCATTTACTCGGCGAAATGATGAACTACACCGCCGGCATCAAGCTGCGGGATGTGCCCTACAAAGCCATTGGGGCGGAACTGCCCGACCTGTTGGCAGGCCATGTGATGGTGGCGTACTTGGCACCGGTGGTGGTGGCGCAGCACATCAAGCTGGGCAAATTGAGGGCTTTGGGCATGGCGGGCTCTAAGCGCGTGGCCATTATTTCTGAGGTGCCCACCATGGCCGAAGCCGGCTTAAGCGGCGTGGAGGCCTCGGGCTGGAACGGCTTGTTTGTGCCTGCGGGCACGCCGGTCAGTATCATCAATCGCATTCAGGCTGACGTGGCCAAGGTGCTTCAATCACCCGCCTATAAGGCGCAAGCGGCCAGCGTGGGCTCTGAATTGGGGGGCGAGTCGCCTCAAGAGTTTGCGGCCTTCATTCGTGCCGAAATGGCAAAGTGGGGCCGCTTGATTAAAGATGCCAACATCAAAATTGAATAACAAAGGAAACACATGCCCTACACCAACATTCGAGGCGCCAACCTACTTCACGAGGTTTACGGAGACCATGGTCCTTGGTTGTCTTTGAACTCCGGCGGGCGCCACCGCTATTTGGAAATGGCCGAGCTGGGCAAGCAAGTCGCGGCCAAAGGCTTTAGGGTGCTGGTGCACGACCGCCGCAACACCGGCGCCTCCGACATTGTGATTGGCGGCGAAGGCACAGAAGAAGACATTTGGGCCGACGACTTGGTTGCCCTTTTGCGGCATTACCACCAAGGCCCCGCGTTTTTTGGCGGATCCTCAGCGGGGGCCCGTTTGTCTATGACGGTCAAGCGCCGTCACCCCGAGGTGGTGCAGGGCTTGCTGCTCATGCGCATCACTGGGGGTCAATTTGCCGCAGGCCGTTTGCCCAACACCTACTACGGTCAGTTCATCAAGGCCGCTCTTGAAGGCGGCATGGCCGCCGTGTGCCAAACCGCGCCTTATGTGGAGCGGCTTGCACTCAACCCTTCCAGCCGTGAGCGCTTGATGGCCATGGACCCCAAGGAATACATTTCCGTGATGAACCGTTGGCTCGATGCCTTTACCAGCGGTCCTATTGAGCCAGTCATGGGTATTCCTGAAGACGAATTGCGCACCTACAAATTGCCCGTGTTGGTGGTTCCAGGTAACGATAAAACCCACGCGTCATTTAACGGCTTGGCCGCGCACCGCCTGATTGAAGGCAGTGAGTTGTTCAACCTGCCCATTCAAGACCAAGACGTGGACTTGATCCCGTTTCCGGACTGGAAAGAGCACTTCCCCGCATTGGCCAACAAATTTGCCGAGTTCATGACACGGCACGCGCCCGCCTGAATGCGCCTAGAGAACCTTGGGACCCCTAGATAACTTTAGAGCCCCTGAGAGATTTACAGGGGCTTAAAGGCCATGTCTTTGACCACTTTGCCCCAGTTCTCAAAGTCTTTGTTCATCAGGTCGGTGAAAAACTCGGGACTTTCAGTGTGAATATCGAGCCCGAGTTTTTTCATGCGGTCGCGCACGTCGGGTTGCTGCAGCGCCCAGTTCACTTCTTTATTGAGCGTGTTCACAATCTCACGCGGCACGCCAGCGGGCGCGATGATGCCAAACCAACCGCCAGAGGTAAAACCGGGCACCGTCTCAGCAATGGTGGGAATGTTGGGGTAATCGGGGTGACGCGTGGCCCGTGCAATGGCCAGCAAGCGCAACTTGCCGGAGTCGGCCAAAGGCTGCACCGAAATAAACGAACCCAAGGACGCCGAAATATCACCGCCCAGCATTTGCGTGAATACGGCGTTCATGTCGCGGTAGGGCACGTGCATAAATTCAAACCCCGACATCATGCGGAACTGCTCGCTGGCAAAGTGTAAAAACGCGCCCTCTCCGTTGGTGCCAAAGGTCAGTTTGCCAGGGTTGGCTTTGCCGTAATCGATGAGCTCCTTCACGTTTTTAAAAGGCGTTTTGGGGTTGACCACCAGGCCTAAAAAGTTAGACGCCATCATGGCCACGGGCGTGAAGTCCTTGCGCGAGTCGTAGGCCACCTTGGCATAGGCCAGCGGCACAATGACCATGTTGCCGCCCTGGCCGCAACCCAGCGTGTAGCCGTCAGCAGGTGCTTGCTTGATGAGTGTTAAGCCCAGTTGGCCGGCGGAGCCCGCGCGGTTGTCAATCACAATGGCTTGCCCCAAACGCTCCGTGAGCTTGGGTGCTATCAGGCGCGTCAAGATGTCGCAGCTGTCGCCCGGCCCAGCCGGCACCACAATGCGAATCGGCTTGTTGGGGTAAGCCTGTGCCCAAGCGCCGCAGCTCAAACCCAGCAGCAGCGAAGTGGCGACAAAAGAGCGGCCGAAACCGGTGCTGAAAACCATGCCGAAACGGCGCAACGTCAAAAAAGTAAATGAAAACATGGTGTGACTCGACTTGATAGGTAAGCGGTTGAAGTGGGTAAAACGGGTAAGACGTAAACAACCCCCAAGTAGTCTGTGGTGGTTTAAGGCTGTGCAACACTAGGTGAACTACCTAGCTGCCTCATCACGCACCATTCTTTTCCCCATGACGACTAACCCACTTAACCGTCGGCAGCTGGTGCAGTGCGGTCTTGGTGCCACGTTAACGGGCGCGCTTGGAACGGCTTTGGGCGTGACCCTAAGCTCATTCCCGTCCCGCCCTATCACCTTGATCGTTCCTTGGCCAGTGGGCGGCGGCAGTGATGCGGTGATGCGCGCCTTTGCAGAAAGCGCCTCGCGTGCTTTGGGGGTGCCTATGGTGGTGGACAACAAACCCGGCGTGGGCGGCACGCTGGGCGCCAGCGCCATGCTGCATGCCAAGCCCGACGGCTACACCTTGACCCAGTTGCCGCTTGGGGTGTACCGACTGCCTCACATGCAAAAAATGCCGTTCGACCCAGTCAAAGACCTCACCCATGTTGTGGGCCTGACCGGCTACACCTTTGGTTTGGCGGCCACCTTGGACGCACCCTTTAAAACCTTAAAAGAACTGGTGGCCTACGCCAAAGCGCATCCGGGTCAGGTGGCTTATGGGCACACCGGCACGGGCACCACGCCGCACCTGGCCATAGAAGAGTTTGCGTTGAAGGCTGGCATCGTGCTGCAAGACATTCCTTACAAGGGCACGGCCGACATCTTGCAGGCCATATTGGGCGGCCATATTGCCCTCATGAGCGGCACCACCGAATTTGCGCCGCATGTGCGTTTGGGCAAGTTGCGCTTGCTGGCCACCTTGGGGCGGGAGCGAAACAAGGCGTTTCCTGACGTGCCCACCGTGAAGGAAAGCGGTTGGGACACCGTGACCGAATCGCCCTTTGGCATAGGCGGGCCCAAACAGATGGACCCTGAGGTGGTGAGGGTGCTGCACGATGCCTTTAAAAAAACGCTGGAAGACCCGAAGGTGCTCGACACCTTAGACAAGTTCTACCAACCCGTGATGTACATGAACACTGCCGACTACACGCAGTACGCCAGCCGTACCCTGCAGCATGAAAAGGCCACCATTGAGCGCCTGCGCCTTGCGGGCAAGCTGCCGCCCTACTAGCGAACGAGCAAAACCGGCACGGTGCAGTTGGCCAACACTTGGGTGGCCACAGACCCCATAACCAAATTGCCTAAGGCACCGTGGCCATGGGAGCCCATGATCACCAGGTCAAATTTGCCCGTCTGTGCAAATTTGGCGATGGTCTCACCGGCGTGTCCAGCTTTCCAGTCGCTTTTGGGGTCCATACCGTGGCGCACCAGAAACTTGGATGCGGGCGCCAGAATTTTTTCGGCCTCCTCACGGTGGTATTGGGCCACCACCTCTTTGCCCAAAGCCGCGCGCGCCCGAAGCGGAATCAAGGGCTGGGCGGTGAACAAGGTGAATTGTTGCTGGGGGGTAAACAGGTCGTCGTGTGTGGTCAAGTAGGCCAACATGCGCTTGGTGTAGTCGCTGCCGTCCACGGCTAAAAGAATGTTCATAGAGGCTCCTTTAAATGTATGGCCCCAGTGTGGGCGCAGGAGCGCGCAAGCGTCTTGACTTAAGTCAACCTTAGGCCACTTCGATGCACAGCGTGGGGTTGAATCGGTCTTGCTCTTGTTTGCGGGCGTAGCCCATGGGGTTGCTGACTACGCGGCAGCCCGCTTGCACATAGTCGTGTGGGCAGTGCAAATGGCCGTGTAGCCACAGGGCAGCCTGTGGAAACAGGTCGTCCAAGGCATTACAAAAGCCAGCTGTGCCCGGCACCAAGCCGTAGCGCGGGTCCATGCTCAACAGCGAGGGCGCGTAGTGGGTGATGACCACCGTGGTGCCCTCAAACGGTTCTGACAATGCTTGGCGCAACCAAGCTTGGCTGCTGAGGGCTTGGTCTCGCATGAGTTCAGCCAGAAACGGCTCGCCCCCGCGTGTGGCGGCGGTTTTGCGGAGGTGGTAGTTGGCAGCCCGAAAGGCCTTGTGCCTGAGCGCGGGGTCATGCTTGGGGTTCAGCGCATCAAAGTCGGTCCAAAGCGTGGTGCCGACAAAGCGGATGTTGTGCCCCAGCGCTTCACGTGACAACTTGGCGCCCAACAGTTCTTGTGCAGTGATACTGGACTGCTCTAAAAAACAAATGCCCAGTTGCGTGCAGGTGGCCTGAAGGCGGCGGTGTGCCTCGTCAAAATCCAAGCCATCGTATTCATGGTTGCCCGGCACAAACAGCACGGGCGTGGGCCAGCCCTGCAGGGGCGAAAACCGTTGCAAACCAAAATCGGCCTCGCTCAGCATGGAGCCTTGCTGATACGACCCAATGTCGCCCGCCAACACCAGCAGGTCTGCCCCGGGGGCGGGCGTCGGGGCAAAGTGCGGGTGCGACTCCAGGTGCAGGTCAGAGAGCAGTTGTAATTTCATGAGCCGTCGACGGGTTGGAGCATCGTGTGCCCTGCGGCTTTGGGCCGCAGGTTGACCAAATGCTCACGCAGCCACAGGTGGGGGTGTTGGGTGTGCACGCGGCGGTGCCACAGGGCGTCCACATGGACATCCGGCACTTTGAAGGGCAACTCGCGCAACACCAGTTGGTCGGCAATCCCGGTCACGCTCACAAAGTGCCGCGGCAACACGGTGAGTAAATTGGAGTTGGCCACCACCCTGCCTGCGGTGAAAAACTGGTTCACGGTGAGGACAATGTGGCGGCTGCGTCCCAAGCTGGTCAATGCCTCATCAATAAAGCCAAATGGCCGACCCGAAAAGCTCACCAGCAGATGGCGGGCCGCGCAAAAGCGGTCTAGGGTGAGCTCCGACTGAGCCAAGGGGTGGTCGTGGCGCATTACACACACATAGGAGCTGTTGTAGAGCCGCTGGTGGTGAAAGGCCGCCACCTCGCCCGCTTGAGCCTGCGCCGTCATGCCTGCCAGCACCGACGGAAAAAACCCAATGGCCATGTCGGCCCCTTCAGACTCCAGCAACTTGCGCGGGTCGCGGGTGGTCAGCGGCACCACCCGAATGCTCACGCCCGGGGCTTCTCGGTCGATCAACCCAATCAAGCCTGGAATCAGTTCCGCGGCGGTGGCGTCGGCCATGGACAGCACAAAAGTGGCGGTGGAGCTAGCGGGATCAAAGGCGCTGGGCGACAAGGCTTCGTTGAGCTGCTCCAACGCGGCCTGTACTTTGGGCCACAAAGCCAAAGCCATAGGGGTAGGCACCAGCCCCGACCCGCTGCGGCGCAGCAAGTCGTCCCCCAAGCTGTCGCGCAGACGCCGCAAGGCATTGCTGACGGCCGGCTGGGTGAGTGAAAGCTTCGTTGCAGCACGTGTCAAATGGCGCTCGGTCATGACTTCGTTGAACACCCGCAGCAGGTTCAGGTCCAAGTTTTTAAAGTTCATGCGGCGCTTTAACATCATTAATGTGAATATTGTGCATCACAACAATAAATTTGCTAAATATAAGGATAAACCCTAATATCACTCCATCGATTCACTTTTGGAGCATCTTATGAACTCATTCGTACAACCCGGTTACAGCCCACGTCACGCAGGTGTAGAGCGTTTTGAGCGGGGCATCTCCCACATTTCAGGCCTTGTGCGTGGTCTAGACAGCACACGCAGCGTGTCCACCATGCTGTTTGCGGCCATGGTGTCGGCCTTGATCGTGGTGGCTGACCAGCTGATTGACAGCTGGGCCGATGGCGACCTGCTGGCCGCTTGGGTGGTGTTGTGGGTGGTGGGCTTTGCGGCGGTGGCCTTGTTGGCGGCTCCTGCCCGCGGCATGGCTCTGCGTTTGATGGGCGGCTTCACAAACCGTGTGCAGCAAGCCGCTCAACGCCGTGCCGACGCAAGGTTGATGCAACTGGCCCAGCAAGACGCACGCGTCATGTCGGAGCTGCAGTTGGCCGTGTCGCGTCAGGACTAAGTTAAGACCTTTGCCAAACAAAAGGCCACCCTAGGGTGGCCTTTTGTCTTGGTGCTTCAGAAGATTTGGCCGCAGCCTCAGCAGACGCTTTAATTTAAGCAGCCAACTTTTCTGCCATTTGTTTGCGGGTGTCCAGCAAGACCTGAGGCAGGCGCAGGTTCAACTGCTCAAACAGCGCGTCGTGCAAGGCCAGCTCTTCCGTCCAAGCCGCTTTGTCCATGCCGGTGACCACTTCAAATTGCTCGGCCGTGAAGTTCAGGCCCGTCCATTGCAGCTCATTAAAGTCAGGGCTGATGCCATAGAAGTGTTCTTGCCCGGGCGTGGTGTTTTCAACGCGGTCAATGATCCACTTGAGCACGCGCATGTTTTCGCCGTAGCCTGGCCACACAAACTCTCCGTTGGCGCCCTTGCGGAACCAGTTGGTCGTGAAAATGCCTGGCAGCTTGGCGCCGGTAGCGGCCATTTTTTCGCCCAAATGCAACCAGTGCTG
This sequence comes from Hylemonella gracilis, assembly GCA_945862005.1. Lineage (GTDB taxonomy): Bacteria > Pseudomonadota > Gammaproteobacteria > Burkholderiales > Burkholderiaceae_C > Hylemonella > Hylemonella gracilis_D. The sequence goes on along the minus strand of CAMAWQ010000001.1, from coordinate 25,062 downwards.
GAAGTAGTCGCCCATGTGGTAGCCGGTAAAGGGCAACATGGCAAAGGGATCGCGGCGCACCACCCCTTGTTGGCCAATGATGGCGGCGGTGGTTTCAGAGCCCATGGTCGCGGCCATGTACACGCCCTCCACCCAGTTGCGGGCATGGGTAACCAGCGGCACGGTGTCAGAGCGGCGGCCACCAAAAATAAACGCATCAATAGGCACGCCTGCCGGGTCGTCCCATGCGGGGTCCAAGGCGGGGTTGTGGATGGCCGAAACTGTAAACCGCGCATTGGGGTGGGCGGCCTTAGCGCCGCTCTGCTTGGCTATTTCAGGCGTCCAATCTTTGCCTTGCCAGTCGATGGCGTGCGCCGGTGCGGGGCCCATGCCCTCCCACCACACGTCACCGTCGTCGGTCAGGGCCACGTTGGTGTAAATCACCTCACGTTTCAAGCTGGCCATGCAATTGGGGTTGGTGAGGGAATTGGTGCCCGGCGCCACACCAAAGTACCCGGCTTCAGGGTTGATGGCGTACATACGACCGTCTTTGCCGGGCTTGATCCAGGCAATGTCGTCACCAATGGTGGTGATTTTCCAGCCGTCAAAACCGGCAGGCGGCACCAGCATGGCGAAGTTGGTCTTGCCGCAGGCACTGGGGAAAGCCGCAGCCACGTGGTACTTTTTACCCGCAGGGTTGGTCACGCCCAATATCAGCATGTGCTCGGCCAGCCACTCTTCGTCTCTGCCCATGTTGGAGGCAATGCGCAAGGCAAAACACTTTTTACCTAGCAAGGCGTTACCACCGTAACCGGAGCCGTAGCTCCAGATTTCCCGGGTTTCGGGGTAATGCACGATGTATTTGGTTTGGTTGCAAGGCCAAATGGAGTCTTTTTCGCCGGGTTGCAGGGGCGCGCCCACGGTGTGCATGCAAGGCACAAAATCGCCATCAGTACCCAGTACGTCGTAAACCGCTTTGCCCATGCGGGTCATGAGCTTCATGTTGACGGCCACATAGGCACTGTCAGACAACTCAATGCCAATATGCGCAATGTGGCTGCCCAGCGGCCCCATGGAAAAAGGCACCACGTACATGGTGCGGCCCTTCATGCAGCCGTCAAACAGCGCAGGCTTGCCGTTGGGTTGACCATGCTGCATGAGCGCGCGCATATCTTTGGGGTCAATCCAGTTGTTGGTGGGGCCTGCGTCGTCCTTGTTGGCCGAACAGATAAAGGTGCGGTCTTCTACGCGGGCCACGTCGCTGGGGTCGGAGCGTGCTAAATAGCTTTCAGGTCGCTTGGTGGCGTTGAGCTTGATGAAAATGCCCGCCTGCACCAACTGCTCGCACAGGCGCTTGTACTCGTCCTCAGAGCCGTCGCACCAATACACGCGCTCAGGTTTACACAGGGCCACCATATCGGCTACCCAAGACAGCAAACGGGGATGTTGAACAAAGCTGGGGGCGTTCAAGCCCGCCACGGCGGATGACGATGGGTTCATCAAAGGAGCTCCTGGGGATTTCAAAAACTGCAAAGGAAAACTGCAAGAGGCGCAGTTTAGCCAAGTTCAGTCATGAAAATGACGCAATTGGCCGAAACAGGTACTGAACTAGGGTAAACCCGCTCTAAACCGGTCAAGCCGGCAGAAATAGGTCAAGGCTGAACGCCACCCTGTGAGATGGGTCAGGCCAAAAAGACGGCGATAAAAGCCAATAAAAAGATTAACAAGGCGCCCACAGCAGGAATCACCAGGGGAATGCTGTGAACAATGCTTTCCAGCGCGTCGGGCTCGTGCTGATCAGGCTTGGAATGGGGCTCAGACATGGCAAATCCTTGAAAAATACCGACGGTACGGCTTGGTTCGCAATTCTAACTGCGGGGCACATACAAAAATCTTGTCAACCGATTGCTCAGGTCGCGCGTGATATGCACAGAGAGATATGTACAAGTGCCTAAGAGTTGCAAACCCCATCAGTCGATATGCAGCGTTTTGGGTACCGTTTATCAACCTGTTTTGAGTTAACACCATGAGAACTGAAATCATTCAAGTTCCGCCTAAAGGCACTTACAAATGGCAGCTGTTTAGCCAGTGGACTGACGAATTCCGTCAGACCCAAGCCGACCATGTGTCCTACATTGCATTGCATTTGGCCGGTGTGCTCGACCCTTGCCGCGCCAAACTGCACAAACTCATGCAGCACCACATGCAGCAATTGCGCACAGCTTCTAAGCGCCAGGCAGTTCGCCACGAGCGGGCCATAGAGCGCTTACAAAACACCATGACCGGCGCGGCTATTTCGTACGAGCAAAATTTTCAGTTGCATTAGCCTTTGGTTGGGCTCATGACCAAGCCCAATATTTTTAGGCCCAATTACTGAAACAAGCCCACAATTCTCAGCACCTCCCCACCATAGGCCTCTATTTTTTTTGCTCCAATGCCGCTGATGGCGTGCAAGGCTTCGGGGGTTTTCGGCGCCGCTTGCGCAATAGCAGCCAAGGTGGCGTCATGAAAAATCACATAAGGCGGCAGGTTGTGCGCGCTCGCCACCTCTGCTCTCCATTGCTTTAAAGAGGCCAAAAGAGAAAGTGCTTGCTCACTTAACAAGGCGAGCTCTGGACGCGATTTGTCAACAGGCATTCCAGAAGTCCGAGCCAAAGACCTGAGCGGCTTTCGGGGCCGCTCGGATGCTCCGACCCGCAAGCGAATGGGCACCTCGCCCCGCAGAACTAGGCGAGATTGTGGGCCCAACCCTAGGGTGGGAAAGTCCCCCGACTGTACGCTTAAGGCTTCCAGGCTAATGAGTTGGCGCATCACCCCCCGGAGTTGGGCCTCAGAGCAGTCTGCAGCCAGCCCAAAGGTGCTCAAAGCTTGGTGTTGGTACTGCTGGACCTTGTCGGTCACCTTGCCGCGCACCACGTCCATCAAATGCCCCGCCCCAAAACTCAAACCATCTTGTTGCTGAATACGGTAAACGCAGCTTAAAAGCTTGCGCGCTGCCTCCGTGCCGTCCCACACCTCGGGGCGGTCCAAGCAGTTGTCGCAACTTTGGCAGTTAAGCCTGAGTGTGTCGTTAGAGGCGGCTTGGGCGGCCTGATCTGCATGGGGCGCATAGGCTTCACCAAAATAGCTCAAAAGGCGCAGGCGGCGGCAGTCGGTGCTTTCGGCCATGGACAGCAGGGCTTCGAGCTTTTGACGCATCACTTGCTTGAACGCGTCTGGGGCCGGGCCCTCGTCAATCATGCGGCGTTGGTTCACCACGTCTTGCAGGCCATAAGCCATCCAAGCTTCGGCGGGCAAGCCGTCGCGGCCGGCGCGGCCGGTTTCTTGGTAATACCCTTCAATGTTTTTGGGCAAGTCCAAGTGCGCCACAAAGCGCACGTCCGGCTTGTCTATGCCCATGCCAAAGGCAATGGTGGCCACCATCACCAAGGCGTCTTCTCGTAAAAAGCGGTTCTGGTGCCGCTGCCGCACCGCAGTGTCAAGACCAGCGTGGTAGGGCAAAGCGTCTATCCCAGCCTGGCACAAAGCGCTGGCCACCTCTTCCACGCGCTTTCGGGATTGGCAATACACAATGCCCGCCTCACCCGCGTGCTCTTGCTCAATAAAGCGAATCAGCTGCTTTAGGGGGTCTTGCTTGTCCACAATGGCGTAGCGGATGTTGGGCCGGTCAAAGCTGCTTATAAAGGGATGCGCTTGTTGCAGGTGCAGACGCTCCACAATGTCGGCGCGCGTGAGCGCATCCGCGGTAGCGGTTAAGGCCATGCGCGGCACGCCAGGAAAGCGCTCTTGCAGCACGCTCAGCATTCGGTATTCGGGCCTAAAGTCGTGCCCCCACTGGCTCACACAATGCGCTTCGTCAATGGCAAAAAGGCTCAGCAAACCCCGCTGCGCCAAAGAATCTAAAAGCGCCAAAAACCTGGGGTTGCTCACCCGCTCGGGCGCCGCATACAGCAGCACCAACTCGCCTTGCAACAGCCGCCGCTCAATGTCTTGAGAGGCTTCACTCGACAATGTGGAATTTAAAAAAGCAGCCTCCACTCCGGCCTCATGCAGGGCGCCCACTTGGTCGTGCATGAGCGCAATCAAAGGCGACACCACCAAGGTGGTGCCCTGGCCCGCACGATGCCGGGCAATAGCTGGAATCTGGTAGCACCACGATTTACCGCCGCCCGTGGGCATGAGCACCATGGCGTCACCGCCACCCAGCACGTGGTGGATGATGGCGCGTTGCGGGCCACGGAAATCTTGATACCCAAACACCTGCTGCAAGATGTCGAGGGGGTCTGGAGATAAGGAGGGCAAGGTGCTGGTCGACAGCAGACTCGTGGAGCGCATGTGGGCAAGCTTAATCGCTTACTTACAATCACCCCTTCATGCAACTGCACCGCAAACCTCAACCTAGCGCATCCCGCCAGCCTTACACGCGCGCCCAGGAACTGCCGCAACTGCTGAGCCAGCGCATCCTGATGTTGGATGGCGCCATGGGCACCATGATCCAGCAGCTCAAATTGAGCGAGGCGCAATACCGGGGTGATCGGTTTAAACACTTGAAGCAAGATGTCAAAGGCAACAACGAACTGCTGTCCTTGACGCTGCCTCACGTGATTCAAGACATCCACGAAAGCTATTTGCAAGCGGGCGCAGACCTGATTGAAACCAACACCTTCGGGGCGACCCAAGTGGCGCAGGCCGACTATGGCTTAGAAGCCTACGCCAAAGAAATGAACTTGGCCTCAGCACAACTGGCCCGCGCCGCTTGCGACAAGTTCAGCACCCCAGAGCGCCCCCGCTATGTGGCGGGCGCTTTGGGCCCCACGCCCAAAACCGCCAGCATCAGCCCCGACGTGAACGACCCCGGCGCACGCAACATCAGCTTTGAAGAGCTGCGCCACAACTACTACGAACAAACCGAGGCACTGGTGCAAGGTGGCGCCGATGTGCTGTTGCTCGAAACCGTGTTTGACACCCTCAACGCCAAAGCCGCTCTGTTTGCCATTGATGAGTTTTTTGAGACCTCGGGCGAGCGCTTGCCGCTCATCATCAGTGGCACCGTCACAGACGCTTCCGGCCGCGTGCTCAGTGGCCAAACCGTGACCGCGTTTTGGCACAGCGTGCGCCACGCTCAGCCGCTGGCGGTGGGCTTGAACTGCGCTTTAGGCGCCGCCCTGATGCGGCCCTATTTGCAAGAGCTGGCCAAGGTGGCCCAAGACACCTACATAAGCTGCTACCCCAATGCGGGTTTGCCCAACCCGATGAGCGACACCGGTTTTGACGAAACCCCCGAAGTCACCAGCCGCCTGCTGCGTGAGTTTGCGGCCGAGGGGTTGGTTAACATTGTAGGTGGATGCTGCGGTACCACGCCAGACCATATTCATGCCATAGGGCAAGAGGTGGTGCGTTTGAATCCTCGGCTATTGTCCTCACTTCAACATATCCAAAAAAATATTCACAACTCAGTGGATCTAGAGACATGAGCCTGATTGCCATCGACATGGACGCCGTGACCTTAGGCAAGCCCTTGCCGTTTTCGCTGCGCGACTCCGGTGGTCAGCTGTTGGCGGCCAAGGGCTATGTGATCCAATCACGGGCAGACTTGATCAAGCTGCAAGGCCGGGGCGTGTCTTTGTTTGTGGATGAAAACGAGGCCATTTTCCTCAACCGAGCCTTGGTGAGCAAAATTATGACCTTGGTGGCCGGGGGCTCCACACTGGGCGAAATTGCCCGCGCAGAAGTCACCGCTGACGACAAAGGCAACAAACTCCTCAAAAAAACCATCACCGACGTGGATTGGTTGGACCTGCAATACCAAGCCCACCGGATACTGCGCGACCCGCGCGACCCCAAATTTGTCGCCAACGTACAGGCCTTGTTTGAGGCTTTGTTTGATTACGCCAAATCTAACCCCGATGCAGCGCTGTTGGCCTTGTTTCACATCTCGTTTTCTGAGCTGCGCTACTACAGCTCTACGCACTCCATGTTGGTGTGTGTGATGGTCTTGATTGCCGCGCGAGATGTGTTGGGCTGGGACGAAGACCAACAAAAATCCCTTGGCATGGCCGCCCTGACCATGAACATTGGCATGACGGTGTTGCAAGACCAGTTGGCCTCTCAAATGGCAAGCCCTAGCCCTGAGCAGCGCAAACTGATTGAGGCGCATGCCGATCACTCCACCGAACTGCTCATTGAAATGGGCGTGACCGATGAGGGGTGGCTGCAAGCCGTCAAGGAGCACCACTTGCCGGTGTCCATTGCCACCACTGAGCAGCCCTCGGTGGGGCAACGTATGGCGCGGCTGATCCACCGCGCCGACCAATTTTCTGCCCGTTTATCCCCTCGCGCGGGGCGCACGCCACTCTCGCCCGTGGCCGCCATGAAGGCCAGCTATTTCAATGAAGACAACCAAGTGGACGAAGGCGGCGCGTCGTTAATCAAAGCAGTGGGTATTTATTTCCCCGGCGCTTTTGTTCGCCTGAAAACCCAAGAGGTGGCCGTGGTGGTGCGCCGCGGCATCAACACCTCCGCCCCCAAGGTGGCGGTGGTGCTCAATCGCGACGGCTTTCCGGTGGCTCAGCCCATCGTGCGGGACACAGCTATCAAAGAATACGCCGTAGAAGCTGTCATACCCCAGACCAGCGTGAAGCTTCAAGTGCAGCTTAAAAACCTGATGCAATTTGCCATGGGCGGCAAAGATAAATGGTGAAGGCGGCTTGCAAGGGTTTTCTCGGCCGCATGAAGACAGCATTACGCCCCTAGAAGCTCCCAACGTTCCAGCGCCTGCATCAAAGCGTCGTCTATCTCGGCGCTGCGGCTGGCCAGCGCGGCGGCGCGGGCTGGGTCGCTGGCATACAAGCTGCCGTCGGCCAGCGCTTGGGTGATGTCTTGTTGCTCAGCCTCCAGCGCCGCAATGGTTGCGGGTAGGGCGTCCAGCTCGCGTTGTTCTTTGAAACTCAGCTTTTTGGCTTTGGCAGGTGCCGGGGCCGCAGGGGCAGCAGCACTCACTTTGGCCGCGGCCTGCTCTTGTTTTTGGAGCTGCTCACGCTCGTAGTTGAAGGGCTTGGAGGTGGTTTTGCCCTGGGCTGCGGCAATTTGGCTGGCACGCTGGGTCTGGATCAGCCAGTCGCTTACGCCGCCTTCGTACTCGCGCCATTTCGCGTCGCCCTCGTAGGCAATCGTGCTGGTGACCACGTTGTCCAAGAAGGTGCGGTCGTGGCTGACCAGGAACACGGTGCCGTCGTAGACCTGCAGCAGGTCTTCCAACAATTCAAGGGTATCGATGTCGAGGTCGTTGGTGGGTTCGTCCAGCACCAGCACGTTGGCGGGGCGGGCAAACAGGCGGGCCAGCAGCAGCCGGTTGCGTTCGCCGCCGCTCAAGGACCGCACCGGCGAGGTGGCGCGGGCCGGCGAGAACAAAAAGTCGCCCAGATAGCTCTTGACGTGCTTTCTCTGGTTGCCGATTTCAATCCACTCCGAGCCGGGGCTGATGAAGTCCTCCAGCGTGGCGTCCAGGTCCAGCGCGTTGCGCATCTGGTCGAAATAGGCCACCGTGACGTTGGCACCTAAACGCACCGTGCCCCAGGGGCTGTGCCCGGGCTCGGGCTTGGGCGCGTTGGCGGGGGCCGGGTCGGGCGCGTGCTCGCCCAAAATGAGTTTGAGCAACGTGGTCTTGCCCGCGCCGTTGGGGCCGAGCAGGCCGATTTTGTCGCCGCGCAGGATGGTGGCGCTGAAGTCTCGGACGATGACGCGGTCGCCAAAGGCCTTGCTCACATGCACCATCTCAGAGACCAGCTTGCCGCTCTTGTCGCCGCTGTTGACGTCCATGTTCACGCTGCCCACCACGTCGCGGCGGGCCTCGCGGGTCGCGCGCAGCTCCTGCAGCCGGTTGATGCGGGCGGTGGCGCGGGTGCGGCGGGCCTCGACGCCCTTGCGAATCCACACCTCTTCCTGCGCCAGCAGCTTGTCGGCCTTGGCGTTGATCACCGCCTCCTGCGCGAGCTGCTCTTCCTTTTGCGTGAGGTAGGCGGCAAAGTTGCCGGGGTAGCTCATCAGATTACCGCGGTCCAGCTCGACGATCCGGGTTGCCACGTTGTCCAGAAAAGAGCGGTCGTGGGTGATGGTGATGAGGCTGCCCTTAAATTGCACCAGCAAGCTTTCAAGCCATTCAATAGAGTCCAAGTCCAAGTGGTTGGTGGGCTCGTCCAGCAGTAGCACATCGGGCTGCGCCACTAGGGCCTGGGCGAGCGCCACACGCTTTTTGGTGCCGCCCGACAGCGTGTTGACCACCGCATCGGGGTTGAGGTGCAGGCGCTGCAGGGTCTCCGCAACCCGCTGCTCCCAGTTCCAGCCGTCCAGCGCCTCGATTTCGCTTTGCATCGCGTCCAGATCGCCGTGGCCTTGGCAATATTCCTCAATGAGGGCCCTTACCCGCGCCAATCCTGCGCTGACCGCCGTAAACACGCTGGCTTGAGCGTCCAGCAGCGGCTCTTGCGCCACATAGGCAATGCGCACATTGCTTTGCACTTGCAACACCCCGTCGTCGGGGTGCTCCATGCCCGCCAAAATTTTCAAGAGTGACGATTTGCCGGTGCCGTTGCGGCCAATCAGCCCCACGCGCTCTTGGGTCTCCAAGGCAAAGTCGGCATGGTCTAGAAGTGCCACATGGCCAAAAGCCAGTTGCGCGTTAAGAAGAGTGATCAGGGCCATGCGGTCTGATTATCCCTGCCGGAGCTAGGGCAAGGGGGGTACCTTAGGGTTTAGGCCGCAAGGTTTAAAATAATTACAACTCCAAGGAGCGTTGCAGTCTGCGCATTCCGCAGATCAGGCTTGGGGCATTTCATGCAACGACGCTCGCCTGACGGATTTACCCAGGTGAGCTCTATGACCCCTACTGCCTCTCAGTCGTCCCTTCAATCCCCTCTGCAGCCGTCTGTTGATGTGCCGCCCATGAAACTTTCTGGGCTTGAGCCGGTGCTGATTGGTTCGGGCAGTTTGTTTGTGAACATTGGCGAGCGCACCAACGTCACGGGCTCCAAAGCCTTTGCCCGCATGATCCTCAACGACCAGTTTGAAGAGGCGCTGGCGGTGGCGCGCCAGCAGGTGGAAAACGGTGCACAAATCATTGACGTCAACATGGACGAGGCCATGCTCGACAGCCAAGCGGCCATGGTGCGGTTTTTGAACCTGATGGCCTCCGAACCCGACATTGCCCGCGTGCCCGTCATGATCGACAGCTCCAAGTGGAGCGTCATTGAGGCCGGCTTGCGTTGCATCCAGGGAAAGGGCATTGTGAACTCCATCAGCATGAAGGAGGGGGTGGAGGTCTTCAAGCATCAGGCCAAGCTGATTCGCCGATACGGTGCCGCTGCGGTGGTGATGGCCTTTGACGAACAAGGCCAAGCCGACACCTACGAGCGCAAAATTGACATTTGCTCGCGGGCCTACCGCATATTGGTGAACGAGGTGGACTTCCCCCCGGAAGACATCATCTTTGACCCCAACATTTTCGCTATTGCCACCGGCATTGAAGAGCACAACAACTACGCGGTGGACTTTATTGAGGCCACGCGTTGGATCAAACAGAACCTGCCCGGCGCCAAGGTGAGCGGCGGCGTGAGCAATGTGTCGTTCAGTTTTCGGGGCAACGACCCCGTGCGCGAGGCCATCCACACCGTGTTTTTGTACCACGCCATTCAGGCGGGTATGGACATGGGCATCGTCAACGCGGGCATGGTGGGTGTGTACGACGAGCTGGATGCCACCTTGCGCGAGCGGGTGGAAGATGTGGTGCTGAACCGAACCCCTACCTACAAGGCGGGCGAGCCGCTGCTTTCCGCGGGCGAGCGTTTGCTGGACATTGCCGATCAGGCCAAGGGCGCCGCCCGGGACGACAGCCAAAAACTGGCCTGGCGCGGCACCCCGGAGGCACCCGTAGAAGTGGCGCAGCGTTTGAGCCACGCGCTGGTGCACGGCATCACCGATTTCATCACCCAAGACACTGAAGAGGCCTATCAGCAGGTGCTGGTCCAGGGCGGGCGACCCCTGCACGTGATTGAAGGCCCGTTGATGGCGGGCATGAACGTGGTGGGCGATCTGTTCGGCCAGGGCAAGATGTTTCTGCCGCAGGTGGTGAAAAGCGCGCGGGTCATGAAGAGCGCGGTGGCGCATTTGCTGCCCTACATCGAGGCTGAAAAGCTCGCCATGGTGGAAGCCGGTGGAGAGGCCAAGGCCAAAGGCAAGATCGTGATTGCCACTGTCAAGGGCGATGTGCACGACATTGGTAAAAACATCGTTACCGTGGTGCTGCAGTGCAACAACTTTGAGGTGGTCAACATGGGCGTCATGGTGCCCTGCCACGAAATTTTGGCGCGTGCCAAGGTGGAAGGGGCCGACCTGATTGGCCTGTCGGGCCTCATCACCCCCAGCCTAGAAGAAATGCAGTACGTGGCGGCCGAAATGCAAAAAGACGACTTTTTTCGCATCCGCAAAATCCCGCTGCTCATTGGCGGGGCCACCACCAGCCGCGTGCATACGGCGGTCAAAATTGCGCCGCATTACGAGGGCCCCGTGGTGTACGTGCCCGATGCCTCGCGCAGCGTGGGGGTGGCACAACACCTCTTGAGCGATCAAGCCAGCCAGTATGTGGCCGAACTTAATGCCGACTACGAGCGGGTGCGCCAGCAGCACGCCCAGAAAAAACAGGTGCCGCTATGGCCACTGGAGCAGGCCCGGGCCAACCCAACCCCCATCCGCTGGGACACCTTTACCCCGCCCACTCCCAAGTTCATCGGGCGGCGCGTGTTCAAAAACTTTGACTTGGCCGAGTTGGCCCAGTACATCGACTGGGGCCCATTTTTTCAAACCTGGGATTTGGCTGGGCCGTTTCCAGAAATACTCAAGGACGAGGTGGTGGGCACCGAGGCGGTGCGGGTGTATGCCGACGGGCAACGCATGCTCAAGCGCCTGATGGACGGACGTTGGCTCACGGCACAGGCGGTGGTGGGGCTGTATCCGGCCAACAGCGTGGGTGACGATATTGAGCTTTACACCGACGAGACGCGCAGCCAAGTGGCTCTGACCTGGTTTGGCATGCGCCAACAAACTGCTAAAGAGACGGTGACGGATGAGCAGGGCCAAAGGGTTCAGCGCCCAAGTCGGTGCATTTCTGACTTTGTGGCCCCAAAATGGGGCAAAGAGGGTGCGCCAACGGGCTTTAAGGACTACGTGGGCGTCTTTGCCGTGACCGCGGGGTTGGGGGTAGAGAAAAAAGAGCAGTATTTTCTAGACGACCACGACGATTACTCCGCCATCTTGCTCAAAGCCTTGGCCGACCGCTTGGCCGAAGCCTTTGCCGAATGTTTGCACCACCGGGTGCGCACCGACTTGTGGGGCTATGCCACGCAAGAGATGAAACACCCATTCAGCCCGCAAGACTTGATTGCCGAGCGCTACCAAGGCATTCGCCCCGCGCCGGGCTACCCCGCCTGCCCCGACCACAGCGTCAAGCGCGCTATGTTTGAGTTGTTGCAGTGCCAAGACATTGGCATGGGCCTGACCGAAAGCCTGGCCATGACGCCTGCGGCCAGCGTGAGTGGGTTTTACTTGGCGCACCCTGACAGTACGTACTTCAGTGTGGGCAAGATCGGTCCTGACCAGTTGCAAGACCAAGCGCAGCGCCGCGGCATGAAAGAGGCCGAACTTGAAAGGTTGTTGGCCCCCAACTTGTCTTAATGAGTTGGGCATGAGTGGCCATGCACGACCTGCGACACTAAGGCCATGAGTTCTTTGCCCGAGGCGTCTGCGCCTGCCACCCTGTCCGCGTCCACGCGCCATTCCATACTGCTGCTTTCATTTGCCACCTTTGCCAGCATGGCGGTGCAGCGCTTGTGCGATGCCATGCTGCCTGAGTTGGCGCGGGTGTTTGACACCAGCTTGGCCCAAGCCGCTCATGTGATTTCCTTTTTTGCGGTGATTTATGGCGTGTCGCAGCTCATTTATGGTCCTATTGGTGACCGCGTAGGCAAGTACCGCATCGTGTCGGTGGCCACCTTGTGCTGCAGTGTGGGGTGCGTGTTGTCGGTGCTGGCGCCCAGCCTGGGCTGGCTGGTGGTGGCTCGGGTGCTCACCGGTTTGGCGGCAGCGGCCATTATTCCTCTAGGTATGGCGTGGGTGGGCGACCATGTGACCTACGAGGAGCGCCAGTTCACCCTGGCGCGCGTGGGTGTGGGCACCACTTTGGGCATTGTGGGCGGGCAGCTTTTGGGAGGGTTGTTCACCGACACCGTGGGGTGGCGCTGGGCCTTTGTCTTTATGGCCGTGCTGTTTGGCGTGGTGGGTGTACTGCTCATTCGCGACCAGCGACGCCAGCCTGCGCGGCCTGTGGCCCCTGCCGATTTGGAGCAAGCACCCGACCGCATGCTGGCCAGCTACCTCGATCAAGTGCGCATGATTGTCACCGCACCTTGGTCGCGCATTGTGCTGACTGTGGCGGTGGTTGAAGGGGCCGCTGGCTTTGGCGTGTTGGCTATTTGGGCTTCGCACCTGCACACCTCTTTGGGTTTGTCGCTCACGGCATCTGGCGCCACCGTCGCCATGTTTGGCGTGGGCGGGGTGTTGTACATGATGTTGGCCAAATGGTTGATTCCGCGGCTGGGCGAAGCGGGCCTCACGCGCGTCGGCGTGGTGCTGATGGGCGCATGCGCCTTGGTGGTGGCGTGGACTGAGGTGTGGTGGCTGGCGCCGCCTGCTTGCCTCGTAAGCGGGTTTGGGTTTTTTATGTTCCACAACACCATGCAGGCCAATGCCACCCAAATGGCACCCGCAGCGCGGGGCACAGGTGTTTCATTGTTTGCGGCCGGTTTGTTTTTAGGGCAGTCGGTGGGCGTGGTGCTGGCCGCAAGCCTGGTAGCCGCCTTAGGTTCGGCTTGGGTGATTGTGCTGGGCGGGGTGGTGTTGGTGGCCGAAGGCTTTTACTTTGCGAGTGCGCTCAGCCGCCGCGAGGACTTGGTTAAGGCGTTTTCGGCTTGAGGTTTAGGGCTTGAGGTTCAGGGCTCGCACTCTAAGCCGCCAAGCGGTATTGCATGGCCTCCGCCACATGGGGTACTTGTGTGGTGGCGCTTTGGGCCAAGTCGGCAATGGTGCGCGCCACCTTGAGCGCGCGGTTTGTGGCCCTAGCTGACCAGCCCAATTTGCTTGCTGCTGCTTTTAAAAAATCGGCGGCTTTGGGGTCTAAGTGGGACTGCACTTCAAGCTGCGCCCCAGCCAAAGCTTGGTTGGCGCAGCCTTGTCGGTCCATGGCGGCAGCGCGCGCCTGCACACAACGCGCTCGCACCGCGGCGCTGGATTCGCCCGCCTGCGCATGAATCAGCTCATTTGGCGGCAGTGCGGCCACTTGGACATGAAGGTCAATGCGGTCCATCAGCGGGCCGCTTAAGCGGTTTTGGTAGCGGCTGATTTGGTCGGGAGTGCATTTGCAGCTGCGTTGTAGCGGGGCAGGAGCGTGCCCCGACCCGTAGTACCCGCAGGGGCAGGGGTTCATGGCGGCAATCAGCTGAAACCGCGCCGGAAATTCGGCGCGTCGCTGCGCCCGAACAATGCTGATGTACCCCGTTTCAAGGGGCTCACGCAAGGCCTCTAGCGCGGTGCGGGGAAATTCGGGCAGCTCGTCCAAAAACAACACGCCATGGTGCGCCAGCGAAATCTCGCCCGGCCGCGGCGGCACGCCGCCACCCACCAAAGCCACCGCGCTGGCCGTGTGGTGAGGGCTGCGTACTGGCCGCGCCCCCCAAGTCTCTAGTTTTAACGTGCCGGTGAGGCTGGCCAGGGCGGCGCTTTGTAAGGCTTCTTGCGTAGCCATTGGAGGCAAAAGCCCTGCAAAGCGATGTGCCAACATTGACTTGCCCGACCCAGGCGGCCCGCTGAGCAACACATGGTGCCCGCCAGCCGCGGCAATTTCTAGAGCTCGTTTGGCCGCGGCTTGTCCTTTGACCTCTGACAAGTCGCCTAGCGGTGCGCTGGTGGGGTAGGTGGCGGGAGCCAGCCGAGCCCAACCATTTGGGGTTAAAGCTGAGTTGGGGTTGGTGTTGGGGTTTGAATGGGCGTTATTGGGAGTACTTGTGTCGGCCTGCTTGCTGCCAGCCTCATTCAAATAAGCCACCACATCTGTTAGATGGGCTGCTCTGTACACCTGAGCATCGGGCACCAAGGCGGCTTCTTCGGCGCTTTTGGGGGGCAACACCAGTTGGGGTTGGTTCTTGACGTTGCCTGTTTGCATGGCCAAAGCCATGGCAAGGGCCCCATGTACCGGACGCAATTCGCCAGACAATGACAACTCCCCCGCAAACTCAAAGCCTGTCAGTTGTTCGGCGGGCACTTGAGAACTGGCCGCCAAAATGCCCAAGGCGATGGCCAAGTCCAAGCGGCCAGAGTCTTTGGGCACGTCCGCCGGTGCCAAATTCACGGTGATGCGCTTGTTGTTGGGAAACTCTAGCCCCGAGTTTTGAATGGCGCAGCGCACCCGCTCGCGAGCCTCTTTGACTTCTACATCCGCCAGACCCACCAGCGTAAAGCTGGGCAAGCCATTGGCTAAATGCACCTCCACAGTCACCTCAACGGCTTCAAGCCCCACCAAAACCCGGCTTTTTACAAATGCAAGACCCATCGGACGCCCCAGTCAAAAAAACTACCATCTAGCATACTGTATATATATACATGCTTAAGGGCTTTGAGTAAGAAAAAATATTGACCAAGTCAGAGCTGCATTGATTTTTGGCACATATGTTGCAAGTCTGTTAGCTTTTCAACGTAAAGGAATAATCATGCACATCCAATCAAAAATTGCCTTGGCTACAGCTTTTGCGATTTCAAGTTTCACAAGCATTGCTCAAACAGCCCCTCAGCCAGAAAACTCACTCACTTACAACGTTGGCGTTGTTTCCCAGTACCGTTATCGAGCGATTGAGCAAACCTCGGGCAAGCCGGCCATTCAGGCAGGCCTGGACTATGCACACAAGAGCGGCTTTTATTTGGGCGCATTTGCAACCAATGTGACTTGGATCAAAGACTTTAACCAAGCTACGACAGGCGATTATGAGATTGATGTTTATGGTGGTTACAAAGGTGAGTTGATCAAAGATGTGACTTATGACCTAGGAGTGATCACTTACAACTACCCTGGTAATAACTCAGGTGTTACCGCCGGATATTCAAACGCCGATACCAAAGAGTTTTATGTAGGTATGACTTATGGTGTGGTTACAGCCAAATATTTCCAAAGTGTTGGTGACTTCTTGGGTAACCTCAACTCCAATGGAAGCCGATACTTTGACTTATCAGCCACGTTTGATTTGGGGAACGGGCTCAGCCTGACGCCTCACATTGGTCGTCAAACGATACCAAATCAAAGCTTCGAATCGATTGTTGGCAACGCTGCCGATTACAACGACTATTCATTGACCTTGACCAAGGACTTCGGAAAAGGTTTGACAGCTTATGTCACTGCGCTTGGAACCTCTGCAACGGAAAAGCAGTTTTATCAAACCACTCCCAGTTCAGCCAACAGTCAATTGAACCGCTTCTTAGCTGGCAATGCAGCATTGGTTGGTATCAAATATTCCTTTTGATTACACACACCTTGACCAAAAGCCCCCGATTGGGGGCTTTTTTGTTTGCCAAATTCAAAACCGCACTATTTTTGTGCAAAACCAGTAACTGAACCGACAACCCATTTTGGAAAACCTCCTGATGCGTCACAGATGTGCGCCAAGTTGGGGCACCAGTCAAAGCTTTTACAGAATTCAACCGTCAAAACCCAATACTCAGCCATAGGCACTTGGCACAAATACTGCTTAAAAGGTGAGTGTCTGGACAATGTATTTAAAAGGAGCATTGAATTGCCATGAAACTTGTAACTGCCATCATCAAACCCTTCAAGCTGGACGAGGTGCGCGAAAGCCTCTCGACCATTGGCGTGCAGGGCATTACCGTGACTGAAGTCAAGGGCTTTGGTCGTCAAAAAGGGCACACGGAGCTGTACCGTGGCGCCGAATACGTGGTGGATTTCTTGCCCAAGGTCAAGATAGAAGCCGCCGTGTCCGACGACATCGTCGACCAAGTGATTGAAGCCATTGAAGGCTCGGCCAAAACCGGCAAGATCGGTGACGGCAAGATTTTTGTGTACAGCCTGGAGCAGGTGGTGCGCATCCGTACCGGCGAAACCGGTAAAGAAGCCCTTTAACACCTACCCATCAAAGATCACGCCATGAAAAAACTTCTCATCTCCCTAACGCTTGGACTGAGCCTGCTGGTTGGAGCCAGCATGTCCTGGGCTCAATCCTCACCAGCTGCAGCCCCTGCCGTAACCGAAGCCAAGGCCCCAGCCGCCGAGGCTAAGGCTTCAACTACCGAGGCGAAGTCTGCGGCTGCACCTGCTTCAACGACCGCGTCTTCAGAAACCGCTCCCTTTGAAGCGGCTGCGGCACCTGCACCCAACAAGGGGGACACCGCTTGGATGCTGGTGGCCACCTTGCTGGTGATTTTGATGACCGTGCCAGGCTTGGCCCTGTTCTACGGTGGCTTGGTGCGCAGCAAAAACATGCTGTCGGTGCTCATGCAGGTGATGGTGAGCTTCTCGCTGATTGTGGTGCTGTGGTTCATCTACGGATACAGCTTGGCGTTCACCGAAGGCAACGCCTTTATTGGTGGCTTTGACCGCCTGTTCTTGGCCGGTATTTGGGACAACACTGCAGGTACGTTTGCCAACGCCGCCACCTTCAGTAAAGGCGTGGTGATTCCTGAAATCGTGTTTGCCGCTTTCCAAGCCACGTTTGCCGGCATCACAGGCGCACTGATTGTGGGCGCGTTTGCCGAGCGCATGAAGTTTTCTGCCGTGCTCTTGTTTATGGTGTTGTGGTTCACCTTCAGCTACGCCCCAATAGCCCACATGGTGTGGTTCTGGATGGGCCCTGATGCCTACACCGCTGCAGAGGTGGTGGACGCCATGAATGCCAAAGCAGGCTTTATCTGGCAGACCGGCGCGCTGGACTTTGCCGGCGGTACCGTGGTGCACATCAACGCCGCTGTGGCGGGCTTGGTGGGTGCTTACATGGTGGGCAAACGCATTGGTTATGGCAAAGAAGCCATGGCGCCTCACAATTTGGTCATGACCATGGTAGGAGCCTCTCTGCTGTGGGTGGGTTGGTTTGGCTTCAACGCCGGCTCCGCCTTGGAAGCCAATGGCACTGCGGCACTGGCCTTTATCAACACCTTTGGTGCCACTGCTGCGGCTGTGTTGGCATGGTGTGTGGGTGAAGCGCTCATGCGCGGCAAAGCGTCCATGTTGGGTGCCGCTTCGGGTGCTGTGGCTGGTTTGGTGGCCATTACCCCAGCAGCCGGTAACGTGGGTGTGGGTGGTGCTTTGATCATCGGCCTCGTGGCGGGCTTTGCATGCTTGTGGGGCGTCAATGGCCTCAAGAAAATGCTGGGCGCAGATGACTCACTCGACGTGTTTGGTGTGCACGGTGTGGGCGGCATTGTGGGCGCTTTGTTGACCGGTGTTTTTAACAGCCCCGCACTGGGTGGTCCTAGCTTTGTGGGTGACTGGGTCACGGCCGGTGTGGTGGGCGCTGCCGACTATTCCATTGCAGCTCAAGTCTGGACCCAGCTCAAAGCGGTGCTCATCACCGTCGTGTGGTCGGGTGTGGTGTCATTCTTGGCGTTCAAAATTGTAGACCTGACCATTGGCCTGCGCGTGTCTGAAGAGGAAGAGCGCGAAGGTTTGGACATCTCTTCTCACGGCGAGACGGCCTACAACCGCTAAGTTGTTCATCGGTTCTACCTAAAGCCTTACCCGCCCAGGCCTCACGGTTTGGGCGGGTTTTTTGTTGGGTGCGCTCAATGAACAGAGGCGTTACGATAGATGCAATGGAAACCGTTTTGCACCATGTGATTGAGCAGGTTCGCTCTGCCCATTCCCAGCGCCGCCCCTTGTGCATCCAAGGCGGTGGCACCAAAGACTTTTATGGCCAACCCGTGCAGGGCGAGGCGCTCAGCACCTTGGGGCTGAGCGGCATCGTCAGCTACGAACCCAGCGAGCTGGTCATCACCGCTTTAGCGGGCACGCCGTTGCCGGAAGTTGAAGACACCTTGGCCCAAAGTGGGCAGTATTTAGCCTTTGAGCCGCCGCATTTTGGGGTGGCCAAAAGTATGTCTAGCAACACGTCTACCCTTGGCGGCATGGTCGCCGCGGGTTTGAGCGGGCCTGCCCGAGCCTCAGTGGGCGCAGTGCGTGACTTTGTGCTGGGCTTGCACATGGTCAACGGCAAGGCCGAACACCTGCAATTTGGCGGACAGGTCATGAAAAACGTGGCGGGCTATGACATCAGCCGCCTCATGGCGGGCAGTTGGGGGACTTTGGGGCTCATTACCCAGGTCTCGCTCAAAGTGTTGCCCGTTCCGGTGGCCGATGCCACTTTGGTGTTTGAGTTGCCGCAGGCCCTGGCGCTGGAGCAAATCAACCGCTGGTGCGGTCAGCCCTTGCCCATCAACGCCAGCTGCTGGGTGGAAGACGACACGCCCAAACTCTTCGTGCGATTGCGTGGCGCTCAAGCCGCGGTAGAAGCCGCGTGTGTGCGCATGCTCAAAGACAAAACCGGTCATCGCATGGACGCCCAAGTGGCGGCGGCCGACTGGCGCGCTTGCGCCGACCACCGTTTGCCTATATTTGCACAAGCCCCTGAAGACCAATGGCTGTGGCGCGTCAGCGTGCCGCCCACCACGGGCGTGATGTTGAGCGAATTCCCCCAGCTGATTGAGTGGCATGGTGGCCTGCGCTGGGTGTGGGCACCCCAAGCCGCCGCCCGCACCATTCGCGAAGCCGCCACCAAAGCGCATGGCTCTTCCACCCTGTTTAGGCGACAAGCCGAGGGCGGCATGCAAGCCCCAGCGCTGCAACCGTTAACCCCGCCGCTTGACCAATTGCACCGCCACATCAAGGCGGCGTTTGATCCGGCCGGAATTTTCAATCCCGGTCGTTTGTATTCAGACCTTTAAAGCACAAAAACTTAAAGCGCTCATTTAAGCCCCCACCACCATGCAAACCCATTTGGCCCCAGAGTTTCAAGGCACCCCCCAAGGGCAAACAGCAGAAACCATATTGCGCAAGTGTGTGCATTGCGGCTTTTGCACCGCCACCTGCCCCACCTACCAAGTGCTGGGTGACGAGCTCGACGGCCCACGCGGCCGCATCTACCTCATCAAACAAGTGCTCGAAGGGGCAGAACCTACCCGCAAAACCCAGCAACACCTAGACCGCTGCCTGACCTGTCGGAACTGCGAAACCACCTGTCCCTCGGGCGTGGAATATGGCCATTTGCTGGACATTGGCCGCAGCATTGTGGAAGACAAAGTACAGCGCCCTGTGGGCGAGCAGCTCACGCGCTGGGCCTTGAAAACGGGGCTCACCTCACCCCTGTTTGCCCCCGCCATGAAGCTCGGCCAAATGGTGCGCCGCTATTTGCCAGACAGCCTCAAAGCCAAAGTGCCCCAGGCCCAAGACAGCGGCCTATGGCCCACCACCGAACATAACCGCAAGGTGCTCATGCTGGCCGGGTGTGTGCAGCCCGCCATGCTGCCTAACGTCAACTTTGCCACCGCGCGCGTGCTGGACGCGCTGGGCGTACAAACCGTGGTGGCGTCAGAGGCCGGTTGCTGCGGCGCTTTAAAGTTTCATTTGAACGACGCGCCCGCCGCGCTCAACCAAATGCGGCGCAATATTGACGCCTGGTGGCCTTGGGTAGAGCCCGTGGATGGCTCAGCGGGGGTGGAGTGCTTGGTCATGAACGCCTCCGGTTGCGGGGTGATGGTTAAAGACTACGGCCACTTACTCAAAGACGACCCCAGCTATGCCCAAAAGGCCCAGCGCATCAGCCGCATCACGAAAGACCTGAGCGAGGTCCTGCTGACGCACATGCCAGAGCTCACAAGCTTGGTTCAACAAAATCAAGGTAAAAGTTTGGGCCCATCGCAGCGGGTGGCCTACCACCCGCCTTGCACTTTGCAGCACGGGCAGCAGATGCGTGGCGGGGTCGAGCAATTGCTCACAGCCCTAGGACTAGATGTGCACCTTAGCCGCGGCGAATCGCATTTGTGCTGCGGGTCTGCGGGCACCTACTCGGTGCTGCAGCCGGTGATGGCGCAAACCCTGCGCGACCGCAAGTTGGCGCAACTCTCGAGCTTGCAACCTGAGGTGGTGGTGTCGGCCAACATAGGCTGCATCACCCACCTGCAATCGGGCACCTCGCTGCCTGTGAAGCACTGGGTGGAATTGGTGGATGAACGCCTAAAGGCGCATCACTAAGCTTCTGCTTTAGACGCCTTAGACCTGGTTCCACAGGCCGCCCAAACCGAGGCCACCACAATCAAGCTGGCGCCCACCCAAGTGCGTGTGGACCACTCGGCCGCACCCCACCACACCGAAGACACACTGGCAAACACCACTTCGGTCAGCATCAACAAGGCGGTGATGTGCGGTGGCAGCTGCGTGGCACCCAGCTGGAGCGCTTGGTTGGACAACCAAAACAACACGGCCAAAGCCAACACATAAATCACCCAAGAAGTCTCTAGCGCGGGAGGCCAGGGCACCGAGGACGACATCAACAAGGCCAGCAGCAAAGCAGACGCTGCCCCGCCCACAAACATGGCGCTGACCCGCGCGCGGTCGGGCGCATCGCGCAGTTTGCGCAGGGTGACGTTGGTGAGGGCAAAACAGAAGCCTGCGCCCAAACCCAGCCAGTCGGCGAGGTTTTGGGGAATGGGCCAGGCCACGCCGGGCTCTTTAAGCACCACCACCACACCCACCATGGCCAATACAAGCCGAGACAGATCAGCCCAGCTGGGCACTTCACGCAACAAAAGCCAAGACAGCCCCACGCTCCAAGCCGGCATCACGTAAAAAAGCAACACCACCCGCACCACATCACCTGTGGTGACGGCCCAGTTAAAGCCCGCGTTGGTCAAGCCCGCGGCCACCATCAAGCACCACATCCACGGGTCGCGCAGCAGTTGAGTCCATGGCACGCGCCCTGCCAGTTGCAACCCCAACCAAGCTACACCAAAAATAAAGGCCGTAGCCCACAAAGGGTGAACGCCAAGGGCTTGTAGTTCCCGCAGGGGCCACCAAGACAGGCCCCACACCAAGGCGTTAAAGAGCAAGCCTAGGGCGGCCCAAGTGTGAACAGAAGCCAAAGCGCGTCAGTGGCTGTCGTCTTGGCGGGCAATGTCCAGCAAACGCTGCACCTCTGCACCATCCACGCGCAGGTTGCGCGCATGCCACAGCTGAATCAGCCACATGCACGAGGCCACCACCAAACCAAAAGCGGTGATGGCTCCAAAGGCCGAAAGCCCCAAGCCCGTAGACAAGGTGTAAAGCCCGCCCAAGGCCAAGATGCAGGCTTGCTCGTTAAAGTTTTGCACCGCAATAGAGCGCCCGGCGCCCATCAGGTTGTGGCCGCGGTGTTGCAACAGCGCATTCATGGGCACCACTAAAAATCCTCCCAAGCCCCCAAGCAGCACCAAAAAGGGTGCGGCCAGCCACACGTTGTCGATAAAGTTCAGCAAAATCACCAACAGCCCCATGCCGATACCCAAGGGCATGACCAAAGTGGCGTGCTCTAAACGCATGCGCATGGAGGCCACCACCGCACCTACCGCCGTGCCAATGGCTACCACTCCGACCAAAGAAGACGCTTGGGTGACGCTGTACCCCAAAGCCGCTGCCGCCCACGCCAACACGATGTAGCGCAAATTACCGCTCACCCCCCAAAACAAGGTGGTGGTAGCCAAAGAAATTTGGCCCAAGCGGTCGCGCCACAAGCTCATGTTGCAACGCCAAAAGTCCGGCATCAAAATCAACGGGTTGCCCGGCATAGGCCGCATGTCCACGCCCGTTAGGGGAATGCGGGTGTTGAACCAAGCCGCCAGCATGTACACCAACACCATCATTGCAATGGCCGCTTCAGGCGGCGTATCAATGCCGGTGTCCAAAAACGGCATATCCAAAGACAGCAAGACCGAAGACACGGCCGGCCCCACCAGTTGGCCACCCAGCAGCACACCCAAAATAATGGAGGCAATGGTAAGCCCCTCAATCCAGCCGTTGGCCTTAACCAGTTGCGAAGCGGGCAAGAGCTCGGTCAAGATGCCGTACTTGGCAGGCGAATAGGCCGCCGCACCCAAACCCACAATGGCATAGGCCAACAGCGGATGCACGCCCAACAACATCATCAAACACCCCACTACCTTGATGGCGTTGCTGATGAACATGACCTTGCCCTTGGGCATGGCGTCAGCAAAGGCGCCTACCCAAGGGGCCAGCACCACATAGAACAGGGCAAACATAGGCACCAGGGCGGCCTGCTGCCACTCGGGCGCTTGGGATGTGCGCAACAACTGCACGGCGCCCACAAACAAAGCGTTGTCGGCCAGCGAGCTGAAAAACTGCGCCGCCATGATGGTGTAAAAGCCGCGTTTCATATGGGGCTATAAGCTGGTGAAGGTCATTTGCAAAGCTTTATAGCATGCACCACCAACGGCTTACGACGGGTGGGGACTTGGCATACTTAGCACATGCCTCGCCCGATTCAAGCCACCCTCCACCTCGATGCCCTGACCCACAACTTGGCGCGCGCGCGACGCGCGGCAGGCGACGCGCGGGTGTGGGCAGTGGTCAAGGCCAATGCCTATGGCCATGGCTTAAACCAGGCGTTTGAGGGCCTCAGAGGGGCTGACGGTTTTGCCTTGTTGGATTTGGATGAGGCTCAGCGCCTGCGCGACCTCGGCTGGCGCGGCCCGATTTTGCTGCTCGAAGGCGCATTTGAAGTGCGCGACCTGGAACTGTGTTCTCGCCTAGACCTGTGGCACGTGGTGCACCACGAAGCGCAAATTGACATGCTCGCCATGCACAAAACCCATGCGCCGCAACGCGTGTTTTTAAAAATGAACAGCGGCATGAACCGCTTGGGCTTGCGTCCTGCGGCGTTTCGCGCTGCTTGGTCGCGCCTGAATGCCTTGCCTCAGGTGGCCGAAATTTCACTCATGACCCACTTTATCGATGCCGACGTGCTTGACGGCACGCTCCAGCAGCGCCAGGTGTTTGAGCACGCCACGGCAGACTTGCCCGGCGAGCGCAGCCTGAGCAACAGCGCTGCCTTGTTGCGCTTGGGCGCCTGCAACGCCGACTGGGTGCGCCCTGGCGTGATGCTGTACGGTGCATCGCCAGACCATCCCGAGCACAGCAGCGCCCATTGGGGCTTACAGCCTGCCATGACGCTGCAATCGAGCCTGGTGGCGGTGCAGCAGCTGCAAGCGGGCGACGCCGTGGGCTACGGCTCCAGCTACGTGGCGCCCAGCGCCCAGCGGATTGGCGTGGTGGCCTGTGGCTATGCCGATGGCTATATGCGCCACACGCCCCCCCAAGGCGTGCCGGTGCTGGTGGACGGGGTGCTCACCCGCACCTTGGGCCGAGTCAGTATGGACTTGATCACCGTCGACCTCACGCCGGTGCCGCTAGCCGCCGTGGGCAGCGTGGTCATCCTGTGGGGTCAATCACCACAGGGTGCGGTACTGCCCATAGAAGATGTGGCCCATGCCGCGGGTACTTTGTCTTACGAGCTGATGTGCGGTGTGGCGCCCCGCGTGCGCAAAGTTCTGGGTAGTTAAGTTAGGTTTTTTAAGTCAGGTTATTTAAGTTTTGGGCTTGCGCAAGCCCAGCACCATCACAGTGCCCACCACCACCACCGCCCCAAGCATCTGCATGGGGGCAATCGATTGGTCCAACACCACCCAAGCCATCGCCAAAGCGGCTACTGGCTCTACATTCATGATGGGTGAGCCGCCCACCACCCCAAGCTTGGGCAGCAAGGTGAACATCAAGGTAAACGCCGTGCCGTAGCACACCACCAACAGCACCAGCCCCCACCAGCCGGGTGCAGCTTGGGGCCAATGAAACCCGCCTTGCGCGCCCACTGCGGCCAAGGCCAGCACGCCCACTAGGCCCATCATCACGCAGGTGCGCAAGCGGCTGTCCACCGCGGCCACTTCTTGCTGGGTCAGCACCAGTGCCAGCCCAAAGGTTGCCGCTGCGGCCAACGCAAACAACACGCCCACCCCAATCTGGCTCCATTGGGCCGCCGCCCCCAGCCCAGAGGCTGCGCCCAACACATCCAAGGCCAACGCCAACCCCAAGAGCAACACCGGAATCGCCACCAAGACGGCCCGTGCGGGCTTGCGCCCATGCAGCAGCCAGTCAAAACCCGCGGTCAACAAGGGGTAGGTGTTGAAGGCTAGCAGGGCCAAGGCCACCGGCAGCCGGGCAACCGCCGAATACAGGCACACGCTTTGAACCGCAATCAGCAGGCTGATCACGAGCAAATATTTTTTCTGCCGGGCCAGCAACAGGCGCGGCACGCCTTGCCACACCACCAAAGCGCCCACCACCAGAGCCGTCACCAAGCTGCGCACGGCCACCGCGGTGGTCACGTCCAGCCCATGGTTAAAAGCCAAGCGCGCTGCCACGTGGTTGGCCCCGTATAAGCAGGCGGTGAACAACAGCATCACAAATGCAGCGGGGGACATGGAAGAGGTGCTCATGGAGGTGTTGATTAGATTAGAGGCCTATGCCCAACCCAGTAATATGCCCCATATGGCCAAGGACAAAACACTTTACGTCTGCACCGATTGCGGCGGCACTAGCCCCAAGTGGCTGGGCAAATGTCCGGCCTGCGGGGCTTGGAACACGCTGATAGAAACTGTGGCCGAAGCCGCGGGCGCGTCTAAAAACCGCTTTGCATCCCTGGCGCCCAGCTCCGAGGTGACCGCACTGCTCGACATTGAAGCCTCCGAGGTAGACCGCACGCCCACCGGCATAGACGAGCTCGACCGCGTGTTGGGCGGAGGCATGGTGGCCGGTGGGGTGGTGTTGATTGGCGGCGACCCTGGTATTGGCAAATCAACCTTGCTGCTGCAGGCGCTGGATGTGTTGCAGCGCGGGGGCGCTTCCACGCTGTACATCAGTGGCGAAGAAAGTGGCGCCCAAGT